>CAMLMQ010000001.1 GCA_946481135.1 uncultured Microbacteriaceae bacterium
TCATGACGATGTGGAACCGCGAGGAGTTCTGGCACGGCGAGGCGCTCGCCGCCGTGCTCGGCAAGCACGGCATCACGGTCGACTACGACGAGCTGAAGGCGACGCGTCTGAAGCTCGGCTGGAAGGACCGCCTCGACCCGATCAAGCAGTCGCTGCTCGGCGGCCTCGTCGGCAACGACTTCGTCGCCGTGCACATGGCGTGGGGCGCCGCGAACGAGTGGTCGGCGAACGCCGCCTACCACCGCATGGCGAAGCAGGAGAACCACCCCGTGCTCGCCGAACTGCTCAAGCGCATCGCGCAGCAGGAGACCAAGCACGTCGCCTTCTACGCGACGCAGGCCCGCGATCGCCTCGCGAAGAGCAAGAAGGCGCAGGTCATCGCCCGTTTCGCCCTGCGCAAGGCGTGGGCGCCGGTCGGCTCCGGCATCTCCTCGGAGTCGGAGGTGAAGCACGTGATGGGGCAGCTGTTCGGCGGCACCGAGGGGCGGCGCCTCATCCGCGACATCGACTCGCACATCGCGAAGCTCCCCGGCATGGAGGGGCTCACGATCGTCGAGTCGGCGCTCGACAAGCACGGCATCCCCGCGGAGGGTCCGGGCTACGAGCGCTCGACGCCCGACCCGGTCGAGGAGCCCGTCACCGTCTGATCCGCGGTCGGCGTCGAGCCGGCGAGACTCACCCGGTTGCGTCCGGCGTTCTTCGCCCGGTACATCTCCGCGTCGGCGAGTTCGAGCAGGTGGTCGGTAGTCGGACGCGTTCCGGGCACCGCGCGGTGCACGACGACGCCGACGCTCGCCGAGACCCCGAATCCGGTCGGCAACCAGGGCATCGGCTCCTCGACGATCTCTCGCAGACGCTCGGCGATCGTCGCCGCCTGCTCGTCGTCGGTGTCGGGGCAGAGCACGATGAATTCGTCTCCGCCAAACCGGCCGATCACGTCGCTGTCACGCACAACCGCACGCAGCCGCGCGGCCACCTCGCGCAGCACCTCGTCGCCCGTGGTGTGTCCGAGTCGGTCGTTGACGGGCTTGAACCCGTCGAGGTCGAGGAACATCATCGCCACGGGGCGCGTCGTGCGTTCGCTGCCCGAGAGCGCGGCGTCGATGTGCTCGCGCAGGAGGGCACGGTTGGCGAGCCCCGTGAGCTGGTCGTGCAGGGCCAGGTGGGCGAGCTCGTCCTGCAGGCGGATGCGGGCGAGGGTCTGCGCCGCCTGCCGCGCGATCGCCTGCACGAGCGCCACGGCATCCGGCTCGAGTTCCCGGCGGCGGGCGAAGAACGCCGCCACGATGCCGAACGGCGCCTGATCACGCAGGAGCGGGAAGGTCGCGAGCCCTTCGAGGCGCGCCGTGCGCATCGCGGCGGCGATCTCGGGGTAGTCGTCGACGAGGTCGTCCTGCGCGGCGAACAGCAGCGGGCGACGCTGCACGAGGGAATCCGGTCCCGGGCGCGGGTGACCGCGCTGGTAGAGGCCCTCCAGCGGGTTGACGCCCGCGATCACCTCGAGTTCTCCCGCGTCGTCGACGGTCGCGACGCACGAGACCGTCGCCACGAGGGCATCCGCGACGATGCGGTTGAGAGCCTCCGCGAGCTCCGACTGCGTCGTGCTCTCGGCGAACTGCTGCGAGGCGTTCTGCAGCACCTGCACGCGCGCGGCGGCCGACTCGGCGGCCCGTCGGGCGGCGACGAGGTCGCGCTCGTACTGGCTGCGCTCGGTCGCGTCGAACACCGCCGAGCGCACGAGGCGGGGCTTGTCGTCGGCGCCGAGCACGAGCACGGAGTTGATGAGGATCGGAAGCACCGCCCCGTCCTTCCGACGGATGCCGAGCACCACCTCGCGGGTCTCGCCCTCCAGGTGGAGCACCGGCACGTGTCGCGTCTCGTAGTAGAGCTGGGTGCCCGCGTCGAGCAGGTCGACGAACCGCTTGCCCACGACATCCGACTCGTCGTAGCCGGTCCACTCCAGGAAGCGGCGGTTGACGCGCGTGATGCGGTCGTCGAGTCGCGTCGTGAAGTAGCCGACGGGGGCGTCGTGGTAGAGCTCCTCGAAATCCTCGTGTTCAGGCAACGGCCGGCTCCCGCTCGTGTCGTACGAACGTCCGGATCGCGGCGACGACGTGGTCGGGACCGGCGAGGTGCGGCACGTGACCTGAGACGGGGAGTTCGACGAACCGGGATCCGGCGATGGCCGCGTGCACGAAGAGGCCGACCTCGCGCGGCGCGATGACGTCGTTCTCGGTCTGCACCACGAGGGTCGGCACGCGCACGTCGGAGAGGTCTCGTCGGTTGTCGGAGAGGAACGTCACGCGGGCGAAGTGCCGCGCGATCGTCGGGTCGACCGCGCAGAAGCTCTCCCTCAACTCGGCGGCGAGCTCGGCGCGGTCGGGGTTGGCCATGATCACCGGCGCCATCGCGCGCGACCATCCGACGTGGTTGGCGTCGAGCTGGTCGAGCAGGTCGTCGATCGCCTGCTGGCTGAAGCCGCCCGTGTAGCCGACGTCGTCGACGTAGCGCGGCGACGGGCCGAGCAGCACGAGGGCCCCGATGCGGGAGGCGTCACGGTTGGCGGCGAGCACGGCGATCATCGCGCTCACCGAGTGGCCGACGACGATCGCGTCGCGCAGATCGAGGGCGTCGAGGATCTCGAGCAGATCGGCCGCGTAGCCGTCGAGGGCGTCGTACTTGCCGGGGCGGTACGCGGAGCGATCGGACTTTCCGGCGCCGACGTGGTCGAGGAGCACGACGCGGTGGTCGGCCTCGAAGCCGGGAGCGACGAAGCGCCACATCTCCTGGCTGCAGCCGTAGCCATGCGCGAACACGATCGGCCGGCCATGCGGCAGCCCGGAGACGACGACGTTGTTGCGACTCAGGACGTCGACAGGCGTCGGTAGGGGCTCCACTCCCCCAATTTACCGGGGAGCTTCGGCCTCGACGGCATCCTGTCGAGGGGGGTTCGCTTTCGGCCCCGAACGACTAAGATTCATCAGCCTCGCGGATGTCGTCCGCCGTCTCGCGGTCGGAGACCCCCTGGCCGGTGAGGCTGTTCTCGATGTCGTCGGACTGGCCGGAGTCGACGAGGCTCCAGTCGGGATGGTCGCCGGACTGGCTGCCGGTGGCGTTCTCGCCGGGGTCGTTCGCATCGGTGCGCGGATCGCTCATGCGTCGACGGTACGTCCGGTCTCCGGCGCGCGGGAAGGGCTTGACGAGCCGGCTCAGGGCGCGACCGCCTCCGCCCGCACGACCACGCGATGGTCGTACCCGGCCGCGTCGGCGTCGTAGGCGCCCCCGCACGTGATGAGAGTGAGTTGGCGCTCGACCCCGTCGAGCTGGCGGAACTGCTCGGCCGCGGTCTCAGCGACCCGATAGGAGTCGACCGTGCGCACGACGAACTCCCGCACGTCGCCGGCTCCGAGTTCGACCCGCACGGTGTCGCCCGCGCGCAGGTCGCGCAGGCGCTCGAAGATCCCGCCGCCGGTTCGGCCGACCACATGCCCGACGAGGATGCTGTTGCCGCGGCCGCCCGGTGCGACGCTGTCGACGAACCAGCCGGCGAGGTGGATGTTGCCGGGCACCGCGATGCGGTCGTGCTGATCGATGCCGACGTTCACGACGCATCCGTCCGCGCCGATGCTCGGAAGCGCGACGTGCCGCGGCTCCCCGGACGCCGCCGTGTGCTCCGCACACGCGGAGTCGGTCGGCGCCTCGTCCGGATCGTAGACGGAGTGGACGATCGTCGTCGTCGGGAGGGCGACGACGGGTGGCGGCTCCGCGATGCGCAGCGCGGCCGCACCGCCGATGACGAGCGCGACGCCCGCCGCGCCCGCAAGCACGGCGAGGGTGACGCGCGCTCGGTTCACGAGCGGCGCAGGCGTCGGCGCCCGACCACGAAGGCCGCTGCGAGCATCGCCGATCCGAGCACGATCGCGACCCACGGGAGCGCCGCCGGGGCGGTGGGCCCTGCACCCGTGCGGGGCGCTCCGACCGTCGAATTCGCCGGACCCGCCGGGTCGGTGATGACGCCGTCGGCGAGACCGTCGGCGTCGAGCGTGCCGCCGTCGGTGATCTCGAACGTGACCTTGAGCACCGCACGGCCGTTCACCGTCGTCTCGAGGATGTCGGCATCCGCGATCGTTCGGAACTCCCCCGTCGCCGAAAAGTGCTTGCGCACCACGAAGTCGTCGTCGGCGGTGTCGAAGTAGAGCTGCGTCACCGTCGTCGTGAACCCGGGCGTTCCGCAGTCGGCGACGAACTCCAGCAGACCCACGGGATACTCGAACGGCGCGGGGTCGGCCGTGGCAAGCGCGGAGGCCGGGGTGGAGGTCGCGGACTGCACCTCACACGCGGGGTCGAGCTCGAGCACGACATCGTGCCCCGTCACCGGGCTCGGGTAGCAGTCGACGTTGGCGTCGGCGCACACGGGAGCCTCGCTGCCCGTCGTGCCCTTGGCGACGTTGGAGGCACCGCTCGTCTCGCCCGTGAAGATCGCGAACACCCGGTAGGAGTACTCGGTCGAGGGGTCGAGCCCGGTGTCGGTGTAGGTCGTCCCGGTCGACGCGGTGTCCGCGACGACGACGCTCCACGTCGAACCGTCGAGGCTGCGCTCGATGCGGTAGCCGACGAGCGTGTCGCCGTCGTCGTCGACCGGCGCGCTCCAGGCGAGGTCGAGCTCGTCGAAGCCGGCCGGCGTGACCATCAGGTTGCTGGGCGCCGTGAGGGGCACGGGGCATCCCGTCGCCGTCTGAGGCAGCCCGAAGCGCACGGTGCTGCCCGGCGCGAGGGGAAGGCTTGCCGCGACATAGCCGGGGTCGTCGACGTCGTCCGGATCCGTGACCACGCCAAGGCTCGTCGCCCCGTAGCTCGCGACGTACATCTTGCCGTCGGGCGCGCGCTTCACCTGGCCGCCGAACGTGCCGATGTCGCCGATCAGCTCGACGTTGTCCTGCAGTTCAGCAGCCGTCGTGTAGGTCTCGGTGTCGTAGCGGAAGAGCTTGCCGCCTCCGAAGATACGGGTCGCGTAGACCCAGCGTCCGTCGGGCGAGAAGTCGGCCGAGTAGGCGTTGCTGCCTCGACCGGCACCGGTCGGGGACGCCCAGGTGACGAGCTCGTCGATCTCGCCGGTCTCGGCATCCAGCTCGAGGAGGCGCAGCTGACCGGCCCCGCCGCTTGAGCTGCCGAGGTGCTGCACGATGCGCGTCATGTCAGGGCTGAGGTTGAGAGTGCCGAACTGGTTGCCATTCGCGGTCGACATGGGGCTGCGCACGATCGTGCCCGTCGGCCCGTCGCCGTCGAACTCGTGGGCGACCATGTTCGTGTTCCCGGTGACCGAGCCGCCCGTCGCTGTGATGACCCAGAAGCCCGTGCCGTCGGCATTGGGCACCGCCGTCATGCCCTCGGTCGCGGTGCTCGCGCCGCCATCGAGCAGCACGTTCTTGGCCGACGTGACGGCGCCGAGCCCGCCGTCGAGGCTCATGTCGACCTCGGAGTAACGCAGCGGTCCGACGCCGCCGGACTCGCTCGCGCCGCCGTTCGAGACGACGAAGTAGATGCCCGGCCGCGAGAGCGACGGGAAGGCGGCGACGGTCTGCGTCGCCGAGGGAGCGGCTAGGAGACCCGAGCCGTTCTCCATCACGTCGTGATCGCGGTTCCAGACGGTCAGTCCGTTGGAGTAGAACTGCAGCTCGCCCGCCATGTCGGTTACGACCGTGGTGCCCTCGGACGAGTCGGTCGTCATGGCGTTAAGGGCGACGTCGACGTCGCTTCCCGAGACGCCGAAGTCGAGGATCGCGCGGTGACCGAACATCCACCAGCGTTGGGTCGCCCGGATCTCTTCGGGCGAGCACGCGACGAAGGGGGGCGCGGCCGCGACGGCTCGGACGGGGGAGGCCGCGATCGAGGTCGCGGCAGCGGGCGAAGCGGAAAGCAGCAGCGCCGTCACGGAGACGACGGCGATGCCCGCGGCGACCGAGAATCGGGTCTTCTCTGACGTCATGGTGGCCCCACGCTAGCAGCGCGTGCGGCGACTAGCGGGTCGCGGTCTGCGCGGGTGCTCCGGTGACATCCTCGGGCGTGGCGTCGCGCGCGGCGAGCATCCCGGCGTAGATGTCGATCTTGCGGTCGAGGGCGGCGAGGTGCTCGACGTCGCGGGCGAGCCGCTCGCGCAGCGCGGCGCGATAGGTCGAGAGCACCTCGACCCGCAGCGGGATGGTGTGGTCGCCCGCCCAGGTGAGGGCGACGAACTCCTTCGCCTCGCGGATCGGCATCCCGGTGCCGCGCAGCAGTTGCAGGAAGCGCACCCACCCGAGGTCGTCGTCGTTGTAGCGGCGGTGGCCGCTCGTCGCCTTCGCGATCGGCGGCAGCATCCCCTCGCGCTCGTAGTAGCGCAGCGTGTGCTTGCTGAGGCCCGTGAGCTCGGCGACCTCGTCGATCGTGTAGCCGTCCATGTCGCCACCGTACGACTTCGAGCGCGCTCGAGGTCCAGCGGGTTTGACTTCGAGCGCGCTCGCACTCCTACCGTCGGCCGCGGAGGTCGAATCCGACCCGTCCCGATCGTCGATCTCACGAGAACCCCACGGGAGGAACCATGCCGCACATCGACATCTACGCCGACGCCTACCCCGAGCAGCTGCTCGCCGCGACGCGGGAGGCGATCCGCGAGGAGGAACGCCGAGCCGCCGCGCGGGAACTCGCCGTCCAACGCCGCCGGGAGCGTCGCGCCGCGGTCTGGGCGCGCGTCACAGGATGGCTGCGACGGTGACGCCGCACGAACCCGAATCGGTGCGCCCGAAGGGACTCGAACCCCTAACCTTCTGATCCGTAGTCAGATGCTCTATCCATTGAGCTACGGGCGCATGTCGCCGCTCTCGCGAGCCGACAACCTGACGACTTTATCATCCCTGCGCGGCGGCGAGCGCCAGAGTCGCGAGCGCGACGGTGATCGGTGCGACGACGATCCGAGGAGGATGTAGCGCGACCACCGCAGCTCGACGCCGAGGGTGACGAGACGGCGGTGCCACAGCAGCACGGCGAGCGACGCCCACGGGGTGATGAGCGGGCCGGCGTTGACGCCGACGAGCAGCGCCGCGATGCGGGCAGGGGATGCCGCGGCCGGTTCGAGCGCGAGGTAGGCGGGCAGGTTGTCGATCGCGTTTGCGCCGACGAGGCCGGCGAACGCGAGCTGCAGGAGCGCGAGCGGATCGTCGCCCTCGCCCGCGACGACCTGGAGGATGCCGGTGAGCCCGACCGCGTGGGCCGCTTCGACGACGAGGAAGAGGCCGCTCGCGAACACGACGATCTGCCACGGCACGAGGTCGACCCGTAGCGCGCGCCGGCGGCGGATGAGGAAGGCGACCGTCAGCACCGCGGCGGCGACGGTCGCGGGCAGCCACACCGGCATCCCGGACACGAGCAGCGGCAGCAGCACGACGAGCACGACCGCCGACAGGGTGAACAGCGGACGGTCGGCGACCGGCTCGGCCGGCGCGGGGAGGTACCGCGCCGCGAGCGCGCGACGGGCGACGACGGCGATCGCGACGCACGGCACGATCACCGCGACGACCGCCGGGCGCGACCATGAGGGCGGCGAAGCGGCCCGGGTCGCGGAAGCCGAGCGCGTGCTCGGCGAGCAGGTTGGTGAGGTTCGAGACGGGCAGCAGCAGCGACGCCGTGTTCGCGAGCCACACCGTCGTGAGCGCGAACGGCAGCGGCGGCAGGCCGTTGTGGCGGGCGACGAGCACCACCACCGGCGTGAGCAGCACGGCCGTCGTGTCGAGGGACAGGAAGATCGTGCACGCCACCGCGAGCACGACGACGAGCAGCCAGAGCAGCCACGCGCGTCCGAGGCCGAGGGGGGCGAGACGCTCGGCGAGGAACGTGAACACTCCGGCTTCGGCGGCGAGCTCGGCGACGACCGTGATCGCCACCGCGAACAGCAGGATCGGCCACACCCGTTCCGCGACGGCGAGTGCGTCGGCGGTCGGAAGGATGCCCGTGAGGAGGGCGACACCCCCCACGACGAGGAGCGCCGCCCCGAGGATCGCGATGCGCACTCGTGAAGTGTGCCGGATAGGAGTGCGCTCGAGCCGCCCGACCCGAGCGCACTCCGGTCACTGATCCGAGCGCTCCATCCCGACTCGGGCGAGCACCGTCGACTCCAGCGCCGACGCGATCGAATAGAGCACGATGGACGTGAGTGTGACGACGGCAGCGAGCGTCCAGACCTCGGACATCTTGGCCTGCGCGACCGCCGCGATGATCGCGCGGCCGACGCCGTCCCCTGTCGCCAGCCACTCGACGACGAGCGCCCCCGTGATCGACCCGGGCACCGCGATCCGGATCGCGGCGAACAGTGCCGGGAACGCGCTCGGCAGCGACACTTTGCGCAGCACCGTCATGGAAGTCCCGCCATAGACCTGAACGAGTTCGACCATGTACGGCGACGCCGATCTCAGACCGAACACGATGGTCACGAGCGCGGGGAACACGACGACCAATGCACCCATGACCGCGACCGTGGCGAGGTCGCGGCCGAAGATGAGGATGATGATCGGCGCGAGCGCGATGAGCGGGATCGATTGCAGCACGAGCATGAGTGGCATGAGCGCCTGCTCGACCGGCCGCACCAGCAGGAACACGGCGGCCAGCAGGAGCGCCGCGCCGAGCCCGAAGGAGAATCCGATCGCGGCATCCACGAGGGTCTCCCCGAGTCGGGCGAGCACGAAGGCGCGGTTGTCGCTCGCGGCCGGGACGGTGAAGAGGTACGCCCACACGTCCTGGGGACCCTTGCCGACGAAGCCGGGCACGCGCAGGAGCGCGAGCGAACCCCACCAGATGAGCAGGATCACGGCGATCGTGCCGAGACCGGTGAGCGCGGCCCGCCCGATGCCCCGGACCGTGCGCGTGAGCGTGCCGGCCCCCCGCACCGCCGCCATGCTGCGGGTCGGGGCGCTCACGAGCGCACCCCCCGCGTCCAGGGCGTCACGAACCGCGAGACGATGGCGATTGCCGCGAAGCCGGCTCCGGAGACCGCTCCCGTCACGAGCGCGAGGGCCCATGCGCGCGGCGCCTGGAGGCTCTGCTGCGCGTTCACGAGCGCAGGCCCGATCCCCACGTCGACACCTCCGAGGTACTCCCCGATGATCGCGCCGAGGAAGGCGAGGGGCGCGGCGATCTTGAGTGCGTTGAGGAAGGCCGGCAGTGCCGCGATGGCGCGCACCTTCGTGAACTGCCGCAGGCGACCACCGCCGTAGACGGCGACGATCTCCAGCGACGCGCGGTCGGCCGCTCTCAAACCGAGCAGACCGCCCAGCAAGGTGGTGAACACCACGAGCATCGCAGCCAGGAAGACGGCCGTTCCGGACGGCTCCCCGGGCCCAGGAGCTCCGCTGATGACGCGGACGATCGGTCCGATGGCGACGATCGGGATGCAGTAGCTCACGATCGCGACCTGGGTGATCGAGCGCTCGAGGCGCGGCACCAGAACCACGACGAGCGACAGCACGAGCGCAATCCCCACCCCCCAGCCGAAGCCGATGACCGCCTCCCGACCGGTCGCGACCACGTGACGTGAGAAGTAGCCGAAACCGCCGTCCACGAGCGCCCCCACGACCTCGGCCGGGTTCGGGATGCTGCCCCCGCTCCCACTCGGCGTCACGCCGACACGGGCGAAGACCGTCTCGGCGGAGACCCACCAGACCGCGATGACGGCGGCGAGGCCCGAGAGGCCGACGAGCGTCCCCCGGAGCCGCGACCGGTTGCCGCGCGTGTTCATGAGTCGTCGAGCGCCGCGCCGTGCGCGCCGAAGAGGAGCTCCGACGCACGGTCGTGAAGCGCGTGGAACTCAGGGGTGCGCATGATGTCCGGCGTGCGCGGACTCGGGAGGTCGACGTCGATGACTTCGACGATCCGTCCGGGCCGCGCCGACATCACCGCGACTCGATCCGAGAGGAAGATCGCCTCGCTGATGCCGTGAGTGACCATGAGGGTCGTCGCCGGCTTCTCGGCCCAGATCCTCAGCAGCTCGAGGTTGAGCCGCTGCCGCGTCATGTCGTCGAGCGCCCCGAACGGCTCGTCGAGCAGAAGCACCGACGGACGCATCACGAGGGCGCGTGCGATCGAGGCACGCTGGCGCATCCCGCCCGAGAGCTGCGCGGGGCGCGCCTTCTCGAATCCGGCGAGACCGACCAGTTCGATCAGTTCCCGGATGTAGTCGCGGTCGGGCGTCGCCCCGGCCACCTCGAACGGCAACCGGATGTTGGCTTCGACGGTGCGCCACGGCAGTAGCGCGGAGTCCTGGAATGCGACGCCGAGTTTGTGCTGAGACCGGAGGGTGCCGGCGTCCATGCCATCGACCATCGCCGTGCCGGACGTCGCCCTCTCGAGGCCGGCGAGGATGCGCAGGATGGTCGACTTGCCGCATCCCGACGGACCGAGCAGTGACAGGAACGTGCCGCGGTCGGTGTGGAGGTCGACACCGTCGAGGGCGACGACGTCTCCCCGCCGAGTGGAGAAGGTCTTGGTGAGACCGTGGAGCGTGAGACCCGTGGCCGGGGGGCCGCCGTCGCCGACGACCCCCCTGCCGAGGTGAACCGAACTGTTCATGAGTGTGATTCTGGCGACCTTCGCGTCAGTCGAGGAGTTCGGGGTGCTCCTCGAACACCTCCGCCAGGAGCGAGAAGTCGAACAGCTCGTCGACCGTGATGGTGATGCCGATCTCGTTGAGGAGGTCGACAACCTCCTGCGCGCGGTCAGCCGAGATCGTGAAGAGGCCGTCGGTCTCGACATCGCCGTCGACGATCAAGTCCGTCGCGGCGACCGCCTGGCCCCGCTCGAGGTCGAGGTCGAGTCCGAGGTCCGACCCATAGACCTCGACGGCGTAACGGGCCGCTTCGTCCGGGTCGGCGAGCGCGTCCTTCCAGCCGCGGATCGAGGCGTACAGGAAGGCCTTGAGCGCGTCACGGTTCGTGTCGATGCTCTCCTGGCTCGCGACGATGCTGTGGGCGACGAGAGGCAGCCCGTTGTCGGCGTAGAGGAGGTTGACGACGTCGTAGCCCTGCGCCTCGAGGATGACCGACTCGTTGGTGACGTAGGCGAGGAAGCCGTCGACGTCGCCGGTGGTGAGCGGCGACGGGTCGTACTCGACGGGCACGATCGTCACGCTGTCACGGGCGATGTCGTTGGCGTCGAGCAGCGCGTAGAACAGCGGCTCGTTGCCCGTCTGGATGCCGATGCGCTTGCCGACCAGATCCGCCGGGGTCTCGATGTTGCCCCCCTCGGCGAGCGAGAGGATCGAGAACGGGCTGCGCTGGTACTGGTTCGCGATGATCTTGACCGGCGCGCCTTCGTTGGCGATCGCCGGTGCGACGCGCGTGGGGTCCGAGATGCCGACGAGCGCCTGGCCGGAGGCGACGATCGCGGCCGTCGGGGCGGGACCCGCGACGAAGGTCACGGACGAGAAGCCCGCCTCCTCGAAGTAGCCGAGGTCGTCGGCGAAGTACTCGCCGGCGAACTCCACGTTCTTGACCCAGGACAGCTGCATCGTCAGCTCGCCGAAGTCGGCCGTGCCGTCGCCGCCGTCCGTCTCGGGTGCGGCGCTGCATCCGGTGAGGACAAGGGCGACCGAGCCGGCGGCCGCGACGGCGATTCCCGCGAGGCGGCGCCAGCCGCGAGCGGAGGTGGTGTGGTTCATGTCGTTCTCCTGTGCGTTGTGGGGTAGCGGAGACTTGCAGAAGTGAACTACTACTGCATTTCCGCGAACCTATACCGGACAAGCAGCACTGTAAAGAGTTGAATCAAAACTGTAATCGCGACGTAACGACGGAAACCTGCGCGTAACGTCCGGCGCGACGGCTCAGTAAGAGGGAGGAGCGCTCGCGAAGAGGATGACGCACGGAACCTGGTCGGGGTTGCTGAACGTGTGCGGCACCGACGGGTCGAACGACAGACAGTCGCCCTCCTCGAGCGAGAAGATCTCGCCATCGAGATCCACCCGCAGGCGACCGGACTCCACGATCATCGAGGTCTCCGCCGTCGGGTACACGATCGCCTCTTCGCCAGTCGAACCTCCCGGGGTCAAGGTCGAGCGGATGACCTGCAGGTGCGAGAACTCTCGAGGGGTGAGACGCGCCTCATCCCATTCACCGCCCGAGTGCACGAGACGGGGGCCTTCCCCGCGGCGCACGAGCCGACTCGCCGACTTCGAGTCGAGAAGACTACCGATCGTCCCCCCGAGGGCGTGTGCGATGCGCATGAGGCTCGAGATCGAGGGACTCGTGGCGCCGCGTTCGACCTGGGAGAGGAAACTCACCGACACGCCGCTCACCCCGGCGAGCTCCTTGAGCGACATCCCGCTTCGCTTGCGCAGCCCGCGGATCGTGCGTCCCAGCTCGCTCTCGTCGAACTGTGGCGCCGTGCGCGCGCGATCGTCGGCATCGGACCCGGTCGTCTCGTAGCTCACACGCGTGACTCTAGCGAGGCGTGAGCGGGGGGTGCACGCCGCTCAGAGGAACCCAGTCCGCGGTGAGCCGGTCGACATCGTCCGCGACCTCCCGCGCATCGACCGTGAGCACCTCACCGCCTCGCACGACCTCGCGGCCGCCGACGACGACGCTGGCGATCGCCTCGGGAAGCATCGAATAGACCACGTTCTGGGTCACCGTCCGCCGAGGGCGCAACGAGGGTGCCGTCGTGTCGAGAACGACCCAGTCGGCCCAGAACCCCGGGGCGAGCCGACCGACCGGCAGGCGCAGAGCCCGACCGCCGGCAGAGGTGCCCATTCGGAGGGCGTCGAGCGCGGTCACCGACCGGGCATCCCGCGTCGTCGCCTTGGCGAGGAGCGAGGCCATCCGCATCTCCTCGAAGAGCGACTGGCGGCTGTTCGCGCCCGCCGCATCCGTCCCGAGGCAGACCGGAATGCCGCGCTCGAGCATGCCGGCGAGGGGCATGACCCCGCCCGCCAGGAATGCGTTCGTCGACGGATTGTGCACCACGCTCGCCCCCGACGCGGCGAGGATGTCGAGGTCGTCGTCCGTGACGCGCACCGCATGCACGGCGAGCGTCCTCTCGTCGAGGGCACCGGCCGCCCGCAACCGCGCCACGGGGCTCTGACCGAACCGCTGCAGCGAGACGTCGACTTCGCCCTGGCTGTCCGCCGTATGCACGTGAAGCGGCGCGTCGAACTCCGCGGCGAGGGCGGACCCGAGACGCAGCATGTGCTCGCTCGCCCCCAAGACCGAGTGCGGCGCGGGCTGCACGTGGAGGAACGGATCGCCCTCGGTCGCCGCGCGCAACTCCCGGAAGTTCCGCTCGTAGAGCTCGGGGGTCTCCCGATACCGCTCAGGACCGGGGTCGGCGTCGAACATGCACCTCGCGAACACCAGGCGGAGCCCCACCTCCCTGGCCGCTTCGAAGACGGGCACGGCATTCTCGTTCGTGCGGTCGTGCAGGTAGAAGTACTCGACGGCGGTCGTGATGCCCATGCGGAGCATCTCGACGAGGTCATAGCGCGCGCCGACGCGGATCCCGTGGGCGTCGAGCCTCGCGGCGGTCGGGTGGACGAGCGACCCCATCCATTCCCCGAACGGCAGGTCGTCTCCGAACCCTCGGACGAGCGCCTGGAACGTATGCCCGTGGCCGTTGACGCCGCCCGGCAGCAGGATGGCGTCGGCGAGCTGTTCGACCGCGGCGGCAGGGGTGCGGGCGATCACCTCGGCGGCGGGTCCCGCATCGACGATGAGGTCGCCGTCGACCGTGATCGCCCCGTCGGCGACCCACTCGTCGTCGAGGAACGCCAGCTCGGCGCGGAGAATCCGCGACGTCACGCGGGCCCCGCGCCCAGCGCCTCGTCGACCGCGGACTGATCGTCCTCGAAGAACTGGAGCCGACCGAAGAGTCCGTCGCGCATCTCGGTCACGATGACGCGGTTCCAGGAGACGTCGCGACCGTCGATCGTCGCGCTCGCCGTCGCATACGTGACGACGCGCTCATCGCTCGCGAACAACTCGATCGGTGCGAGGCGGAAGGTGCCGCCGGTGATGCCGGCCATGGCCGCGCCGAAGCGACCGATGCCCTCCATCCCGCGATAGGTTCCCGACGCCGGATGCGAACCCGGGACGACGAGTTCGACGTCCGGCGCGTAGTAGCGAGCAGCTGCGGCCGGACCGCCCTCTCGCATCGCGGCGAAGTAGTCCTGGAGCACCGTGAGGTTCTGCTGCTGGCGCGTCGTCATCGACGATCGCCTCCTTCCTGCGTCGCGGATCGCACGTACCGCCCGGAGCCGGGCGCCGCGACGATCCGATGATCGCGCACCGCGAAATCGCCGCGCACGAGGACATGCCGGGGCCAGCCGCTGAGCGGCTCATCCCCGAAGAGCGAATAGTCGGAGTTCGTCCCGAGCCACGAGGGATCCGCGGCCCGTGAGGCGCCGAGGTCGACGAGCGCGAGGTCGGCGTCCAGTCCCGGCGTGATGTCACCCTTGCGATCAGCGAGGTCGAGGAGTTCAGCGGGGCGGCGACTCAGCACCTCGGCGATGCGCTCGAGCGGCACCCCGCGCCGGAGGTGACCCCGCGTCAGGAGCGCGGGCAACATGCTCGGCGAGCCCGGGAAGCCCGCGCTGGCCGTCCAGATCGTGCCCTCCTTCGTCGCCTTCTTCCGACTGACGTGGTCGGAGCCGACCGTGTCGATGAGGCCTTCCTCGATCGCGCCCCAGAGCGCGTCGAGGTGCTCCGCGCTGCGGAGCGGAGGATTGACCTTGCCGAGGATGCCGCCCGCGAAGTCGCGGGTGTGTGTGAGGTAATGCGGGCAGGTCTCGACGGCGAGCTGGAGGGCGGGGAACTCGGTGCGCGCCGATCGGATCTGCGCAAGCGAGGGCGCGGTCGAGATGTGCACGAGATAGACGCGCGTCGCGAGCTCATTGGCGAAGTAGGCGACGCGGCGTACGGCTTCGGCCTCGACGAACGGCGGGCGGGCGTCGTCCCACGCGACGAGATCGGTGCGCCCGACCGACTGGAGCCTGTCGCGGAGCGCCCAGACGACCTCGGGGTTCTCGGCGTGCACGAACAACAGGTCCCCGAGCGAGGCGACCGCCTCGAAGATCTCGTACATCTTGCCGTCGTCGGTGCCCTCGACGCCGAGGTACTTGCCCTCGTCGCCGCGGAAGTGCATGAAGTACTTGTAGGCGCGTAGCCCGAATCGATCCCGCAGTGCGGGCAACTCCGCGAGGTGCTCACGGGTCATGAGCGTGAGGTGGAAGCCGAAGTCGATGCGGGCGGCGCCGCTCGCGGCGGCGAGATGCTCGTCGAGCATCGGAGCGTACGAGCCGCCGCCGGCGAGGATGTTGAACGCCGTCGTGACGCCACCGAGCGCCATCGCGCCCGTCTCCGAGTCGTACTCGGAGAGACCTGCGCCCGCCCCGAGATGGGTGTGCAGGTCGATGACGCCGGGAAAGACGTGAAGTCCGCGGGCGTCGATCGTCTCCGCCACGTCTCCGGCGTCGATCGCGCCACGCTCGGCGACGTCGACGATGACACCGTCGCGCACGAGCACGTCGGCCTGCTCGACGGCTCGTCCGGGACGGACGACGTGGCCGTTCGCGATGAGGATGCTGCCGTCGGTCATGGGAGTCCTTTCTCGGGTGACGCGATCGCGTCGAGGAGGGCGAGGGGGCGCGCGTCGATGATCCCCTCGACGATGTCGGCCGGGATGCCGTCCTCGGCCGTGCCTCCCGCGACGGCGCGCAGCCGCGCGAGACAGTCGGCGGGGTCGTAGATCGGGAAGTCCGATCCGAAGAGCACGCGCGACTCGACCCCGTAGTCCAGGAGGTTGCGCAGGATGGCACGAAGTTGAGCCGGGCGTCCGTAGCGCGCCGAGAGATCGGTGAGCACGTTGGGGTTCTTGAACATCACGGCGACGGTCTCGTTCGCCCAGGGCTGGCCGGCGTGGGCGATGATGATCGGCGTGCGTCGGAACTCGCGCGCGACGCGGTCGAGGAGCACGGGTTGCGCGTACTCCAGCGACCCCGACCGCAAGAAGACACCGCCCTGATGGAACATCAACGCGAGGCCTTCGTCGGCCGCCGCCGAGTACACGGCCCATGCGGCGTCGGAGTGCGGATGGAAGCCCTGGTAGGGCGGCGACAGCTTGAGGCCCCGCAGCCCCAGGCGCGCCGCCTCGCGCACCTGATCGACGGCGCGTGGATCGTTCGGGTCGACACTGCCGAACCCGACGAGGCGGGCGGGGTCGGTGGCGACGTAATCGGCGACGAAGGCGTTCGGGATGTCGAGGTCGATCTCGCACGCGACCAATCCGACGACCACGGCCTGCGAGACCCCGGCGGCGTCGAGCGCGGCGCGGTGGGCCTCCGGCGAACCGTCGGCGCTCGGATGGGCATCGACGTTCGCGTCGAGTTCCGGCCCCCAGATCGGGCCCAGGTGCTCGGGAAGCCAGACGTGGCTGTGCCAGTCGACGATCACGCGTCGACTCGCGTCCCGCCCAGGTAGACCGCGGCCTCCTCGGAGCTGAGCAGATCGGCATACTTGGCGCCGAGGTCGAAAAGCGACACGTCGTGCACGAGATCGGTGCGGTCGTAGACCGCGTCGTGGATGACTCCGACCTTGAAGCCGAGCGAGAAGGCGTCGACCGCCGTCGCCCGCACGCAGCCGCTCGTCGTGCAGCCCGCGAGCAGGACGGTGTCGACTCCGCGGGAGATCAGGTGCGTGACGAGCGGCGTGCCGAAGAAGGCGCTCGGGTGATCCTTCGGAA
This sequence comes from uncultured Microbacteriaceae bacterium, assembly GCA_946481135.1. The sequence continues at coordinate 16,750 of CAMLMQ010000001.1, forward strand.
TGCGCACCTCGTCGTCACGCGGCGCGGCCTCGACGACGAAGTCGTACGCTTCCGGAGTCGGCGAGGCGAGCGTCGGCGACTTGCCCCGGTATCCCCCCGCGGTGACGGCAGTCTTGGGCGCGACGTGCGGGAAGAGCACCGGCCGACCGCTCTGGCGCGCCGACTCGAGAACGGGGACGAGCCGGTCGATGGCCCGCCAGCCACGCTCGCCGCACGCGGTGGGGTACTCGGCCATCGCGAGCTCGATGGGCACGCGCGAGTGTCCGACGGTGCGGTACTGGACGTCGATGACGAGCACCGCGGGGCGCATGCCGAGTCCTGCCGAACGCCCGAACCCCGCTCGCTCGTAGAGGGCCGCGTCCTCCGCGGGCACCGTCGAGGACCAGGGCGGGGTCTCAGGGGCCGACATAGCCGCGACGGTACGGGAGAGCCTGCGGCAAGTCAATCTATAGCGTGAAATATTCCAGTATTCATGTAACCGGCACCGGTCCGCCCCACCCGAAGGCGGTCGCGGAGACGGGCATGTCGCCGGGCTCTGCCGGCGCGAGGAGCGCCGACTGCTGAAGCGAGGCGAGCAGGACGCCTCGCGCCGTCCGCAGCTCCAGGATGGAGGTCGCCCGATCGCCCAACCGCTCGGCGCGTAGCGACTGCCCGATCCAGCCGGGGGCCGAGAGTCGTGCCACGGTCAGCTGGAGAGTCACCGTCGCGATACGCAGCGACTCGCCCGGGTTGACGATCGCGGGGGCGAGGACATCCCCTGCGACCAGATACCAGGCGGGGTGGAGCGCTGAGCTCGTCGGATCGCCCCACTCGTCGCTGAGGGGACGGATCCACGACTCGAGGGTCCCGCCGGACCGCGCCGGCCACGGTCGCGCGCAGCGCCAGTCGAGCTCTCCGGACAGGCTGCGCGGATCCGCCGGTCCCGTCGGTGGGAGGCCGCGCGGAACGCTCGCGGGAACGACGTCGAGCTCGTCGGCACGTGTCCATCCGACCATCACGGTCGTGGTCGGTCGACTGTCGAGGAAGCCACGGATGAGCGTCGTGCGGCGGCGCCTGCCGTCGCGCAGCACCTCGTGCCGGGCATCGAGCTCGCCGGGTGGGACGACCCGGTGAAACGATGCGTGCACCTCGGTCGGCACCCAGCCGGACGCGCCCGCCGCGGTGTCCGAGCGCACGAGGGCCGCCGCGAGCGCACCACCGAACGTGGCGGGCGACCCCCACCGGTCGTCGAGCGCGACGCGCACCGTCTCGCCCCGAGATCCACTTGTGCTCATGATCCGATTGTGCAGTAATAGGGGAATCGCTTGAAGTAGTACTGGAATAATCCGAACAACGGGAGTGCTGAGATGAAGTTCGACTACCTGTTCACGATGGACAACCCCGGGAACGTCTACCGCTACGGCGAGCTCCTGGACATGGCCACCGAGCAGATCGTGCACCTCGACGAATCCGGATTCGGCACCCTCTGGCAGGGCGAGCACCACTTCGGCGGCGAAGGATACGAGATCAACCCGAACCCGATCGTATCCGGCACCTGGGCCGCGGCCTTGACGAAGAACCTGCGCATCGGGACAGGTGCCGTCACCCCGCCCTTCTGGCACCCGCTCCGGCTCGCCGAAGACCTCGCACTTCTCGACCACTACAGCAAGGGTCGTCTCGACATCGGCGTCGCCCGCGGCATCCAGCCCCGCGAAGCGATGAACTTCAACCCCGACGGCGACAAGCGCAACGACGAGAAGAACTGGCGCTTCTTCCTCGAGACGCTCGACATCGTCAAGAAGGCCTGGACGATGGAGGGCTTCCACCACGAGGGCGAGTTCTACACGTTCCCCCACCCGGGCGTGCCCGACAGCGCGACCTGGTACCCGCGGAATCCGCTGTGGCGGGACGAAGACGGCCAGTACGTCGGGATGTCGATCATTCCCAAGCCGTACCAGAAGCCCTACCCCGCGATGTGGAACCTCCTCGACAAGACACCCGGCTTCCGCACGAGCGCGCAGCAGCGCATGAACGTCATCACCTGGCTGCGCTCGCGCGAGGGCCTGCGCGAGTGCATGGACGCCTACCAGGAAGAGCTGACGAGCGTGCTCGGCCGGCCGGCCGGTCGCGGCGAAGGCATCTCGCTGATGCGCATGGTCTACGTCGCCGAGACCGACGAGCAGGCGGAACGCGAGTCGCGCGAGCTGATCGAGAAGCTCTACAACTACGTCGGCGGAGTGCGCCCTCGCGACATGTTCGCGAACCCCGGCGAGAAGCTCACCGACGAAGAGCAGACCGGTTCGTGGTGGAAGTTCCTCTACCCGCGCGAGCACCTGTTCATCGGCTCGCCGGAGACGGTGCGCGAGCAGGTGCGGCACCTGCGCGACGAGTGGGGCATCGAGCGTCTCGTGCTGTGGTCGTGGATTCCCGGCCTCACGCAGGAGCAGGTCATGCGATCCAACCGCCTCTTCGCCGAGGAGGTGCTCCCGCACTTCCCCGAGGGCGTGCAGGACTCGGTGCGCCCCGAGATGCCCGAGGGCTTCGGCCCGCTCACCGGGGACTGAGCGGATGCGCCGCATCATCCGGGTGCCGGAGGGCCCCCAGTACGACGACAGCTACCCGCTCTCGCAGGGCGTCGAGACCGACACGATGGTGTTCGCCAACGGGATGGCCTTCGACAACGACACCCGGACGCGGATGGCGGAAGCGGTGACGATCGCCGACGAGACGAGGATCGTGCTCGACGCGCTCGGCGCGATTCTCGCCGACGCCGGATGCACGATCGCCGATGTCGTGAAGACCACCGTGTATCTCTCCGAGCGCGAGTACTACGACGAGATGAACTCCGTGTACTCGCAGTACTGGGCACCGGGCGAGTTCCCGACCCGTGCGACCGTCTACGTCGGCATCGGCAGTCAATGCCGCGTCGAGATCGACGTCGTCGCGGTGAAGGGAGCGAGCTCATGAGCTCGCGGATCGTCGCTCACGACCTCATCGGGGCGGTCTCGGAGCCCGGCCCGGGCCCGCGCATCCCGGTCACGGACCCCGCGACGGGTGCCGTCATCGGCGAGGTCGCGCTCGCCGACCGTGCGCACGCCGCGGCCGCGATCGCCGTGAGCGCCGCCGCCGCCGCGGGCTGGGCACGCACGGCTCCCCGCGCGCGCGGGCGCCTCCTGCATGCGCTCACCCGACTGCTCGACCGCGACCGCGCCGAGCTCGCCTCGCTCATCACACTCGACAACGGCAAGACGGCGCGCGACGCGGATGCCGAGATCTCGCGCGCGTCGGAGCACCTCGAAGCCGCGGCGGGCGCCGCACCGTTCCTCGTCGGCGACCTGCAGCACGACGTCATCCCCGGCCTCGACGGCGCCGTGCTGCGCGAGCCGATCGGCCCGTGCGCGATCGTGTCGCCGTTCAACTTCCCGATCATGACGGGCTCCATCTACTGGGCCTGGGCGCTCGCGTGCGGCAACCCCGTCATCATCAAGCCGTCGGAGCAGGCGCCCCTCGCGGCCACCCGGCTCGGCGAACTGTTCCTCGAGGCCGGCTTCCCGCCCGGCGTCGTCACGATCCTGCACGGCGGTCGCGACGCCGTGGAGGCGCTGTGCGACTCGCCCGACGTCGCCGCCGTGTCGCTCATCGGGTCGACCGCGACCGCGCGCGCCGTCTTCGAGCGCGCGAGCCGAGCCGGCAAACGTGCCCAGACCGCGGGCGGCGCGCGCAACCCGCTCGTCGTGATGCCGGACGCGCCCGTCGAGGCGACCGCGGACGGCGTCGTGGCCTCCGCGTTCACCATGGCCGGGCAGCGCTGCCTCTCGGCGAGTGTGCTCGTGCTCGTCGGCGACGCGGGCGACGACCTCCTGGCCGCGATCGTCGAGCGCTCCCGTGGCCTCGTCGTCGGCGCCGGGAACGACGCCACGACGACGGTGCCTCCGCTGATCTCGCGGGCGTCCGTGGATGCCGCGGTCGCCGCGATCGACGCCGCCGAGACCGAAGGTGGCACCGTGCTGCTCGACGGCCGCGACGCGGTCGACCCCGACGGCGGGTACTTCTTCGGCCCGACCATCGTCGACGGCGTCCGCGGCGACGGCCACCTAGTGCACGCCGAGCTCTTCGGCCCCGTGCTCGCCGTCGTGCGCGTGCCCGACCTCGACGCGGCGCTCGACGTCGTCAACGGCAGCCCGTTCGGCAACGCCGGCTCGATCTTCACGCGCGACGGCGCGGCATCTCGGCGCTTCACCGCCGAGGCGAAGGTCGGCAATATCGGCATCAACGTCGGCGTCGTCGCCCCCACGGCCGACTTCGGCTTCGGCGGACGGCGCGGGTCGTTCTTCGGCACGATCCACTCCCAGGGCCGCTACGCCGTCGAGTTCTTCACCGACATCAAGTCGGTCTCCACCCGGTGGGTCTGATGTCTCCCCTGCTCGATTCCGCCCAGCGCGCCCTCGTCGAGGCCCCCCTCGACCTCGGGCCCGTGCGCGTGCGCAATCGGGTCTTCGTCGCTCCCCACACGACGAACTTCGGCGTGGCGGGCGAGAACCTCGTGACGCCGCGACACCTCGACTACCACCGGGCCCGGGCACGCGGCGGGGCGGGGCTCATCATCACCGAAGGCATCCGCGTGCACCCGACGAGCCTGCGACGGCTCGGCATCCAGGCCTACTCCGACGCCGCGACGCCCGGGTTGCGCGCGCTCGCCGAGACGGTGCACGCCGAGGGCACGCGGCTGTTCGGGCAGCTCCTCCACACGGGGCGCCACTCGGGCGACGAGATGGCCGGATCCTGGGGACCCGAGCCCACGCCGTGGACGACGACCGCGAACGTCCCGCACGTCGTGAACAGCTTCGATATCCGGACGCTCCTCGACGGCTACGTCGCGTCGACCCATCGCCTCATCGAAGCGGGGTTCGACGGCATGGAGATCCACATCGGCCACGGGCACCTCCTGCACCAGTTCCTCTCCCCCGTGAGCAACCACCGCGACGACGCCTACGGGGGCTCGCGCGAACGGCGCATGCGGCTCGCGGTCGAGGTCGTGCGCGTCGTGCGCGAGGCCGCAGCGGGGCGAGTCGCGATCGGTCTGCGCCTGAGCGCGAGCGAGTTCCTCGACGGCGGGCTCGACGTCGACGACATGGTCGGCATCGTCGCCGACCTCGAGGACGGCACGCCGTTCGACTTCCTGCACGTGAGCCACGCCGCGTACACGGGCAGCGCCTCCTCCCTCGCGACGCAGATGGCAGACATGAGCTACGGACCGACGCCGTTCATCGGTTTCGCGCGGCGCTTCCGCGAGGAGTTCCCCGACTCACCGGTGCTCGCGATCTGTCGCATCGACGACCTCGCGGCCGGAGCCGACATCCTCGACCGCGGCGACGCCGACATGGTCGGGTTCGCCCGCGGACACATCGCGGAGCCGCGCCTGCTGCAGCTCTCGGTCGCGGGCGACGTGCCACCGCGCAGCTGCATCGCATGCAATCAGGGCTGCAACGCCAACCTCGAAGCGATCACGCCGATCACCTGCACCGTCAACCCCGCGGTGGGCCGGGAATCCGAATGGGACGCGGCGGCGGCCACGTCGGCGCATCCGCGGCGGGTCCTCGTCATCGGGGCGGGACCAGCGGGGATCGAGGCGGCGAGCACCGCGGCTTCCCGCGGGCACGACGTGACCCTCGTCGACGAGCGCGATGAGGTCGGCGGTCAGCTCCTCGACCTCGTGCTGCTGGACGGGCGACCCGGATTCCACACTCTCCTCGACGAACTGCGTGACATCCTCGGGCGATCCGGCGTGCAGCCCCGCCTCGGTGAGCGGTGGGACGCCGAGCGCATCGCCGCCCACGATCCCGACGTCGTCGTGCTGGCGAGCGGCGCGCGGCACGAGCGGTCCCCGCTCTCGGACGCTCTCGGCGTACCGGTCCTCGACCCCGAGGACGTGCTGCGCGACCCCCGACTCGTCGAGCCCCGCATGGTCGTGTTCGACGAGAGCGGCGTGTGGGAGGCGAGCGGCCTCGCCATGCACCTCGCGCACCGTGGCGCCACGGCGACTCTCGTCTCGCCCGTGGCGGGCTTCGCCCAACGCGTCACGGTGTACTCGCGGCTGGCTCTCGCCGATCAACTGCGTGACGCCGGCGTCGCCGTGCGGTCGCCGGCCGTTCTCGAGCAGCGGGACGTCGTGACGCTCGTCAGCTCGTCGGCTCGGACGGCGGAGCCTCTGCCCGACGTGCGGTCGGTCGTGCATGTGCGGCCCCGCCGTGCGCGGGACGCCCTCGTGGAAGAACTCGCTCGGGGCGGGTGGAGCGGAGAGCTCTACACGGTCGGCGACGCCTTCGCGCCCCGAACCTCCCAGGAGGCGATCGCCGAAGGGCGTGGCGTCGGGCTCGTCATCGGCGTCGACGACCCCCGCGTGGCTGCCGGGATCCGCATGCGTCCCCCCTACGCGTATCCCCTGCGCCACGACCCCGTCCTCACCGGCGGGAGCGTCGCATGACCCGCGGCACGCACCCCGTCGCGATCGTCACGGGGGCGACGGGCACGATCGGAGTCGCGATCGCGGAACGGCTGTTGCACGAGGGCTGGGCGCTCGTGCTCACCGCGCGAAGCGCCGACGAACTCGAGGACGTGCACGCGTCGCTCCCCTCCGATGCGCGGGAGAGGGTGGCGATCCAGAGCCACGACGTGAGCGACGCCGCGCAGTGCCGGGCGGTCGTCGACCTGGCGCTGGAGCTGCACGGCCGTCTCGACGGTCTCGTCAACAACGCCGGCACGATGCTGCGGGCGACCTCCCTCGAGACATCTCTGGCGGAGTGGAATCGCGTGCTGACCGTCAACCTCACGGGGATGTTCCTCATGTCGACGGCGGCATACGAACCGCTCGCGGCGTCGGGCCGGGGCGCGATCGTGTCGACCTCGTCGACCCACGGGACGCTCGCGGCCAAGGGCAACGCGGCGTACTCGACGAGCAAGGCCGGGATGAACCACCTCACTCGGATTCTCGCTCTCGAGTGGGCGCCGGCGGGCATCCGGGTGAACGCCGTCGCCCCGACGGTCGTCCCCTCGCGCCAGAACTACGAGCTCCTCGCCGACCCCGCCTACGTCGCACGCAAGATGAGCGCGATCCCTCTCGGTCGGCCCGTCGATGCGGAGCACGTGGCCGCGGCCACGGCGTATCTCCTGTCGTCCGACGCGGGTTCCACGACGGGACAGACCCTCATCCTCGACGGCGGCGAAAGCCTCGCCTGACCTGCATCCTCCATCACGACGAAAGGCACCCCGACATGGCTCACCTCTATACGGCGCACGCGAGCGTGCAAGGCGGACGAGAAGGGCACGGCCGCACGGACGACGGCCGCCTCGACGTGAACCTCTCGCGCCCCGCGTCAGGAGGGCCGGGAACCAACCCCGAGCAATTGTTCGCCGTCGGCTACGGCGCGTGCTTCGAAGGAGCGCTCGGCACCGTCGCACGCCGCCGACGCGTCGACCTCGGCGAGACCGCCGTGCAGTCGATGGTGTCGCTCCACTCCGACGACGACGGCACGTTCCACATCGAGGTCGCGCTCGAAGTGGAACTCGCGGGGGTCGAGGACGGCAAGCTCGCCGTCGATCTCGTGCGAGAAGCCCACACGGTCTGCCCGTACTCGAAGGCGCTCAACGGAAACGTCGACGTGGCGCTGAGCGCGAACGGCCTCTGGGTGGCTGGTCCCCGTGGCTGAGTCTCGGACGGTCGCGGAGGTGCCGGAGATGCACGAGTCGGCCGACCTCCGCCGCGCGTTCACCCTGTTCCCGCGCGGCGTCATGGCGGTCGCGGCCCTCGTCGACGGGGAGCCCGTGGGCTTCGCGGCGAGCGCTTTCGTCTCGGTCTCCCTCGATCCCGCGCTCATGGTGATCTGCGTGGACCGGGCGTCGACCACCTGGCCGAGGCTCTCGCGCGCCGAACGGATCGGGGTGTCCGTGATCGCCGAGAGCGACGCGGCGCTCGGCCGTCAACTGGGGTCGCGGAAGACCGATCGCTTCGCGGGAGTGGACCTCTACGAGGAGGACGGCGCGCTCCTGCTCGAGAACGCCGTCGCGACGTTCACGACGTCGATCCAGCAGGTCGTCGACGGGGGCGACCACCTCATCGTGGTCTTCCGGGTGCACTCGTACAGCATGACCCCCGAGCGCGCGCCGCTCGTATGGCATGACACGAAGTTCGCCGGCGTGCGTCCGCTCGACAGCTGACGCCGATGGTCGCCGCGACGTGGCTCGGCCTGCTGGTCGCCGCCTGCTACGGCACGAGCGACTTCCTCGGCGGGCTGCTGTCCCGCCGCACGCGGCTCATCGACGTCCTGCTCGGAGCCCAGGCGACGATGGCCGTTCTCGCCCTCGGGACCCTCGTCGTCTCGCCTCCGCCACCCGGCGTCGCGGGGTGGGGTTGGGGTCTGGCGGCCGGAGTCGCGCAAGCGGGAGGAGTCGCGGCCCTGTTCCGCGGACTGGCTGTGGGGCGGATGGGCGTCGTCGCGCCGCTGTCCGCCCTCGCCGTCGTCGTCCCCTTGAGCGTCGGCCTGGCGAGCGGCGATCCGCTCTCGGGCCCCCTTGGCGGCGGACTCGCGGCAGCGGTCGTCGGGGCGATCCTCGCCGGCGGTCCCGAGGTACGACGGTCGGAAGGCCCCCCCGGCTCGCGCGCGGCGATCGGGTACGCGTTCCTCGCGGCTCTCGGATTCGGGTGCTCCCAGGTGCTGCTGGCGCAGGGGGCGGCCGTGCATGTGCCCTCCACGCTCGCCGGAGCGGCGGGTGCCGCGCTGGTGCTGTACGGCACGGTGTGGCTCGTGCTCGCGGTTCGCCGGCGCGTGCGGACGGCCCCTGTCGACCCGCCGCGGATGCGCGGTCCGATCCTCATCGGAGTCGTCGCCATCGGCGTGCTCAACTTCACCGCGAACACCGTGTTCGGCCTGTCGAGCATCGTGGCGCCGCTCTCCGTTCTCGCTGTGCTCGCCGCGCTCTATCCGCTCGTCACCGCGGGACTCGCCCGGGTCGTCCTCCGCGAGCGCCTCCGTCCCGTCCAGTTCGTGGGGATCGCGCTCGTCGTCGCGGGGCTCGTCGTGATGGTCGCCGTCAGCCCACGCTGAGCCGCGTGCTCCGGCGGACTCGACCGCGTCGGTCGTCCAGAGCTAGGGTCGGCCGCATGTGCCGGAACATTCGCGTGCTCCACAACTTCGAGCCGCCGACGACCGACGACGAGGTGCGCGAGGCCGCGCTGCAGTTCGTGCGCAAGGTCAGCGGGTCGACGCATCCTTCGCGCGCCAACGCCGCCGCCTTCGATCGCGCGATCGACGAGATCGCCGTCGCCACGAGGCGCCTGCTCGACGACCTCGTCACCTCGGCGCCGCCGAAGAACCGCGAGGCGGAGGCCGTGAAGGGTCGCGCGCGACACGAGAAGCGGATGGAGCGCGAAGTGCGCATCCGCACCGCGGCGACCTAACCCTGATCAGGGAAAACTGCGGAGACGGAGGGATTTGAACCCTCGGTCCCCCGGAGGGGACTCCACCTTAGCAGGGTGGTGCACTCGACCGGACTATGCGACGTCTCCCGGAACTTGCCTCAGCCATCCTAGCGGCACGATCCTCGGACGCCGACCGGCCGGCGGGGATCAGTTGGCAACCGCGCAGGTGTACTGCGCCGCGCTCTGGCCCTTCACGCCGGGGATGACCTGCGCGGTGGGGCCGGGCTCCTCCGGGGCAGCCGTCGCCGTCGGGTCGGGCGATGCCGACGGGTCGGGCTCGGTGGGTGCCGGGGCGTTCGGGTCAAGCGTCGACCCGCCGTTGGCCCCGACCGCCGATGCGTCGAGCGCGATCGGCAGGTCGGCCCGGATCGCGTCGAAGAGGGCCTCCGCCGTGGCGGTGATGGGCTGCACCTTGCCCGTGTAGATGCCCGTGCCGCCGGTACGACTCGGGTACTGCACCATCGCGATGTTCTCGAGCGGGATGTCCTTCAGCACGAGCGCGATCGACACGAGCGTGTCGGGGCGGGCGAAGCCCTCCGAGAGGGTCATGTTCTGGGTCGCCGCCTGGGCGACGCCGTAGAGCTTGCCGAAGTCGGTGAGGGTGCCGTCGCTCTTGATCTTGCGCACGAGCGACGAGAGGAACACCTGCTGCGAGCTGATGCGCCCGAGGTCGCTGCCGTCGCCGACGCCGTGCCGCGAGCGGAGGAAGGCGAGCGCGTTCCAGCCCTGGAGGGTGTGCGTGCCCGCGGTGGGGAGATTGAGGCCCGTGTACGGGTCGAGGATCGGGTCGGTGATGCACACGTCGACGCCGCCGATCGCATCCGACATCGCGATCACCCCGTCGAACGTGATGAGGCCCGCGAACTGGATCTCGAGCCCCGTGAGGTTCTGCACGGTCATGACGGTGCAGTTGAGCCCGCCGTAGTAGAGCGTCTCGTTGATCGGCAGACCGGTCGCCGGGCCGCCGTTCTCACAACGCGGCAGCGGCACGACCATGTCGCGCGGGATGCTCACGAGCACGGCGCTCTTCTGGTCGCCCGCGACGTGCAGCAGCATGTTGACGTCGTTGAGCACCGAGCCCGGGTCTTTGCCGAACGCGGCGCTCTGACCCTCACGCGTGTCGGACCCGACGATGAGGATGTTGAAGCCGCCCTCGAAGGCGCCGATGTTGACGGGGGCGCCGCCCGCGTCGTACTCGATCTCGACGGTGTCGATCTGGTCCTGCAGACGCCACACGGCGATGCCGGCCACCGAGACGCCCGCGACGAGCACGACGGCGAGCGTGCCGGCGAGCAGGGCGAGGGCCGACTTCCACGCGGCCGCGCGACGCAGCCGCCCGTGGCGAGCGACGCGCGTCGGCTCCGGCGCGGTGCGGCGCTGACGCGTTTCGCTCACGGCGACTCCCTAGCTTCCTGATCCCACGAGAACGGCGGAGGGCGTGGGATTCGAACCCACGAGACATTTCTGCCCACCAGTTTTCAAGACTGGCTCCATCGGCCGCTCGGACAGCCCTCCCTGGCGAATCCGAGCCTGATCGTAACGGACCCGGGAGCCCCTAAGCCTGGAAGTGGCGTGTGAGCGCGGCGGCGAGTCCATCCTCGAGGTCGGTGCCGGTGACCTCACTCGCCGCCGCGACCACCTCCTCGGGCGCCTGACCCATCGCGACCGCGACCCCGCCGCCTGCGACGGTCCACTCCAGCATGTCGATGTCGTTGCGCCCGTCGCCCGCCGTGAACACCCGGGATGCCGGAATGTCGAGCGCCTCGCGCACCCGTTCCAACCCGGACGCCTTCGTGACGCCGTCGGGCGCGATGTCGAGCCACGCCGTCCAGCCGACGTTGTAGGTGACCTTGTGCAGGCCCATGCGCTCGACCACGTCGAGGAAGTCGTCGATCGCGTGCCCGGGCGAGAGCACGACGACGCGCGTGGCCTCCATGTGCAGCAGCTCGTCGAACTCCACCTGATCGCTGGATGCGCCGAGCGCGCCGTCGGGGAAGTGGCCGGTGTAGCGGAAGACGCCCTCGGCATCCTCGACCGCGAACGACGCCTCCTCGAGGTGCCCGCGGATGGTCTGCAGCACCTCGGTGGGGTCGAACACCTCGACGTGCTCGCGGGAGTAGCCCATCGGCGCCTCGGTGTCGCGGCGCAGCACGAGAGCCCCGTTCGCGCAGACGACGTACTCGGAGACGAGGTCGAGGCGCTCCATCACCGGCAGGGTCATCGACATCGACCGACCGGTGGCGAGCATCACGGCGTGGCCCGCATCCCGCACCCGGGCGATCGCGTCGACGGTCGCGTCGGTGAGCGTGCCGTCCTCCTGAAGGATCGTGCCGTCGACGTCGAGCGCGACGAGCCAGCGCTGCGTCACTTCGGTTCCAGCAGTTCGAGCCCGCCGAGGTGCGGACGCAGCGCCTCGGGCACGACGACCGAGCCGTCGGGCTGCTGATGGGTCTCAAGCAGCGCGACGATCCAGCGCGTCGTCGCGAGGGTGCCGTTGAGCGTCGCGACGGGCGCGGTCTTGCCCTCCGGCGTGCGGTGGCGGATGTCGAGCCGCCGCGCCTGGTAGGTCGTGCAGTTCGACGTCGACGTGAGCTCGCGGTAGGACTCTTGCGTCGGCACCCACGCCTCGGTGTCGAACTTGCGGGCCGCGCTCGACCCGAGGTCGCCCGCGGCGACGTCGATCACGCGGTAGGCCAGACCGAGGTCGGCGAGCATCCCCTCCTCCAGCGCGAGAAGGGCCTCGTGCTCGCGCTCGGCCTCCGCCGGGTCGCAGTACGAGAACATCTCGAGCTTCTGGAACTGGTGCACGCGGATGATGCCGCGGGTGTCCTTGCCGCCCGACCCGGCCTCGCGGCGGTAGCACGTCGAGATGCCGGCGTAGCGGATCGGACCGGCCGAGACGTCGATGATCTCGTCCTTGTGGTACCCGGCGAGCGCGACCTCGCTCGTCCCCGTGAGGTAGAGGTCGTCGCGTTCGAGGTAGTAGATCTCGTCGGCGTGCGCGCCGAGGAACCCGGTTCCCGCCATGATGTCGGGACGCACGAGGGTGGGGGTGATGAGCGGCTCGAACCCCGCCGCGAGCGCGCGCTCCAGACCGAGCTGGATGAGGGCGAGCTCCAGTCGTGCGCCGACGCCCTTGAGGAAGTAGAACCGGGCACCGGAGACCTTCGCCCCGCGCTCCATGTCGATCGCGCCGAGCAGTTCGCCGAGCGCGAGGTGGTCGCGCGGCCCGTCGGGGAACTCGGCGGGGTCGAAGACTTGCGGCTCGCCGACGGTGCGGAGGGTCACGAAGTCGTCTTCGCCCCCCGCGGGCACCCCGTCGAGGACGACGTTCGGGATGCCGCCGACGATCTCCTCGAACGTCGCCTCCGCCTCGGCGACGGCCGCCTGCGCACGCTTCACCTCGGCGGCGAGCTCCTGCGCCTGGGCGACGAGCGCGGCTTTCTCGTCCTTCGGCGCGGCGGCGACCGTCTTGCCGAACGCGTTCTGCTGCGCCCGCACCGTTTCGAAAGCGGTGATGGCGGCACGGCGGGCTTGGTCGGCCGCGATCGCGGCATCCACCGTGTCGGGACTCACCCCCCGCGCCTCCTGCGAGCGTCGCACGGCGTCGGGGTTGTCGCGCAACAGCTGCGGGTCGATCACGGTTCCATCCTATTGACGAGTCCGCAAGCCCCCTGGGCGCCGCACCCGCTGGTCTACGGTTGTCGCATGCCCGCGACGCCTGCGGCCACGCGTCGTGCGGCCGTGGTCTACAACCCCGTGAAAGTCGACCTCGACGAGCTCCGCGCCGCGGTCGAGGAGGCCGAACGGGATGCCGGCTGGGCGCCGAGCCTCTGGCTCGAGACGACGGTCGAGGATCCCGGAACCGGGCAGGCCCGGGAGGCCGCCGACCAGGGCGCCGACGTCGTGCTGGCCGCCGGCGGAGACGGCACGGTGCGGGCCGTCGCGGAGGGCCTGCGCGGCACCTCCACCGCCCTCGCGCTGCTGCCCTCGGGCACCGGCAACCTCCTCGCACGCAACCTCGATCTCTCGCTCAACCATCTGCCCGAGTCGGTCGCGACGGCGTTCACCGGCAAAGACCGGGCGATCGACCTCGGCATCGCCGACATCCGCCACCCCGACGGGAAGGTCGAGACCCGGGCGTTCCTTGTCATGGCGGGCATCGGCCTCGACGCGAAGATGATCGCCAACCAGGACGAGGAGCTGAAGAAGAAGGTCGGCTGGATCGCCTACATCGACGCGATCCGCAAGGCGCTGCGCGACACCAACCGGATGCGGGTGCGCTTCAAGCTCGACGACGCCCCCGCCCGCACGATGAACGCGCACACCGTGCTCGTCGGCAACTGCGGCTCGCTGCCCGGAAACATCCTGCTGCTGCCGGAGGCGGCCGTCGACGACGGACTGTTCGACATCGTCAGCCTGCGCCCCGAAGGCTTCATCGGCTGGGTGCAGGTGTGGGTGAAGATCGTGTGGGAGAACGGCGTGCTGCGCCGCTCCCAGGTCGGGCGGAAGCTCATGGGCCTGTCGAAGGAGATCCGCACGCTGCGCTACCTCAAGGGCGCGCGGTTCGAGGTCGCACTCGACCACGCCGAGGTGTTCGAGCTCGACGGCGACGTCTTCGGCGACGTCACCGGATTCCGCACGACGATCGACCCCGGCGCGATCCGGGTGCGCATCCCCGAAGACCGCGAGCTCGACACGCCTCAGGGCGAGGAGCTCGCCGAGGAGCGTCAGGAGGCGACCGAGGCGTCCCGCGAAGCAGTCGCCGAGGCCGACGCGCGCTGAGCCCGCACGGCGAGCAGCACGATCGCCCCGATCGCGGGGATGAGCGCCGCGAGTATGAGCGACCCGACGGCCGGGTAGCCGAGTTGGACGAACGCGTTGAGGGGTTCGATCTCGCGCTGCCAGGCCTCCATCGCGGCATCGTCGTTCACGTCGGGGCCGGGGCCGGTCGACAGCCGTTCCCACGCCGCGACGAGGCCCGCCATCAGCGCCGCCGTCGCCACACCCAGCAGGCCGGTCAGACCGGCGAGCATCGCGGGATACCGTCGACTCATCGCGTGCCTCCGCGCAGCGCGCGCAGCATCAGCCACGCCGTCAGGCAGATCACCGCGGCCACCACGAGGGGGCCCGGGATCGACGCGCCCGTCAGGAACAGCACGTAGCTCGTCGGTCCGCCCGAACCGAAGGCGTCCTGCGCGCCCCGGAAGAAGACGCCGGCCGCCACGAGGAGCACCACGGCGGCGACGGGCAAGACCCACTCGATCCGAGCCCTCTGCGGCACGGGGTCGTCACCCGAGTCGAGTGGGTCGTGCTCGACCGAAACCGGCGTGCTCGGAGGCGCGACGGTGCGCGGCTCCGACCGCTCGCGAACCCGCTCGGCGTACCCGACGGGGCCACCGGGAAGTCGCGGCGGGCCGGTCTCGGCCCGCGGTGCGGGCGGCGGCGCGGCGCGATGCTGCGTCGGGTCGTAGCCGCGCTGGAACTGCGCGGCGTAGCGCGGGTCGATCCCTGAGTCGTCCGCCATCCCGGGTCCTTTCGTCAGCCCTCCGGCTCGCCGGAGAGGATGCTGCGCAACCAGTCGCGCGCTTCGACGAAGACGTCGTCGCTGTAGCGCGAGACGACCTCGACGTTCTGCTTGTCGGCGCGGGGATACGAGCCGAGGAAGGCCACGTTCGGACTGAACCGCTTGAGGCCGAGCAGCGCGTCGGCGACCCGCTCGTCGTGGATGTGGCCGTCGAGGTCGACGACGAAGCGGTAGCGGCCGAGGGAGTCGCCGATGGGCCGCGACTCGAGCAGGCTCAGGTTGACGCCCCGGGTGGCGAACTGCTCGAGCATCTCCATGAGCGCGCCGGGGGCGTCGGAGGGCAGCTCGACGATGACGCTCGTCTTGTCGGCGCCGGTGCGCTCCGGGATCGCGCGGCTCGCCGAGACGTGCACGAAGCGCGTGACCGCGTTGGGGTTGTCGCCGATCGACTCGGCGAGCACTTCGACCCCGTGCACCCCCTCGATCCCGGGCGGGGCGACGGCGGCATCCGCGATCGTCCCCGGCTCGAGCAGCATCGTCGCGGCACTCACGTTCGAGGTCGCCGGGAGGTGCTCGTGGTCGGGCAGCTCCCGGTCGAGCCAGAGGTGGCACTGCGCGTACGCGACGGGATGCGCGGCGACGATCCGCACGTCGGCGAGCGTCAGTCCCGGCCGGGTCACGAGCGAGAAGTTGACGGGGACCAGGTACTCGCCGACGATGCGCAGACCCGGGATGTTGGCGAGCGCATCCTGGGTGGCGCTGACGCCGCCCTCGACGCTGTTCTCGATCGCGATGACGGCGCCGACGCTGCGCCCCGAGAGCACGTCGTCGAGCGCCTCGCCGACGTTGTTGACGCTGCGCCAGTCGGCGCCCTGCGCCTCGGGCACCTGGGTGAGCGCCACCCAGGTGAAGGTGCCGACGGGCCCGAGGTAGCTGTACGACGGCATGCGTCGATCGTAGGCGGTCGCAGGCGTCGTCAAGCGGCGACCTGCTCGGCCACGCGGTGGGAGGATCGGGAGCATGACGGATCGCGCCGGCACCCCCGCCACCCCCTCCGACCTCGTCGACCTCGACGACCTGCTGCGGGCCTACGAGGGCCCCGCCGCCCCCGACCAGCCCGTCGTCTTCGGCACGAGCGGCCACCGCGGCTCGAGCCTCGACGGGGCGTTCACCGACACCCACATCGCGGCGATCACGCAGGCGATCGTCGAGTACCGCGCCGAGCAGGGCGTGCGCGGGCCGGTCTTCGTCGGGGCCGACACCCACGCCCTCTCCGCCCCGGCGCAGCGCACCTGTCTGGAGGTGCTCGCGGCGAACGGCGTCACCGCGATGGTGGATGCCGAGGACGGCTACGTCCCGACGCCCGCCGTGAGCCGCGCCATCATCCGCTTCAACCGCGGGCTGCCCGTCGGCGGGGCCCAGGCCGACGGCATCGTCATCACCCCGAGCCACAACCCGCCCCGCGACGGCGGCTTCAAGTACAACCCGCCGCACGGCGGCCCGGCCGACTCCGACGCCACGGGCTGGATCGCGGGGCGCGCGAACGAGCTCATCGCCGACGGCAACCGCGGCGTCAAGCGCACGACCGCAGTGACCGGCGTCGAGGGTTACGGCTTCCGCAGCGAGTACGTTCACGACCTCGCCGCGGTGCTCGACCTCGGCGCGGTCCGCTCCTCAGGGCTGCGGCTCGGCGCCGACCCGCTCGGCGGCGCGAGCGTCGAGTACTGGAAGCTCATCGCCGAGCACTACGGACTGCCGCTCACCGTCGTGAACCCCGAGGTCGACCCGCGATGGGGCTTCATGACCCTCGACTGGGACGGCAAGATCCGCATGGATCCGTCGAGCCCGAGCGCGATGGCATCCGTCGTCGCGAAGCGCGCCGACTACGACGTGCTGACCGGCAACGACGCGGATGCCGACCGCCACGGCATCGTCACCCCCGACGGCGGGCTCATGAACCCCAACCACTTCCTCGCCGTCGCGATCGACTACCTGCTCGAGCACCGTGAAGGGTGGCGCGTCGATGCGGCGATCGGCAAGACGCTCGTCTCGTCGAGCATCATCGACCGCGTCGTCGCGGCCCGGCGGCGCACGCTGTGGGAGGTTCCGGTCGGGTTCAAGTGGTTCGTGCCGGGACTCATCGACGGGTCCGTCGCGTTCGGCGGCGAGGAGAGCGCCGGAGCGTCGTTCCTCGAGCTCGACGGGTCGGCGTGGACGACCGACAAGGACGGCATCATCCTCGCTCTGCTCGCGGCCGAGATCCGCGCCGTCACCGGGACGTCGCCGTCGGAGCGCTACCGGGAGCTGACGGCCGAGTTCGGCGACCCCGCCTACGCCCGCGTGGATGCCGTCGCGACCCCGGCGCAGAAGGCGCGGCTCGGCAAGCTGTCGGGTTCCGACATCACGGCCGACACGCTCGCGGGCGACCCGATCGTCGACCGACTCTCGCACGCGCCGGGCAACGGGGCGGCGATCGGCGGCGTGAAGGTCGTCACCGAGCACGCCTGGTTCGCGGCCCGCCCGTCGGGCACGGAGGACGTCTACAAGATCTACGCGGAGTCGTTCCGCGGCCCCGACCACCTCGCCGAGGTGCAGGCCGAGGCCCGCGTCATCGTCGACGCCGCGCTCGGCGACTGACCTGCCGAGGGGTCGCTTTCGGGGCGTTTGCGCGCCGCAATGCGCCGAAACGCGACCCCTCGACCGAGGTGCCGTCAGTAGGTGGGGGCGGCGGGGAGGCCGAAGAACTCCTCGAGCGTCGCGACGCCCGTGTTGCGCATCTCGGTCGCGAGCTCGACACCGACGTAGCGGTAGTGCCACGGCTCGAACTCGTACCCGGTGATCGGGGTGTAGCCGTTCGGGTAGCGCAGGATGAACCCCCACTGCCACGCATTCTCGGCGAGCCACGCGCCCTGCGGAGTGTCGGCGAAGCACTGGTCGAGGTCGCACTGACTGGGCACCGCGCCGAAGTCGATGACGTACCCCGTCTGGTGCTCGCTGTGACCCGGGCGCGCGCTCGTGAGGTCGGCGGCCTCCTGTCCGAGCCGTGAGACCCAGCCGTTGTAGACATCCACCTGGCGGCCGTAGCTGCGGTACGTCGAGAGCGACTGGAACTCCAGCCCGGTCTGCGCGGTGAACTCGGCGATCATCGCCTGCAGCTGCCCGGCGGCCTCGGCGCGCATCTGGCCGCCGCCGATCATGTTCACGCCGACGAGGTCGGCCGGCGCGTAGTCCTGCGGGGCGAGCGGGCGCTGCTTGTTGACGACGACCCAGGGGCTCGTCGGGTCGTCGATCGAGAACTGGTCCATGGGGAAGGTGGGGGTCGGCGACGGAGGCGGAGGCGTGCTCGGCAGGGCGACCGGCGTCGGTGCGACCTCGGGCTCGCCCGCGCGAGGGGCGAAGACGACGAGAGCGGTGACGACGAGCGCCGCGACGACGACCACGGCCCCCGCGCTCAGGAGGATGCGCGAGAGGAGCTGCCCGGGGGCGCGACCGCGATGGCCCACGCGGGACGAGGGCTGGTCGGTCACCGCGACAGTTTACGGGGAGCGGGAATTGCCGGATCTCTGCTGTCGGTGTAAATTTGCAGTCCGCGCAATGTTTGCGCCGCCTCTCTTCCCGACGAAGGACCCATGTCGCCGCACTCCGCCGCCACCGACGCGCCGCCGCTGCTCACGCACCGGCAGATCCTCTTCATCATCTTCGGCCTGATGGCGGGGATGTTCCTCTCGTCGCTCAACCAGACGATCGTCGGCACCTCGATGCGCACGATCGCCGACGATCTCGGCCGTCAGGACCTCCAGGCCTGGGCGACGACCGGATTCTTCATCGTCTCGACGATCACGACGCCGATCTACGGCAAGTTGAGCGACCTCTTCGGTCGACGCCCGCTGTTCGTGATCGCGATCGTGCTGTTCCTCATCGGCTCCCTCCTCGCCGGGCTCGCGACGACGATGTACGAGCTCGCCATCTACCGCGCCGTGCAGGGGCTCGGCGCGGGCGGCCTCATGTCGCTGCCGCTGACGATCATGGGCGACATCCTCGCCCCCCGGCAGCGCGCCAAGTACCAGGGCTACTTCCTCGCCGTCTTCGGGGTGTCGAGCGTGCTCGGGCCGCTCATCGGCGGACTCCTCGCCGGACAGGCCGAGATCCTCTTCATCGACGGCTGGCGCTGGGTGTTCTTC
Organism: uncultured Microbacteriaceae bacterium; assembly: GCA_946481135.1. The sequence goes on from CAMLMQ010000001.1 coordinate 35,912, forward strand.
ATCAACCTGCCCATCGCGATCGGAGCGCTCGCCCTCGTGCTCGCGTTCCTGCACATCCCGGGGCACTCCCGCGGCACGGTGCGCATCGACTGGTGGGGGGCCGCCACGATCGTCATCGGCATCGTGCCGCTGCTGCTCATCGCCGAACAGGGCCGCGAGTGGGGGTGGAACTCGCCGGCCGCGTTCGCGTGCTACATCACCGGTGTCGTCGGAATCGTCGCGTTCATCCTCGTCGAGCGCGCGATGGGAGACGACGCCCTGATGCCCCTCAAGCTCTTCCGCTCGTCGACCTTCTCGATGGCGGCCGTGCTCAGCGTGCTCGTCGGCTTCGGCATGTTCGGCGCGATGATGGCGCTGCCGCTGTACCTCCAGCTCGTCAACGGGGCGAGCCCGACCGAGGCGGGGCTCTTCCTGCTCCCGCTCGTGATCGGTCTCATGGCGTCGTCGATCGCGAGCGGCCAGATCATCGCCCGCACCGGCAGCTACCGCGCGTTCCCGATCGTCGGCACCGGCGTGATGACCGCCTCGTTCGCGTTCCTCGCCCTCGTCGCCCACTACGACACGCCGCTCTGGGTGATCATGGCCGGGATGCTCGCGCTCGGCCTCGGCATCGGCCAGCTCATGCAGACGCTCACCCTCGTGAGCCAGAACGCGGTGGGCACCCGCGACATGGGCGTCGCGACGAGTGCGGCGACCTTCTTCCGCCAGATGGGCGGCACGGCCGGGATCGCGGTGATCTTCTCGGTGCTGTTCAGCCGACTGCCCGACACGATCGCCGCGGCCTTCGGCCGCACCGACCTGCTGCGCACCGCGCTCGACGCCGCACTCGACCCCGCGGTCGCGTCGGCGCCGCAGAACGCGGGGATCATGGAGGCGGTCTACGAGCCGATCGTCGACCGTGTCACGAGCGAACTCCCGCCGGGCGTGGACCTCGCCGACGACGCGACCCGCGCGGGCGTGGTCGACCAGGTCGTCGACACGCTGAGCGGCGGACTCCCGTCGGACGCCGGGTCGGTCGGCACGGCGCTCAACGGCGACACGTCGTACCTCAACACGGCCGACCCGTCGCTGTCGGCACCGCTCCTCGACGGTTTCGCGACCGCGACGGTCTCCGTCTTCTGGGTCGCGGCGGCGGTCGTCGCCATCGCCTTCGTGCTGTCGTTCTTCCTCCGCGCCCAGCCGCTGCGCGAGAAGTCGGCTGTCCAGGAAGCCCACGAAGCGCGGCTCGCGGCGGGCGGCGACGCCCTCGCCGACGAGCTCGCGATGGATGCCCAGGTCGCCGCGAACACGGTCGGCGCCTACGCGAGTCCGGGGCTCGCCGCCGACATCGAGGAGGGCGAGGACGAGCCGACTCCGGCCCGTCGTTAGCGAATCGGAACACGGCCCCGGTCAGGGATTTTCTGACCGGGGCCGATTCATGTGTTGACACGGCGTCGTGCGCGTGCCTAGATTGTGGCCGTTCGTGAGAGCGCTCCCACGACACGTCCATCCCCACCGCGCACACAAAGGAGTGACCGTGAGAATCTCACGTCCCGCCGCGGCAACCGCTGTTGCGAGCGCCGCCGTCCTCTCCCTCGCCCTCGCCGGGTGCACCAGCACCGGCTCCTCGGGCGACGAGGACATCACCCTCTCCATCACGACGTTCGGAACGTTCGGCTACGACGACCTCTACGCCGAGTACGAGGAACTCAACCCGAACATCACCATCGAGGCGACCAACATCGACACGGGCGGCAACGCCCGCACCGACGCCTTCAACAAGATCGCCTCGGGCGGCCTGACCGACATCGTCGCGATCGAGGAAGGCTGGCTCGGCGCCATCATGGAGGTCTCCGACAACTTCGTCGACCTCCGCGACCACGGCATCGAAGACCGCGCCTCCGACTGGGTCGACTGGAAGTACGCCCAGGCCACCGACCCGTCGGGTCGCGTGATCGGCTATGGGACGGACATCGGACCGGAGGGCCTGTGCTACAACGGCCCCGCGTTCGAGGCTGCCGGCCTGCCGAGCGACCGCGAGAGCGTCGCGGAGCTCATCGACGGCGACTGGGCCAACTTCTTCGAGGTCGGCCAGCAGTACACCGACGCGACCGGCAAGGCGTGGTTCGACCACTCCGGCTTCGTCTGGAACGCCATGGTCAACCAGCTCGACGAGGGCTACTACACCTCCGACGGCGAGCTGAACGTCGAAGGCAACTCCGAGCTGCGCGAGCGGTTCGACCTCCTCGCGTCGGCGGTCGCCGGCGGCCAGTCCGCGGCCCAGGCGGCCTGGGACTGGAACGGCGGCAAGTCGTTCGTCGACGGCACGTTCGCGACCTTCGTGTGCCCGGGCTGGATGCTCGGCGTCGTGCGGGGACAGGTCGAAGCCGGCGGCGGCGACGCCAGCACCGGCTGGGACTTCGCCGACGTCTTCCCTGGCGGCGCGGCGAACTGGGGTGGCGCGTTCCTCTCCGTTCCCACGACCTCCGAGCACCCGGAGGAGGCCGCGGCCCTCGCCGACTGGCTGACCCAGCCTGAGCAGCAGGTCAAGCAGTTCGAGGCGGCCGGCACGTTCCCGTCGACCGTCGCCGCGCAGGAGGAGCTCGCCGCGGACGCCGCGCCGAACGAGTTCTTCAACGACGCCCCCGTCGGCGCCATCCTCGCGGAGCGCGCCCAGGGCGTGGTCGCGCAGTTCAAGGGTCCGGATGACTCGCTCATCCAGGAGAACGTCTTCGGTCCGGCGCTGCAGGCGCTCGACCGTGGCGAGACCGACGCCGACGGCGCGTGGCAGCAGGCGATCACCCTGCTGAACGAGCTGGTCGACTAAGGCCCCATCCCCGGGAGGCTCCCGGATCCCCCGACCGGGAGCCTCCCACCCCTCATCGAGCGAGATCATGAGCAACCTCACCACCCGCCAGCGACTGAGCCGGCTCGACGTCAAGGCGTCGCCGTACCTCTACATCGCCCCCTTCTTCGTGCTGTTCGGCCTCGTCGGACTGTTCCCGCTCGTCTACACCTTCGTCGTCTCCTTCAACGAGTGGGACCTGCTCAAGGGCCCGGGAGACTGGGTCGCGTTCGAGAACTACGTCAACGTGCTGACCGACCGGTTCTTCTGGAACTCGATCGGCAACACGATCAGCATCTTCTTCCTCTCCGCGGTGCCGCAGCTGTTCTTCGCGCTCATCATCGCCGCCGTTCTCGACCAGCACCTCAAGGCGCGCACCTTCTGGCGGATGAGCGTGCTGCTGCCCTACGTCGTGTCGCCGGTCGCGGTGACCCTCATCTTCTCGAGCGTGTTCAACGAGGCGGACGGCCTCGCGAACAACCTGCTCAACCTCGTCGGAATCGCGGACGTCGCGTGGAAGCACGACGTCGCCGCATCGCACGTCGCCATCGCGACCATGGTCAACTACCGCTGGACGGGATACAACGCCCTGATCCTGCTGGCCGCCATGCAGGCCGTGCCGCGCGATCTCTACGAGTCGGCTGCCCTCGACGGCGCCGGCCCCATCCGCCGCTTCGTGTCGATCACGATCCCCAGCATCCGTCCGACGCTCATCTTCGTCGTCATCACGTCGACGATCGGCGGCCTGCAGATCTTCACCGAGCCGCGACTGTTCGACGTGTCGAACGCGGGCGGCATCGGCGGCTCGGAACGGCAGTTCCAGACGACCGTGCTCTACCTCTGGGAGATGGCGTTCTTCCGTCGCGACTTCGGCGAGGCCGCGGCGATCGCGTGGCTGCTCTTCCTGCTCATCGTCGGATTCGCGCTGCTCAACTTCCTGATCTCCCGCCGCATCGCGTCCGCCGAGTTGAAGTCGGCACAGCGCAGGACGGACCGCGCGATCGAGCAGCACGATCGCACCCGGGGTCGCGTGACCGCCGGCGCCGTCGAGATTCGGAGCGAGCGATGACCACCACGATCCCCACGACCACTCCCGCCGCCTCCGCGGGCGAGACCGCCCCGCGCGCACCCCAGCGTCGCCGCCGCGGCGTGCGCATCGACCGGCCCGGATTCCTCACCTACGGACTGCTCACCGCGTTCCTGCTCGGCTCGGCGTACCCGCTCTGGTGGTCGTTCGTCGTCGCCAGCGGCACGAACGCGACCCGCGGCGAGACGCTGCCGCTCATCCCCGGCGGCAACTTCCTGTCGAACGCGCTCAAGGTGCTCGACGCCGTGCCGTTCTGGCAGGCATTGCTCAACAGCGTCGTCGTGTCGGGCGTCATCACGGTGTCGGTCGTGAGTTTCGCGACTCTCGCCGGCTACGCCTTCGCGAAGCTCCGCTTCCGGGGCCGCGACGGGCTGATGCTGTTCGTCGTCGCGACGCTCGCGATCCCGACGCAACTCGGGGTCATCCCGCTCTTCATCCTCATGAAGGACCTGGGATGGACGGGAACCCTGGGCGCCGTCATCGTGCCGACCCTCGTGACCGCCTTCGGCGTGTTCTTCATGCGTCAGTACCTCGTCGAGGTCATCCCCGACGAGCTCATCGAAGCGGCCCGGGTCGACGGCGCCGGACAGTTCCGCACGTTCCTCACCGTCGCCCTGCCCGCCGCTCGGCCGGCGATGGCGATCCTCGGGTTGTTCACCTTCATGACCGCGTGGACGGACTTCTTCTGGCCCATGATCGTGCTGCGCGCCAACAACCCGACGTTGCAGACGGCGCTCTCGCAGCTGCAGTCCGGCTACTACATCGACTACTCGATCGTCCTCGCGGGCGCGGTGATGGCGACGATCCCGCTGCTCGTGCTCTTCGTCATCGCGGGCCGTCAACTCATCGCCGGCATCATGGCGGGGGCGGTGAAGGGCTGATGACGCTCGACCGGTCGCCGAGCGCGAGCCTGCCCGCGGATCTCGCGCTGCCCGCCGGATTCCGCTGGCCCACCGGATTCGTCTGGGGGGCCGCGACCGCGGCCGCGCAGATCGAAGGGGCCGCCGCGGAAGACGGCAAAGAGGACTCCATCTGGGATGCCTTCGCCCGCATCCCCGGCAACATCGCCGGCGGCGACACCCCGGAGACCGCGGTCGACCACTACCACCGGATGCCGCAGGACGTCGCACTCATGCGTGAGCTCGGGCTCGACTCCTACCGCTTCTCGGTGTCGTGGGCGCGCGTCAAGCCCGGGGACCGCGAGTTCAACCGGAAGGGCCTCGACTTCTACTCCCGGCTCGTCGACGAGCTGCTCGCGGCCGACATCCTGCCCTGGCTCACCCTCTACCACTGGGACCTGCCGCAGGCGGTCGAGGAGACGGGCGGCTGGGCCAACCGCGACACCGCCGAAAGGTTCCTCGACTACGCCCTCGGCGTCTACCAGGTGCTCGGCGACCGCGTGAGCGACTGGACCACCTTCAACGAGCCGTTCTGCTCGTCCTTCATCGGCTACGCGGGCGGCGAGCACGCCCCGGGCCGTCACGAACCCCGGGCGGCCCTCGGAGCGCTCCATCACCAGCACCTCGCCCACGGACTCGTGGTGCGGGAGCTGCGTGGGGCGGGGGCCGCCCGGCTCGGCATCACCCTCAACCTCACGAACGCGATCCCGGCGGACCCGACCAGCCCCGAGGATCTCGACGCGGCACGGCGTCTCGACGCGCTGTGGAACCGCGCGTTCCTCGAGCCGATCCTGCTCGGGGCCTACCCGACCGACTTCGTGCAGGATGTCGCCGCCTACGACTTCGAATCTCTCGTGCACGACGGCGACCTCGACGTCATCGCGCAGCCGATCGACTTCCTGGGGGTGAACCACTACCACGACGACCAGGTGTCGGGTCGGCCGCTGCCGCCGAACCAGCCGCCGTCGATCCGTCCCGTCGAGAAGCGCCTGTCGTCGCCCATCGTCGGGTCGGAGTTCATCACCTTCCCGGCGCGCGACCTGCCGCGCACCGCGATGGGCTGGGAGGTCAACCCCGACGGCCTGCGCCTGCTGCTGGAGCGACTGACCGCCGAGTACCCGAACCTGCCGCCGCTCTACGTGACCGAGAACGGCTCGTCGTACGAGGACCCGGAGCCGGTCGACGGCCGCGTCGCCGACCCCGACCGCGTCGCCTACCTGCTCTCGCATGTGCGGGCCGTCGCCGACGCGATCGCCGCGGGAGTGGACGTGCGCGGCTACTTCGCGTGGTCGCTGCTCGACAACTTCGAGTGGGCGTGGGGCTACGCCAAGCGCTTCGGCATCGTGCACGTCGACTACGACACCCAGGTGCGCACCGTCAAGGACTCCGGGCGCGCGTTCGCCCGTCTCGCGGCCGACGCCCACGCGGCGGAGGGCCGCGAGCCTAGGATCGCTCCGTGACGACCGAGGTGCACGCGTCGGGGTCCACCCCGACGCTGGAGATGGTCGCGGCGCTCGCCGGAGTGTCGCGGTCGACGGTCTCGCGCGTCATCAACGACTCCCCGAAGGTCACCCCGGAGGCGCTCGCGGCGGTCAACGCCGCGATCGAGCAACTTGGCTACGTGCCCAATCGGGCCGCGAGGTCGCTCGCGAGCCGACGCACCCGCGCGATCGCTCTCGTCATCCCCGAGAACACCGCGAAGTTCTTCGCCGACCCCTACTTCGCCTCGGTGATCCAGGGGGCCGCGATGCGGCTCTCGGCGACCGACTACACGCTGACGCTGCTCATCGCGTCGGAGACCGACCCCGAGAAGAGCCGCCGCTACCTGCAGGGCGGCAACGTCGACGGGGCCCTCGTGCTGTCGCACCACTCCGACGACCGGTCGTACGTCACGCTGTCGCGCACCCTGCCGGTCGTGTTCGGGGGGCGTCCGGCGCGGCACGACGACGGACCCGACCCGGTCTACGTGGATGTCGACAACACCGCCGCCGCACGCAGCGTCACCGAGCTGCTCGTCGACGCGGGCCGGAGGCGCATCGCCACTGTCGCCGGACCGACCGACATGACGGCCGGCCTCGACCGTCTCGAGGGCTGGCGGACGGCCCTCGAGGCGGCGGGCATCGCGACCGACCTCGTCGAGCACGGCGACTTCACGCCCGCCTCCGGCGCCGCGGCGATGGAGCGGCTGCTCGCCCGCGGCGAGCCGATCGACGGGCTGTTCGCGGCATCCGCGCAGATGGCCGACGGGGCCCTGTCGGTGCTGCGCGCCCGGGGACTGGCGGTGCCGAAGGATGTCGGCGTCGTGACGTTCGACGACGACTACTTCGCGCAGCGCGCGACCCCGCCCCTCACGACCGTCGATCAGGAGGAGGGCGAGGTCGGCCGCACGATGGCCGAACTCCTCATGCGTCTCATCGAGGGCGAGGAGGTGCCGCGCATCACGATGATGCCGACCTCCCTCGTGCGGCGCGGGTCGGAATAGGCGGCCTCGCCGTCGGTTCCCACGACGATCCTCATGACGGCATGATCCGCCTCTCGACTTCCGGGCGGAAGTCCACTGGACTGTTCCCATGACGAGTTCGGGTCGAGCAGGCGGCGTTCCGCGGGATGTCGAGCTGGTGCACGAGGTGATGCAGGCGCTCGTCCATGCGAGTGCCGTCGACCACACGCGGGTGCGCGTCTCCGCGGCCGACGGCGTGGTGACGGTCGACGGTTCCGTCGCGACGCACGCCCAGCGGCTCGCCGTCGCGACGGTCGTCGCCGGGGTCGCCGGGGTGACCGACGTGGCGAACCGCCTCGTCGTCGACGAACTCGCGACGGATGCCACCCGCGCCGCCGACGACGAGCTCGCCGAGGCCGTCGAGCGGGCGATCGCGGAGTCGACGGTCGCCGTCGCCGGGCTGGACGTCGCGGTGCGTCAGCGGGTCGTGACGGTCCGCGGTCAGGTGCCGAGCGCGCGCGATCGCGCCACCCTCCGCCACGCCGTGCAGGAGGTCCCCGGCGTGCACTTCGTCGACCTCGGCGTCGGGGTCGGCGACGCACCTGCGCCCGGTGAGCTCGAGGAGCTCACCCCGATCGAGTGTCTCGCGCTCCTCGCCGGCGACGACTTCGGACGGCTCGCCGTGCGGGTGGGCGACGGCGTCGACATCTTCCCGGTCAACTACGTCGTCCACGACGACCAGGTCTACTTCCGCAGCGGTCCCGGCACGAAGCTCATCCGCCTCACGGCGGCACCCGAGGTCGCCTTCGAGGTCGACGGGCGCGACGGCGACCGGGCGTGGAGCGTCGTCGTCAAGGGCACTGCGGCCCGACTCGACGACGACGAGGAGATCGTCGCCTCGGGCCTGCTCGCGGCGGCGGCCGCGCATCCGACCGAGAAGCTCAACTACGTGCGCATCGACGCGCGGGAGGTCACGGGGCGGCGGTTCGTGCTGTCAAGCTGAGTCGGAGCCCATGACGCCGACCTCCTCCGCTTCCCGACCCTCCGAGCCCCGCGTCTCCGATCCCGGAGTGCGAGAGACGCTCGTGAAAGCCACGGGGGCGGTCATGTCGCGTCTCGGCGAGACGATCCGTGTGACGCTCGTCGTGCAGGGCCTCGTCGCGCTCCTCGGCATCCCGTTTCTCGCGTGGCTGTTCCCGGTTCTGCTCGATCTGCTCGGCGAGCGCGCGATCACCGCCATCGACCTCGGTGAACTGTTGCGGCACCCCGTGGCGGTGTCGGTCTTCACGGCCCTCCTCCTGGGCATCGCCGCGCTGCTGCTCGCCGAGGTGCTCGTGTTCCTCGTCGTCGCAGGCCGCCGCTTCCGGCCCGACCCGGCATCGCCGCGGCTCGGGGTGGAGCTCGTGGGGCTCGTGCGACGGTTGGGACACCCGTCGACGCTCCTGCTCGTGCCGTACGCGGCGCTGCTGCTGCCGTTCGGCGGGCTCGCGGTCGGCGGACTGTTCACGGGCGGCATCCGCATCCCGTTCCCGCTCACGAGCGAGCTGCTGAGCACCGTCGGGGGCACCGTCGTCTACCTCGTGCTGCTGCTCGCGACGATCTACGTGGAGGCGCGTCTCATCCTCACCCTGCCGCTGCTGGCCGGCGGGGTGCGGCACGTCGGTGCGGCGATGCGGGAGAGCTGGCACGCGACGCGCGGACGCACCCCGCGGATCGTGGCGCTGGTCGCGGTCGTCGCGGTCGTCACCGTCGTGGTCGCGTCCGGCCTCACGTCGGTGGGACTCGGCCCGACGCGCTACGCCGACGGGGCGTTCCCCGACGCGGCGCCGGCGGTGGCCGTCGTGTCCCTCACTCTCGTCGAGATCGCCCTCTTCCTCCTCGTCGGCTTCGGCCTCGCCGTGCTCGCGCAGGCGGCGATGTGGACGGTGCGACCGATCACCGCCCCGCTCGACCCGCCCGGCGATCCGGTGCGGCTCCCGGCCCGCAGTCGCCGCCTGCGCCGGGCCGCGGTGGCCGTCGTCGGCGTCGTCGCCGCGGCCTCGATCACCGTCTCGAACGGGGCCGCGCTCGCCTCGCTCAGCGACGGCACCTCGACCGTGCTCGTCGCCCACCGCGGCGTGTTCGCGAGCGCCGTCGAGAACACGGTCGCCGCCGTCGAGGCCGCCGCGGTGGGCAATCCGGACTTCGTCGAGATCGACGTGCAGCAGACGCGCGACGGCAACTTCGTCGTGTTCCACGACGCGACCCTGCGCCGACTCGCCGACGACCCCCGCCGGGTGTCGGAGATGACGACGAGCCAGCTCGTCAACACGACCATCCGGCAGGACGGGCGGGAGGACCGCATCCCGACGCTGTCGACGGTGCTCGCCCGTGCCTCGAAGCTGGAGCAGCCGCTCTTCCTCGAACTCAAGATCCACGGTCGGGAGAGCGAGGACTACCTCGAGCGGCTCGTCGCCCTGATCGACCGCTACGACGCGCGCGACCACGTGCGGCTCGCCTCATTCGACCGCGCCGTCGTCGAGCGCATCGCGGCGGAGTATCCGACGATTCCGGCGGGGCTGCTCGTCACCCTCAACCTCGGCAAGGCCCCCACCACGTCGGCCGACTTCCTCATCGTGAACGCGAACTCCTACACGCCCGCGCTCCGTGACGACGCCTGGGCGCGGGGACTGGAGCTGTACGTGTGGACGGTCAACGACATGCGCGCGGTGCGCGACCTGCTGCGCGACTCCGTCGACGGCATCATCACCGACCGCACGTTCGCCGCGAAGGCCGTGCAGCAGAACATCCGCTACGAGAACGGAATCGCCACGCGGCTCGAAGACGCCTTCCGCCGAGCCATCGGCTGGTAGCCGGGCACGTCAACACCCAGCCGGATGCGGGACCGGGCGGCTACCGTCGGACCATGGCTGACGACACCGTGATCCACGACCGCGAGAACTCCCGCTTCGTGCTGCAGCGCGACGGGCGGCAGATCGGCGAGACCGTCTACGAGACGCGCGACGACGGCGGCATCGTCTTCGTGCACACCGAGGTCGACCAGGAGCTGCAGGAGCGCGGGCTCGGCTCGAAGCTCGTGAAGGGCGCGCTCGACCAGCTGCGCCTCGAGTCGCAGGTGCGCGTCGGCGCGACGTGCCCGTTCGTGCGCTCCTACCTCGACGAGCACCCCGAGTACGCCGACCTAACGTCGCGGTAGGGTCTCGACACGCGGGCCACGCCCGCTACTCGACCACCGGGTGAGCGGCTGCGCCCGCTACCCGACCACCGGGGGGCGACGGTCGCGCTCGTCGCTCACGTCGATGTGCGCGATGCCCTTCTCGAGGTCGAGCAGCGGATCACCCGGAGACGGTGCCGGCGCCGGCAACTCGGTCTGGCGCTCCTGCTCCTGCAGGGCCTCCTGGCGATTCGGCGCGAAGAGCCCGTCGATGGGGCCGAGGATGTTGCCGGCCGATCGGCGCCCGTCACCGGTGCCGCGGAAGTCCATGAACCCGAGGCGCTGGCCCACGACGCCGACGACCACGAGCGCGGCCGGCACGACCACCCACCAGATCCACCCCGCATCCACGCGGTCGAGGATACGCGGCTATCTCGCGGGAACGATGAGGGGACGCCCGTCGACCTCGACGACACGCACGACGAGACCGTAGACCTCCGAGATCGACTCGGCGGTGAGCACCTCGGCCGGGGCGCCGATCGCCACGAGCGAGCCCGCCGAGAGCAGCGCCACCCGGTCGGCGACGGCCCCCGCGAGGGAGAGATCGTGGACGACGAGCACGACGGCCGCGCCGGATGCCGCGAGCGACCGGGCCAGGCGCAGCACGTCCTCCTGGTGACGCAGATCGAGGGCGGCCGTCGGCTCGTCGAGGAAGACGATGCCCGTGCCCTGCGCGAGCACACGCGCGAGCGACACCCGGGCGCGCTCGCCCCCCGAGAGCTCGGTGAATCGGCGGTGGGCGAGGTGCGCGACATCCGCCGCGTCGGCCGCGCGCGCGACGGCCTGCGCGTCGTCGGCGAGTTCCGCCGACCGGGTCCACGGCGCGCGGCCCATCTGGATGACCTCGATCACACGGAAGGGGAACGCGAGCGAGTTGTCCTGAGTGAGCACCGCGCGTCGGCGTGCGAGTTCGCACGGCGAGAAGGCCGCGAGATCGCGGTCGTCGAGCGTGACGACCCCCGACGACGGCGGCCGTTCGCCGGAGAGCACCGACAGCAGTGTCGACTTGCCCGCGCCGTTCGGCCCGACGAGCGCGAGCACCTCGCCCGGAAACAGGTCGAGGTCGATGCCGTCGAGCACGACCCGCCCGTCGAGCTCCACGCCGACACCGCGCGCCGAGACGACCGCGCCCGTCACGCCCAGCCCCCCGCCCGGCGCCGTTGGCGCCACAGGAGGAAGAAGAAGAACGGGCCGCCGACGAGGGAGGTGAGCATCCCGATCGGCAGTTCCGCGCCGGGCACGATCGTGCGCGCCAGGAGGTCGGCGGCGAGCATGAGCACCGCGCCGCCGAGGGCCGAGAAGGCGATGAGTCCGCGGTGTCGGGGACCGAGCAGCATGCGCACGACGTGCGGCACGACGAGGCCGACGAAGGCGATGATGCCGACGAACGCGACGCCGACGCCGGTGAGCAGCGCGACGACGACGATCGACATGAGGCGCAGCCGCTCGACGTCGAGACCCAGGTGGCGCGCGTTGCGCTCGCCGAGCGACAGCAGGTCGTAGCGGCGCCCGAGCAGCACCGCGACGAGCACGCCGACCACGGCGACCACCGCGACCACGAGCACCTCACGCCAGAGCGAGCCGTTGAGCGATCCGAGCTGCCAGAACACGATCTGCTCGCGGTTGGCGGTGCTCGTCGCGAAGAGCACGAACGCGAGCCCCGCCCCGGCGAAGGCGTTGACCGCGATGCCCGTGAGCAGCAGGGTCACCACCTCGGTGCGGCCGTTCGCCCGCGACACGACGTAGACCAGCAGCGTCGCGAGGAGACCGCCCCCGAAGGCGAGGGCGGCGACGCCGAAGTCGCCCGCGGCGGTCACCCCGAGAGAGATCGCGACCGCCGCGCCGAGGGCGGCACCTGCCGAGACGCCGACGACCCCGGGTTCGGCGAGCGGGTTGCCGAAGATGGCCTGCATCACAGCGCCCGCGGCGGCGAGCGAGGCCCCCACGGCGATCGCCATGACGATGCGCGGGAAGCGCACCACCCACAGCGACGACTCGACGATGTCGTCACTCGGCGCCCAGGGGTTCGGGATCCACAGCGCCCGCAGCACCGACCCCACGACCTCCGACGGCGACACCGGCAGCTGCCCGAGCAGGGCCGACAGCATCATGCCGACGACGAGCAGTGCGGCCAGGGCGAGGCCGACGACGAGGCGACGCACCTCAGGGCACCCGATAGAGCCACTCGTCGGTGGCGAACTTCGACGCCACGAGCTCCTGCGCCCGCGCGAACTCGAAGTCGGTGATCGCCCCGTCGGTGAGACCGTGCGCCGTGCGGAAGGTCTCGATCATCCGCTCGATGATCTCGCCCCGCGAGAGTCCGGTCTGCGAGCGCAGCGGGTCGACGCGCTTCGCGGCGGATGCGGTGCCCTTGTCGCTGAGCTTCTCGCGCCCGATGCGCAGCACCTGGGCCATCCGCTCGCCGTCCATGTCGTACGCCATGGTCACGTGGTGCAGCACGCCGCCGTTGCCGAGACGCTTCTGCGCGGCCCCGCCGATCTTGCCCTGCGGCGAGGCGATGTCGTTGAGCGGCACATACGTCGCGTCGATCCCGAGCGCCTGCAGCGCCTGCACGGCCCATTCGTCGAAGAACGCGTACGAGTCGGCGAACGTCATGCCCTGCACGAGGTCGATCGGCGCGTAGAGCGAGTAGGTGACCGCTCCCGGGGGCTCGATGAACATGGCGCCCCCACCCGAGATGCGCCGCACGACGGGAAAGCCGAAGCGCGCGGCGTTCTCGGGGTCGACCTCGTTCTTCACCGACTGGAACGACCCGATGACGACCGCGGGCGAGGCCCAGTCCCAGAACCGCAGCGTCGGCTTGCGCCGGCCTTCGCCCACCTCCTCGGCGAGCACCTGGTCGAGCGCGAGGTGCATGAGCGGCTCGAGGGGTCCCGGGCGCACGAGCTCCCACTCGTAGTCGTCCCACGTCGTCGCGCGCTGCAGGGCGCGGCGCACCGCGGTGGCCACCGACTCAGCCGAGAAGCCGAGCAGCACCGCGCCCTCGGGAAGCGCCGCGGTGACGGCCGCCGCGAGGCTCTTCGCGTCGGAGGAGGCCGGCATCCCGGTGAGGGCGGCATCCAGCAGCGGGAGTGCGTCGTCGGGCTCGAGGAAGAAGTCGCCCGAGAGCCGCACGTCGGCGAGCATCCCGTCGCGCACGTCGAGGTCGACGACGACGAGCTTGCCGCCGGGGACCTTGAACTCACCGTGCATGGGAAGGCCAGCCTAACTTCGCCGGAGCGGCGCCGGGAATCGGGCAACAAAAAAGGAGCGGAACCCGCTCCTGCCTGTTAAAGAGTATCGACGACACGGGGGCTTGCCGCAAGACCCCCGCGGTGGGGCAGGATCGATCCTCGTGCCCGTCTTCGACCTCCCCGAGCGACTCGCGGCGAAGCGCGCCCCCGAGCTGATCGCGGCGGACGAGCGTCACTTCGCGCGCATCGCGCGCACCCTCGCCGACTCCACAACGCAGGCCGAGGCGCGCCTCGCCCAAGCGCTGCGGGCGGACGGCGGCGAGGGTCAGCAGGCGCTCGACCGCGACCAGGAGGTGCACCGGCTGACCGCGCAGCTCGGGATGCTGCGCCGGTACGGCGTCGACCTCACGCTCGGTCGGATGGTGGCCGACGACGGGGCGGTGCTCTACATCGGCCGGCTCGGGCTCTCGGATGCCGATGGCGACCAGTTGCTCGTCGACTGGCGCGCCCCTGCCGCCGAGCCCTTCTTCGCGGCGACGCGGGCGCATCCGGCGGGGCTCGAGAGTCGACGACGCTACCGCTGGACCCGCGGACGCGTCACCGACTACTGGGACGAGGCGTTCACCGCCGACGGCCTCGCGCATCCCGCGGCGCTCGACGACGAGTCGGCGTTCCTCGCGAGTCTCGCGGCGAGCCGTTCGACGAAGATGCGCGACGTGCTCGGCACGCTCCAAGCCGATCAGGATGCCGTCATCCGCGCCGGCTCGGCGGGCGCCCGCGTGATCGACGGGGGCCCGGGCACCGGCAAGACCGTCGTGGCGCTGCATCGCGCGGCCTACCTGCTGTACGCCGACCCGCGGGTCGGCACGCGGCGCGGCGGCGTGCTCGTCGTCGGACCGAGTCACGCCTACCTCGACTACGTCGCCGACGTGCTGCCGAGCCTCGGCGAGGAGGGGGTGCGCTTCGCGACCCTGCGCGACCTCGTTCCCGAGGGGGCGGATGCCCTGCCCGAGACGAATCCGGAGGCGCAGCGGCTGAAGGACTCGGGCGTGCTGCTCGACGCCCTCGATGCGGCGGTGCGCGGCTACGAGAGGCCGCCGACCACCCCGACGGTGTTCACGTCGGAGTGGGGGCCAGTGCGGCTCACCGCCGACGACTGGGCCGACGCCTTCGACGTGCCGGCTCCGGGCACCCCGCACAACGAGGCGCGGGAGGAGATCTGGCGCGAACTCGTCGACCTCGTCGCGACGCGGCTCGGCGACGACGTCGACGTGGCCGAGCTCGAGCCGCTGTTGCGCGCGGGCGACCTGCGTCGCACGTTCCACCGTGCGTGGCCCCTGCTGGATCCCGTCGGCGTCGTCGCCGACCTGCTCGGGGTGCCGGGGTACCTGCGCGCGTGCGCCCCCCGGCTCGACGACGCCGAGCGCGCCGCCCTGTACCGCGAGGACGCCCGGGCGTGGACGACCGCCGACCTGTCGTTGCTCGACGCCGCGCGCTTCCGCATCGGCGACCCCCGGGCCGCCCAGGTGCGACGCCGCCGGGAGGCCGAACTCGCGGCGCAACGCGCGACGATGGACCGCGTCGTCGACGACCTCATCGCGGGCGACGACAGCGACCTGCTGCTGTCGACGATGCTCCGCGGCGAGGATGCGCAACGCTCCCTCGTCGACGACTCGGGCTTCACTGCGCTCGCCTCGGACGTGCTCGCCGGTCCGTTCGCCCACGTCGTCGTCGACGAGGCGCAGGAGCTGACCGACGCGGAGTGGGGGATGCTGCTGCGCCGGGTGCCGTCGAAGAGCCTCACGATCGTCGGCGACCGCGCGCAGGCCCGCCGGGGCTTCGCCGAGTCGTGGCGCGACCGGCTCACCCGACTCGGCCTGACGGCGATCGAGCAGTCGCAGCTCACCGTGAACTACCGCACCCCGGAGGAGGTCATGGAGGTGGCGGAGCCGGCGATCCGCGCGGCACTCCCGGATGCGAACGTGCCCGTCTCGATCCGTCGCAGCGGTGTCCCGGTGCGGTTCGGCGAGCGTTCCGAGCTGCCGCGCATCCTCGACGAGTGGTTGGGTGCCCACGCCGACGGGGTGGCGTGCGTGATCGGCGACCCCACGTTCACGGCCCGACCGCGCGTGGCCTCACTCGACCCGACGACCGCCAAGGGCCTGGAGTTCGACCTCGTCGTGCTCGTCGACCCGGAGGGGTTCGGTGCGGGGATCGACGGGGCGGTCGACCGCTACGTCGCGATGACCCGTACGACGCAGAGTCTCGTCATCCTGCGGTAGCGGGTGCGGTCTTCGCGTCGAGCCACGCGACGAGGTCGGCGACCACGTCGTCGCGGTTGGTCTCGTTGAACATCTCGTGGCGTCCGCCCTCGTAGATCTTCACCTCGACGTCGCTCACGCCGCGACGCTCGTACGCGCGGGCGAGGAGCCCGACGCTCACGGGGCCGCCGAGCGGGTCCTCACTGCCGATGAGCAGGTAGAGGGGCAGGTCGCGGTTGAGACGGCGCGGGGTGCCGAGCAGGCGCAGCGTGTCGGGCAGCCCGAAGAGCTTCAGCACCTTCGCGTCGAACGTCAGGGGGTCGTCGGCGAAGCGCGTCCAGACCTCGGGGTCGCGGCTCAGCCACTCGGTGCCGGGACCGCCGGGCGTGCGGTGGCGCTTGGCGAGGTCGCCGCCGTTCATGTGCCGCAGGGTGCGGTAGGCCGTTCCCGAGAGCACGGCGGCGGCGTAGGGGGAGGCGTCGTCGTCGAGGATCTTCTGCGCGAAGATCGATCCGAGGCTGTGGCCGAGAAGCACGAGCGGCACCCCGGGATTCTCGTCGCGCACGATCCCGGAGAACTGTCGGATGCCCGCGACGGTCGCGCGCACCCCGCCCGGCCCGAGGCGTCCGAGGCGGGTGAGGTCGCCGCCGGTCTGCACGACCCCGGTCTGGCCGTGGCCGCGCAGGTCGGCGGAGTAGACCGAGTACCCCGCCGCGACGAGCTCCTGGGCGAGTTGCTCGTACCGCGTCGCGTACTCCCCCACGCCGTGGACGATCTGCACGACCGCCTTAGGTTTTCCGACGCGCCACGCGTAGGTGTGGATGGTGACGCCCTCGGCGTCGACGAAGGTCGCGTCGTCTCGAACGGCCGTGAAGCGGGGCATGGCGCCATCGTAGGTCCCGGGGCGGCCACCCAGCAGTTAGCCCGGCTAATGAGCTAGGCTAACGACAGTGACCGACGAGATGCGCAGCGCCGACGACGAGCTCCGCATCGTGCTCCAACAGGTCGCCCGAGGCATCCGCAACAACCGCGGCGACGACCACGTGAGCGACACCCAGCTGGCCGTGCTGATCCATCTGCGGCTCACCGGTCCGCACTCGCCGAGCGAGCTCGCCGTGCTCGAGCGGGTCACCCCGCCGTCGATGAACCGCACCGTCAATGGCCTCGAGGCCGCCGGGCTCGTCACCCGTGCCCGCTCCGACGACGACGCGCGCAAGGTGGTCGTCGACCTCACCCCCGCCGCCCACCGGCTGCTCGACGAGACCCGCCGACTGCGCACCGAATGGTTCTCCGAGCGTCTCGCCGCGCTCGAGCCGCACGAACGCGAGGCCCTCCGCGCGGTGGCGCCCATCCTGCGGAAGCTGCTCGAGCCGTGAACGCGATGTTCCGATCCCTCGGAGTGCGCAACTACCGACTGTGGTTCGCGGGCGCCCTCGTCTCGAACACGGGTCTGTGGATGCAGCGCATCGCGCAGGACTGGCTCGTGCTGACCGAACTGACCGACGAGGATGCCACCGCGGTCGGTCTCACGATCGCCCTCAACTTCGCCCCCCAACTCGTGCTCTTCCCGCTCGCCGGACTCGTCGCCGACCGGTTCAGTCGACGACGGGTGCTGATCATCACGCAGACCTCGATGGCGCTGCTCGGACTCGGACTCGGCATCCTCATCCTCACCGGCGTCGTGCAGCTCTGGATGGTGTTCGCCTTCGCGCTCGCGCTCGGGCTCGCGTCGGCGTTCGACGCGCCCGTGCGGCAGGCCTTCGTGAGCGAGCTCGTGCCGCCCGGCAACCTCTCCAACGCGGTGTCGCTCAACGCCGCCGCCTTCAACGTCGCGCGCCTCGTCGGCCCGGCCGTCGCAGGGCTGCTCGTCGCCGCGGTCGGGTCGGGATGGGTGTTCCTCATCAACGCCGCGTCGTTCGTCGGCGTGCTCGCCGCGCTCGCCCTGCTGCGGCGCTCCGAATTCGAGAGCTTCACGCGCCCGCCGCGAAAAAACGCCTTGCGCGACGGCATCCGCTACGTGCGCCGCCGATCGGACATCGTGCTCGTCATGGTGATGGTGTTCCTCATGGGCACCTTCGGGTTCAACTTCTCGGT
>CAMLMQ010000002.1 GCA_946481135.1 uncultured Microbacteriaceae bacterium
CGTTCGCGGTGCTGCTCGGCGACGACATCATCGACTCGCGCGACGTGCTGCTCACGCGGATGCTCGACGTGCAGCAGAAGCGGCACACGACGGTCGTCGCTCTGCTCGAGGTCGACCCGTCGCAGACCCACCTCTACGGCATCGCGACCGTCGAGCCGACCGGCGAAGACGACGTCGTGCGCATCACGGGGCTCGTCGAGAAGCCCGAGCAGGGCACGGCGCCGTCGAACCTCGCGATCATCGGGCGCTACGTGCTGCGCCCGGAGATCTTCGACATCCTCGAGACCACCGACCCCGGCAAGGGCGGGGAGATCCAACTGACGGATGCGCTGCAGGAGCTCGCGACGGGACCGGACTGGGCGGGCGGGGTGCACGGCGTGATCTTCCGCGGACGTCGCTACGACACCGGCGACCGGCTCGACTACCTCAAGGCGATCGTGCAGCTCGCGAGCGACCACCAGGATCTCGGTACCGAGTTCCGCGCCTGGCTCGGCCCGTTCGCCGCCGGGCTGACGCCGGAAGGCTCGGGCGAGGGGGACCGGGCGGAGTGACCATCCCGGTGCTGCGTGACGGTCCGGTGTCGATCCGACCCATCCGCCTCCGCGACGCCAAGCCGCTCGAACGCGAGCTGCTCGGCAACCGCTCGTGGCTGCGCCAGTGGGAGGCGACCAACCCCGGTGGGCCCGTCGGGTTCGACGCGAAGGCCAGCATCCGATCGCTGCTCGCACACGCCCGCACCGGCAACGGCGTGCCGTTCGTCGTCGAGTACGACGGCGAGTTCGCGGGACAGCTCAACGTCTCGGGGATGTCGTACGGCTCGCTGTCGTCGGCCTCCATCGGGTACTGGGTCGCGGAGCGCTTCGCCGGCAACGGGGTGACCCCGACGGCCGTCGCGCTCGCGACCGATCACGTCTTCTTCGGCCTCGGGCTGCATCGGATGGAGATCTGCATCCGCCCCGAGAACGCCCCGTCGCTGCGCGTCGTCGAGAAGCTCGGCTTCCGCTACGAGGGGCTGCGGCGGCGCTTCATCCACATCAACGGCGACTGGCGCGACCACTTCTGTTTCGCGCTCACGGTGGAGGAGATCCCCGAGGGCGTGCTGCGTCGGTGGAAGGACGACCGCGTGCCGGCGGGGGTCGGCAGCGTTCCCGCCGCCGACCGCACCGCCGCCGAGCGTCCCCTGCGTCTGAGCTAGACCCCGGTGGTCGAGTAGCCGCGACGCGGTACCCCGGTGGTCGAGTAGCCGCAACGCGGCGTGTCGAGACCTACAGCCAGACGAACGGCACGAGCGCGGTCAGCACCGCGGCCAGCAGGAAGATGCCCGTCCCGACGCCGATGAGCACCCACTGTGCGCGGCGGTTGGTCAGCACGGCCGCGATACCGAGCAGGAACAGCGACACGGCCATGAGCACGGTGTTGAGGGTGAGGCGGTCGCCGTGGCCGTTCGCCTCGTCGCCCTCGGCGAGCAGCTGCGCGCTCTCGTCGTCGAGCTCCGCCCACGCGCCGAAGAGCGCGGCCTGATACTCCTCCGACGACTGCGGGTCGGTGTAGGTGTCGGGGTCGGCCTCGTTCTCGGCGACCGACCAGTCGATCGCGGCCTGCAGGTCGGGGGAGACGGCGGTGAAGACGAGGGCGTCGAACTTCGCGCTCGCGAGCTCGGCGAGCACGGGGTCGGAGCCGTCCATGTCGATCGAGAGCTCGGTCATGCGGGTGAGGATCTGCGCGTCCTGCAGGTACTGCTGGTTCGCCTCGAGGTAGAGCGACTCGGCCTCGGTCTGCTGGGCGCCGCCCTTCGAGTACGCCGACGCCTGGATGCCGCCGTAGAGGGCCGCTTGGAACGACGTGTACGCGGTCGCGACCGACACGACGCCGAGCAGGATGACGATGAGCAGCTGCAGGTCGGCGAGGAACGGGATGCGGGTCGTCGGGGTGGCGGAATCGGACATGGGTCGGGCCTCGGGTTCGGGTGGAAGGGGTCAGGGGGCAGCCCAGATTAGCGCCCGCTGTGAGGTCGGCGCGGCACCCCGTTCGGAGGGCGCGTCGACCGTACCCTCAGGGCATGGATGGCACGGGTGCGGGCACGGTGATCATGCTCGCGGTCGCGGCCGTGTTGTGGTTCGCCTACCTCGTGCCGACGTGGCTGCGGCGCCGCGAATACCTCGCGACGGAGCGCACGGCGACGCGCCTGCAGCAGACGATGCGCGTGCTCGCCGAGACCGCCGAGGTGCCGGTCGAGGTGCGGGTCGCGGCGACGGCGCGCGAGGCGGCACGGCAGGAGCGGATGCTGCGGGCCGAGCAGCGGCGCGCGGATGCGATGGCCGCCCGGCAGCTCGCCGCGGTGCGTCGGTCGATCCCGGCGTCGGCGCCGCGCCCGGCACTCGACCCCGGGGTGTTGCGTCGACGTCGCATGCGCCGCACGCGTCTCGGAGCCTCGCTGCTCATGGTCGCCGCGACGATCGCCGCCGGCATCCAGATCTTCCTCATCGCGACGACGGGGATGTCGCTCGGCGGCTTCGTCGTGCTCGTCGCCGCGATCACCGGCGGTGGGGCCGCGATCGCGACCCAGCGCCGGCTCGACGCGCTCGCGATGCCGCGCACCGCCGCATCCGTCCGTGCGCGCACGGCCGTGCAATGGGAGGAACGCCCCATGACGCCGGTCGCGGAGCCCGCGCCCTGGACGCCCGTCGAAATGCCGCGCCCCCTCTACCTCTCGCGCCCCGCGCCCCGCGAGGATGCGCCGCGCGTCGATCTCGCGCAGGCGCTCCGGGCGGCCGCGGCGGAGTCGGAGGCCGCGCTGCGGGCCGCGCAGGAGGCCCCCGAGGTCGCCCCGCTGCGCGCCGTGCCGCGCGCGCCGTCGAAGTACGCGGGCATGGGCGTGCTCGGCGCCGACGCCACCGCGACGCCCGACCTCGACGAGGTGCTGCGCCGCCGTCGCACGGCCGGCTGACGCCGAAGAGACGTCGACCGGCCGGAGGGCTGGTAATGTGGCTCTCTGTTCCGGGCCCTTGGCGCAGTTGGTAGCGCGCCTCGTTCGCATCGAGGAGGTCAGGGGTTCAAATCCCCTAGGGTCCACCGGATGACGAAGGTCCCCGCCGCGAGGTGGGGGCCTTCGTCGATTCGGGCCCGGCCCGTTCGTCGGACTTCGGAGGTGGCCGATGTCGGCGGTCGCGGGAAGGCTCGGGGCGTGAACGGTGAGTCGGTGCTCGTCTATGGGGCGTCGGGGCATACCGGGCGATTCGTCGTCGCCGAACTGCGCCGTCGGGGGCTCCCCGTCATCCTCGGGGGGCGGTCGCGGGCCCGGCTGGCGGACGTCGCCGAGCTCCACGGCCTGCGTCGGGTGCGCGAGTTCGAGCCGTCGGCGACGCAGGAGATGCTCGACGACGTCGGTGTCGTCGTCAACTGCGCCGGCCCGTTCCTCGACACCTCCCTCGACGTGGCGCGCGCCGCGGTCGCGGCGGGCGCGCACTATGTCGACGTCTCGGCGGAGCAGGGGTCGGTCGTCGAGCTCTACCGTGAGCTCGACGAGCCGTCCCGTGCGGCCGGGGTCGCCGTGGTGCCCGCGCTGGGCTTCTACGGCGCCGCCGCGGATCTGCTCGTCTCCGCCACGCTCGGCGACGAGCGACGCGCCGACGCGGTCCATCTCGCGATCGGTCTCGACCGCTGGTGGCCGACCTCCGGGACGCGGGCGACCGGCGCGCGCAACACGAGGCCCCGGGTCGTGATCCGCGGCGGGCGGCTCGTGCCGTTCGAGCCCGCCGCCCCGCGCCCCTGGGACTTCCCGCCGCCGCTCGGCACGATGCAGGTCGAGTCGATGCCGTTCAGCGAGATGATCACGCTGGAACGCCACCTCCGCCTCGGCGAGGTGGTCAGCCTGCTGACGACGTCATCCCTCGCCGACCTCCGTGACGGCGCGACCCCGCCCCCCGACGCGGTCGACGGACTCGGACGGTCGCCCCAGCGTTTCGTCGTCGATGCGCGGGTGCTGCGGGCGGACGACGAGCGCCGTGCGCTGATGTCGGGCCGGGACATCTATGCGGTCACCGCCCCGATCGCCGTGGAGGGCGTCGAACGGCTGCGGGACGGCCGCTACGCGGGCGCGGGAGCGCGCGCGCCCGGCGACGTGTTCGACGCGGCCGACATGCTGGGCGCCCTCGCCGCGGTGACTCCTGATCTGCGGGTGCAGCTCGACGTCAGTCCGTGATCACGCGGCCTTCGGCGATGAAGGCGAGGCGGCGCAGCGTCTCGGCGTTGCGCAGCGTGAGCGGTACGTCGAGGGCGGGTGAGGGGATCCACGATCCCGGGCCCCTGACGGCGCGTTCGGTGAGGCGCACGACGCAGCCGCCGCCGCGCGGCTTCACCTCGACCACGACCTCCGCCTCGCCGAGCGGCCAGCCCGCGGGCCGCATCACCATGCGCCGCGGCGGGTCCCAGTCGAGCGACGTCGTCGTGTCATCGATCACGGCGGGCCACGCGCCGAACGAGTGGTGCAGCTTCGAGCCGACGGCGGGCCAACCGGCGTCGACGTCGCGCATGCGCGAGGCCCCGACGACCCAGGTCGGGAACACCCAGCCGTCGGCGAGCACCGCGAAGACATCCTCGGGGCGACAGTTCATCACGCGGACGTTGGTCGACACGGTCACTCCTCAGGTGCGGATGACGAGGTGAGCGAGGGCGGACGGGCGCCGAATTCGTGGTGGAGGGCGCTGCGGGCGGCGTAGTACCCCGAGAGCCCGTGCACGCCGGGCCCGGGCACCGTCGACGACGAGCAGAGGTAGAGCCCCCGGGTCGGCGTCCGCCACGGGTCGGTCGACAGCACCGGGCGGGCGAGCAACTGCCGGAACGCCGACGCGCCGGCGGCGATGTCGCCTCCGATGTAGTTGGGATTCTCGGCTTCGAGATCGACGGCGGTGCGCGCGCTCGACGCGAGGATGACGTCGCGGAACCCGGGCGCGAACCGCTCGATCTGCCGCACGACCGCCTCGGTGCGATCGGCGGGCGACCCGCTCGGCACGTGCGTGTAGGCCCAGAGCACGGAACGTCCCTCGGGCGCGCGGCTCGGGTCCGCGACCGAGGGTTGCGCGACGAGCACGTAGGGGCTGTCGGGATGCCGTCCCGCGACGACCTCCGCCTCGCCCCGGGCGATCTCGGCCCGCGTCCCGCCGACGTGCACGGTGCCCGCGCGCGCGAGGTCGGGATGGGTCCACGGCACGGGTCCGGCGAGCGCGAAGTCGACCTTCGCGACGCCCGCGCCGTAGCGGAAGCCGAGCAGACGTCGGCGATACGCTGCGGGCAGCCGCTCGCCGGCGAGCCGCACGAGTGCCCGGGGGGTCACGTCGGCGAGCACGACGCGCGCGGGCGGCAGGTCGTCGAGGGCCTCGACCGGTGCGTTCGTGAGGATCTCGCCGCCGTGCGCCCGCAGGTCGTCGGCGAGCGCGTCGACGATCGCCTGGCTGCCGCCGATCGGCACCGGCCAACCGCGCGCGTGCGCGTAGGTCGTCAGCGACAGGGCCGTGCCCGCCGTCGCGAGCCCGGGCATCCGCTGGATCGCGTGGGCGCCGACCCCCGCGAGCATCGCCGGCGCCTCTTGGTCGGCGAATCGCGCGTCGGCCGCGAACGACCCCTGCTCGAGCGCCCGCATCCCGAAACGCGCAGCCGTGACGGGATGCCGCGGTAGCTGCAGCAGCGGTGACAGCACGAACTGCGCGACCCGGTCGGCCTGTTCGACGAGGGGGCGCATCAGCCGGTCGTACGCGTCGCCGTCGCGTCCGAGGTCGGCGACCGTGCGATCGAGGTCGCGCCACGCGAGCCCCGCACGACCGCCGTCGAGCGGATGCCCGAACGACAGCTCGGGCACGGCGAACCGGACGCGCCGCTCCAGACCGAACCGGCGGAAGAACCCGCTCGCGAGGGCGAGCGGGTGCACCGCCGAGCACACATCGTGGCGGAACCCCGGGAGCGTCAGCTCGGCGGTGCGCGAGCCGCCGCCGATCGTCGACTCTCGCTCGTAGACCCGCACCGACAGTCCGGCGCGGGCGAGGGTGACCGCCGCCGCGAGACCGTTCGGCCCCGCCCCGACGACGATCGCGTCGATCTCGGTCATGCTCCGACCGTACGGGTGGCGCGTGCCGCGGGCCAGGGTTCGACCCGCGAGGCCCCGCGTGGTAGCACGGCCGCATCCCTCCCCGCCTCGCCGACGGTCGTACGCTGCAGGTGTGACCGCGACCCCGCCCTCCCACCGCGGAACGGCGACGCTCGTCGTGCCCGTCGCGCTCAGCCGCATCGACGCCCTCGCCGTGGTCGCCCTCACGCTCGACCTTCCGGTGGTCGGCGCCGACACCGCGCGTCCCCGGGTCGAACTCGACGGGGGCGTGTGGGTCGAGGTCGAGGTCCCGAAGTTCGGCGACCCGCCGCCCGTCGCCATCGACGTGCATTCGCCGGTCGGCGTCGAGCACGCGCGGCTCGCGGCGCTCGGCCTCGCGGCCCGGCTGCGGGAGGTCGCCGGGTGGGATCCGCATCCGGACTTCCCCGTCGACGGCTCCGCCTGAATCCGACCTGAGTTCCGCTCCCGTTTGCCGCCATACTGGGGGCATGTTCCCGTTCCTGCCCGACCCCGCTCTCCTCATCGCGATCGCCGCGGCGGCGGTGCTGCTGCTCATCGTGCTGATCGTGATCATCCGCGGCATCAAGATCGCGAAGCCCGACGAGGCGATCATCGTCACCTCGCGTCGTCGCCGCGGGGGAGAAGCCGACGAGAACGCCGGCCAGAAGGTCGTCTTCGGTTCGCGCGTGTTCGTGAAGCCGATCGTCGAGGCGTACTTCAAGCTCAGCCTGCGCAGCCGGCAGCTCAATGTGCAGGCCGTCGCGCAGACCCGGGATGCCATCACGATCCGCGTCAACGCCGTCGCGGTCGTGAAGGTGGGCGGCTCCGAACCGATGGTGCGGGCGGCCGCCCAGCGGTTCCTCAACCAGCAGGACCAGATCGAGTCGTCGACCGAAGAAGTGCTCTCCGGTTCCATCCGGTCGATCGTCGGTCAGCTCACCGTCACCGAGATCATCACCAACCGTCAGGCCCTCCAGGGTCAGGTGCTCGAAGCCGTCGGTGAGTCGCTCGACGTGCAGGGTCTGCAGATCGACACCCTGCAGATCAAGGAGATCGACGACGACAACGGCTACATCAAGGACCTCGGTCGCGCCGAGGCCGCGCGCGTGAAGCAGGTCGCCGAGATCGCCGAGGCGGAGGCGCGTCGGGCGTCGGAGCAGGCGCGCATCGCCGCCGACCAGGCCCTCGCCGAGGCGCAGCGCGAGCTCGATCTGCGCACCGCCGACATCCAGAAGGAGACCGACAAGGCACGCGCCGAGGCTGGGGCCGCAGCTCCCCTCGCCGAGGCGATCGCGCAGCAGGAGGTCGTCGCGCAGCAGGAGATCACGGCCGGCAAGCGCGTCGGGCTGCGCAAGCAGGAGCTCGACGCCGAGATCCGCGCCCAGGCGGATGCCGACGCGTACGCGCGCGAGAAGGACGCCCAGGCGCGTGCGGCCGCCGCGGTGGCGCAGGCCAACGCCGACCGCGACGCCCGTCGCTCCGCCGCCGAGGCGCTCGAAGCGGAGGGTCTCGCCGAGCGCAACCGCCGCATCGCCGCCGCCGAGGCGCTCCGCGCGGAGGGTGAGGCCGAGGCCGAGGCCATCCGGCTCAAGGGTTCCGCCGAGGCGGAGTCGCAGAAGCTGCAGGCCGAGGCGCTCGCCGAGCGCAGCGCGGAGCTGCTCAAGCAGCAGATCATCGCGCAGCTGCCCGACATCGTGCGCGCCGCATCCGAGCCGCTCTCGGCGATCTCGAACATGACGGTCATCTCGTCCGACGGCTCGGGCGCGGCGGCGGTCGGCCAGGGCGTCGCGGGTCAGCTCGCGACGAGCGTGCAGATCGTGCGGGATGTCACGGGCATCGACATCGCCGACATCCTGAACGCCCGCGCCCAGGGTGAGGCGATCGGCGAGGCGATCAACCAGCCGAGTCCGCGTCGCGCGGCGAAGCCGAAGCCCGCCGCCGAGTAGCCCCGCGCACGACAGAGCCGCCCCGGCGAGAGCGTCGACGGCACCGGCGAGGCTCGTCAGCCGGCTCCTTCGACGAGCTGGTAGTCGACGCCTTCCGGATCGCGGAGGTCGAGCGCGCGGCGACGTCCGAGTGGCTCCCCGAAGTCGATGACGCGGATGCCTTCGCCGATCGTGAACGGCGTGCCCGACCACGCGGCGCTGCGCACCGCCCGGGCGGCTGCATCCAGCTGCTCGACCTCGAACGCGCAGCGGATCGCCCCCACGTGGTGCGGCACGTCGTAGGGTGGACGCCGCGACGCGGGATCGCGGTGCTCGAGCAGGTCGAGGTAGCCACCTGCATCGCCGGGAACCCGGAGGAACACTCCCTCGAATTCGACGGGGCGGTCGCCAGGGAGGTACACGTTGGGCATCGGGCGGGTCGTCGCGACGGTGTCGACGACATCGAGGCCGAGCACCTCGGTGAAGAAGCGGAGGTCGCGCGCGAGGGTGGCGGTGCCCTGCGCGACGGTGCTCACCTTGGGGATCGGGTTCTCAAGGAACTCGACCACGATGCCATCGGGGTCGAGGCATGACCACACCTGGTAGGCGACGCTGCCGCGGGAGCCGAGTTCGAACCTGAAGTCGTCACCGGTCGTCGGCGCGACCGGCGCGATCCCGAGCGACTCCGCGAGCTCGCGCGTGCGGTCGAGGTCGGCGACATGGAGCACGACGCGCGTGAAGCCGATCGCGGCGATGCTGCCGTGCGCGACTCCGGTCGTGGGCGGTTCCCGCCACTCGACGAGGCGGAGTCGCGGCAGCGGTGCGGCATCGCCCACGAGCAGGACGGAGCGGGTGCGCCCGTCATCGATCGCGGGCGTCGCGCGCAGAGGGGTGAGCGCCTCGTAGAAGGCGACCGACCGGGCGAGGTCGCGCACGTTGAGTTCCCAGTGCAGGAGCCGCGTGAGGCGGCCGCGCAGTCCGTGGCTTGTCACCGCGCCAGGGTAGTCCTAGTGTGGATAATGCAACAACAGTGTGCATTATATACACATCTACCTCAGGGAGGAGGCGGCGATGAAGGCAGCGGACGACGTACTCGCGTGCGACGTGCTTGTGATCGGCAGCGGCGCGGCCGGGATGGTGGCCGCCCTCGCCGCCGCTGCGAACGGAGCCGAGGTCATCCTCGCCGAACGTGCGACGACGGTCGGCGGCACGAGCGCGACGTCGGGTGGCATCTGCTGGATCCCCGCCCACCAACGTGACCCCGGCATCCCGCTGCCCGTCGAGGACGCACTCGCCTACCTTGACTCACTCTCCAACGGCACGCAGGACCCCGCCCTCGTCGAGGTGTTCGTGCGCTCAGCTCCCGCGATGATCGACTTCGTCGAGCGCGAGACCCCGCTCCGCTACGAGATCGCCGTCGGCTTCCCCGACTACAAGCCCGAGCATCCCGGCGGTCGCCCGGGCGGCGGGCGCTCGCTCAGCCCGCTCCCGTACGACTATGCCGAGCTCGGAGACTGGGCCGACCGCATCACGACCTTCCCGCCCGACTTCAGCAACGTCGGCTTCGACGCCGAGACCCGCAAGCGGCTCAACGCGACGTCCGATGGTGTCGCCGCGGTCGCGATCGCGGGCCAGGCACTCATCGCCCGCCTGCTGCGCGGACTGCTCGACCGCGGCATCCAGCCCGTTACCGGCTGGCGCGGACGCCACCTCGTCGTCGACAGGGGCCGGGTCGTCGGCGCGCGGTTCGACACCGCCGATGGGGAACAGGTCATCTCGGCCCGACGCGGCGTCGTGCTCGCCAACGGCGGCTTCGAGTGGGACCCCGAGCTCGTGCGCGCGTTTCTGCGCGGCCCGATGCGCGGACCCGTCTCGCCGCCTTACAACACGGGCGACGCACTCAGGATGGCGCAGGGCGCGGGTGCCGCGCTCGGCTCCATGCGCGAGGCGTGGTGGGTGCCGGTCATCCAGATCCCGGGCGACACCCACGACGGGCACGTGCGCAGCCGCAGCGTGCGGCTCGAACGCACGCGGCCGCGCAGCATCATGGTCAACCGGGCCGGGAAGCGCTTCGTGAACGAGGCGAGCGACTACAACTCGATGGGCGGCGCGTTCCATCAACTCGACGTCACGCGCTTCGAGTACGGCAACGACCCCGCGTGGCTCGTGATCGACCAGGGGCACCTCGACCGGTACGGGTTCCTCTCGGTGCCTCCGGGCGGCGAGCCGCTCGACTGGTTCCACCGATCGGCCGACCTCGCCGAACTCGCCGAGCGCACGGGGATCGACCCCGAGGGGCTGGCCGCGACGGTCGCCGCCTGGAACTCAAATGTCGCCGCGGGCGCCGACCCCGACTTCCACCGCGGTGAGAGTGCCTACGACGGCTACTGGGGCGACCCGGACGCCCCCGATCGCGCGTCGCGCACCCTCGGGCCGCTCGACACCCCGCCGTACTACGCGGTTCCCGTGCGGGCCGGCGCGATGGGCACGAAGGGCGGCCCCCTCACGGACGCCAACGCGCAGGTCGTGCACGCCGACGGCCACCTCATCCCCGGCCTCTACGCGGTCGGCAACGCCATGGCGAGCGTCATGGGGATGGCCTACGGCGGCGCGGGCGGCACGCTCGGCCCCGGGCAGACCTTCGGGTATCGCGCCGGCTACCACGCCGCGACGGGAGAGTCGGCCCCCTACGGCATGTGATCGCCGCGCGCCGGTGTACGGCACGCGCAAGTGCGCGAAATGCGTCGGAGTCAGGGTGTGGAAGGCTGGGGCTCCCGCGCACGACGAAGGGGCCGTCGTCCTCGCGGACGACGGCCCCTTCGCTGATCGGGGTCAGCCCTGGTCGATCAGACCATCGACGTAGGGTCCCGGCTTGATGAACGTGATGCCGTCGGCCGGGTCGATCACGAGCTGGTGGAAGTCCGGCGCGTAGGCGATCACCGGCACGAACGTGTACGGCGAGTCGGCATCCGCTCGGATGTCGAGGCTTTCGTAGGCGTCCTTGATGTCGGCCGGGTCGTCGGAGTCGGTGCTCTCCCAGACGTGCTTCGCCACCCAGAGGAGGTCCCACATGACCGCGTACTGCGCGAACGACTGGTCGAGCGCGGAGCCCGCCTCGTCGAGCGCGGACCGCAGCTGCTCGAAGCCGGCCGTGCGCTCCGAGTTGGTGTCCATGACGTGGAAGGTCAGCAGCTCGACGTTGGTCCAGTCGGCCTCGGTGCTCACGGCGGCGAGGTCGGTGGTGCCGACGTCGGTGTGGCCGAGCGTCGGGATGTCCCAACCGAGCTTCGTGCGGCTCTGCAGCTCGTAGCCTGCGACGGAGCCGAGACCGGAGAGGATCAGCACATCCGGGTTCTGCGACTGCAGCCGCTGCAGCTGCGCCGTCATGTCGACGTCGGTCGGCGCGAAGGACTCGTCGATGAACTCGATGCCCGCGTCCTCGAACAGCGCACGGTAGGTGTCGGCGATCGCCGTACCGTTGGCGTCGTTGGCGTGAAGCAACGCGACCTTCTCGTAGCCCTCGGCCTCGACCTTCTCGAGCATGCCCTGGGTCTGGGTGCGCGTCGGGACGACGAAGCTGAAGTGATACGGGTACGCCTCGGGGTCGTTGATCGCCGCCTGCTGGCCCGTCGAGATGATCTGCTCACGCGACAGGATCGGGGTGAGCGCGAGGCCGACGTTGCTCGTGTTGCCGGCCACCACGAGGTCGATCTCGGTCGTGTCGAGCTGCTCCTGGAGGAGCGTCGCCGCCTTCGTCGGGTCGGCGCCGTCGTCGCCGACGACGATCTGCACCTCGCGACCGTCGATGCCGCCGGCGGCGTTGATCGCCTGCGCGGCGGCCTCGAGGCCGTCGACGTTGGCGCCCGCGATACCCGCGAGCGGGCCGGTCACGGCGAGGCTCGCGTACACCGTGAAGGTGCCGTCGAACTCAGCCGGGCCGTCCGTGGGGTCGCCTCCGCCGGACGTGCAGCCGACGAGCGCGAGCGGCAGCACCACAGCTGCCGCGAGAAGTTTGCGAGAAACCACACTGTCTCCTTGCTGTGTCTACGGACCGCTTCGGTACGGTCCGATCCGGGCGCACGATCGGCTCCCGACGCGACAAAAGTAAGGAGCGCGCGCATCCACTGTCAAGGAAAATTTGCAATTAGTGATCGGGATGTGTGCAGAATATGAACTGCGACCAGCAACGACGCTTGGGAGGAACTCTGCTGTGAGGTACGAAGCACGAGGCGGCGGCCGGCCATGATGACCACCATCTGGGCGGGGCTCAGCCTCGGCGCGATCTTCGCGATCGTCGCCATCGGGTACAACATCGTCTACATCGCCTCGCGCGTGTTCAACTTCGCGCAGGCGCAGTTCGTGATGATCGGCGCATTCATCGCCCTCGGTGCGGGAAGCGCTGTCGATCTGCCCCTCTGGCTCACGATCATCCTCTGCGCGCTCGTCGGCGGACTGGTCGGCGCACTCGAGGAGCTCGGCGCGATCCGCTGGCTGCGCGGACGCGGCGCGCATAACGAGCTCGTGACGACCTTGGGAGTCGCGACGCTGCTCTCGGGCATCGCGCTCGTGCTCTTCGGCGCGAACCCGCAGCGACTGCCCTACTTCGGAGAGGCGCCGCTCGACTTCCTCGGCGGGCGCGTCCTGCTCGTCGAACTGCTCATCATCCTCGCGGCCGTCGGACTCGCGGTCGCCGTCGGCATCATCACGAAGCGCACGATGGTCGGGATGGCGTCGCTCGCGACGTCCGAAGATCGCGAGGCCGGTGCGCTGCGCGGGATCAACGCGGGCGCCCTCGCGATCGGCGCCTTCGTGATCGCGGGCGCTCTACTCGCCGCGATGGGCCCCCTTATCGGAGCGAAGACGTTCGCGATCTACAACCTGGGCGACCTCCTCGCCGTGAAAGCCTTCGTCGCGCTCGCGATCGGCGGCTTCGGCAGCTACGCCGGTGCCGTCGTCGGAGGCTTCGGCGTCGGCCTCATCGAGGTGTTCGCCGCCCGCTACCTCGGCAGCGAGTGGCCCAACATCACGGTCTTCGTGCTGCTGCTGATCGTCTTGCTCGTGATCCCGCAGGGGATCTTCGGTCGTCGGACGGGAAGGACTGTCTGATGCGCTTCCTCTCACTGCGCACCTCCCGTCGCCTGCCCTTCTGGATCGTGCCGCTCCTCGTCGGCGTCGTCGTGATGCTGCTTCCCGTGCTCGGGGCTCCTCGCGGCACGCTCCGCATGATGGTGACGATCGCCCTCCTCAGCATGCTCGTGGTCGGGCTCAATATCGCCTTCGGCTACGCGGGTGAGCTCGCCCTCGGCCAATCGGCGATCTACGCGGCGGGCGCCTACTTCGCCGGCTATTTCGCGGTGCAGGGGCTCGACCTGCCGATCACCCTCGTCATCGCGGTGATCGCCGCGATGGGGGTCGGACTGCTCACGGGCGGCCCCGGGCTCCGCCTCGGGTCGTGGTCGCTGGGAATGGTGACCTTCTTCCTCGTGCTCCTGCTGCCCGACATCGTGTCGCTCCTGCGGGTCTACACGGGCGGCAGCGCGGGGCTCTCCGGCATCCCGTTGCCGTCGGTGTTCGGTCAGCAGCTCGACAACGAGACGTACTACATGCTCGTGATCGCAATGGCGATCCTCGTGTTCGCGCTCCTGCGCAACTACGTCGTCTCCCGCCACGGCAATGCCCTCAAGGTCATGCGGGAGTCGCCCGTGCTGGCCCGGTCGCTCGGCTACTCGATCACGCGGCTCAAGCTCTCGGCGTACGTGATCAGCGCGCTCCCGGCCGGAGTCGCGGGCACCCTCTTCGCCTATCAGGAGGGCTACGTCTCCGACGTGTCCTTCGGCTTCCACATGGCTGTCGCGATCCTCGCCGCATCGATCATCGGCGGCTCGGCGAGCATCTACGGCGCGGCCTTCGGCGCCGCGATCCTCGTCATCGGACCGCTCCGCGCGACCGCCCTCCAGGAGTTCTCGCTACCGTTCTTCGGCCTCCTGCTGATCGTCGGCGGCCTGTTCTTCCGCGGCGGCATCGCGGAGTTGCTCACCAAGCTGGTGCGCTCGCGCATCATCAAGGACGACCTCATGCCCGACGTCGAACGCGCGATCGCCGAGCAGGCGGAACTGCCTCCCCTCAACGGACAGGTGCTGCGCGCGACGGGGATCGTCAAGCGTTTCGGCGGCAACACGGCCCTCGCCGGCGTCGACCTCGAGGCCGTGCCGGGGCGGGTCACCGCCCTCATCGGTCCGAACGGCTCGGGCAAGACCACGTTGCTCAACGTCATCGGCGGCTTCCTCAAGGGTGACGGAGGCACCGTGTGGCTCGGCGACCGCGACGTCACCGGGATGCCCGCGCACAAGCTCGCGAAAGCCGGCATCGCGCGCACGTTCCAAACGCCGCAGATCCCGAAGGGGCTCACGGTGGCCGAGGTCGTCGAGGTCGCGCGCTACCGGTCGGAACCGACGTCCATCGTCTCCGGGATGCTCACCCTCCCCGGCTCGCGTCATGCGATGCGCCGCGACCGCGCCGAGGCTGTGCGGCTGCTGTCGATCATGGGCATCGCCCACCTCGCCGACCGCCCGGCGGAGGAGCTTCCGCTCGGCACGCGGCGCATCCTCGAGGTGGCGCGCGCGCTCGCTGCCGACCCAGCCGTGCTGCTGCTCGACGAGCCGGCGAGCGGGCTCGACGAGTCCGACGTGGAGGCGCTCTCGGCGGTCATCCGTCGACTCGCCGACGCGGGCGCGACGATCGTCATCGTCGAGCACAACTTCGAGATGGTGCTGCGGATCGCCGATCGGATCGACGTGCTGCATCTCGGCGCGATGATCGCGGGCGGCACGCCCGACGAGGTGCGCGACGACCCCGAGGTCATCGAGAGCTACCTGGGCAAGGCGGCGCGTGAGCGCGCCGAGAAGGCGAAGGGCCAGGGACAGGCGAAGCACCAGGGACAGTCGAAGGAGGAGTCGCGATGAGCGAGGCGCTCGTGGTCACCGACCTCGTGACGGGCTACGGCCAGCTCAAGGTCGTGCGCGGACTGTCGCTCACCTGCCGCAGCGGAGAACTCACGGTGCTGCTCGGACGCAACGGCGCCGGCAAGACGACGACGCTCTCGGCGATCGCCGGGCTGTTGCCGACGATGGGCGGCACCGTCGTGCTGCACGGCGAGACACAGACCGGTTCGACCGTGAAACGCGTCAAGGCCGGGCTCGGGCTTGTGCAGGAGGGCAAGCGCGTCTTCCGGCAGCGCACGGTCGAAGAGAACCTGCGCCTCGGCGGCTACGTCGTGCGACGTCGCCGCGGGGCGATCGACGAGGGGATCGCGCGCGCCTACGAGCGCTTCCCGATCCTCAAGGAGAAGCGCACGCAGATGGCGGCCTCGCTGAGCGGTGGTCAGCAGCAGATGCTCGCGATCGCCCAGGCGCTCATGCCGCAGCCTTCGGTGCTCATGCTCGACGAGCCGTCGGCGGGTCTCGCGCCCGCGATCGTCGAGGAGGTGTTCGGCGAGATCGCGAGCCTCACCAAGGAGGGGCTGTGCGTGCTGCTCGTCGAGCAGCTGATCGATCACTCGCTCGCCGTCGCCGATCGTGTCGCCGTGCTCGACCGCGGACGCATCACGATCGACACCGACGTCGCGGGCCTCGGCTCGTGGGACACCCTGCGGGAGAGCTACCTGGGCGCGACGGTGGTCGACTGATGGCGGCGTGGGATCGTCGCACGGAGGTCGTCGACGGGCTCGAGACGAGCTGGCTCGAGGCGGGCGCGGGCGATCCGATCGTGCTGCTGCACGGGGGAGAGTTCGGCTCGAGCGCGGAGCTCGGCTGGGAACGGGTCATCCCCGCCCTCGCCGAACACCACCGCGTGATCGCCCCCGACATCCTCGGCTTCGGATTCTCGGCCAAGGTGGTCGACTTCGTCGACGGCCGGGGCCTTCGGATTCGCAACGTCGCCGCGCTCTGCGCCCGCCTCGGTGTCGAGCGTGCGGCGTTCGTCGGCAACTCGATGGGCGCCGTCATGCTGCTCGTCGACCAGGCGTCGGAGACTCCGAGGCTGCCGGTGAGTCGCATGGTCACGATCTGTGGCGGCGGCGAGATCCTCGACAACGAGCACATGGCGGCCCTCACCGACTACGACGCGTCGCTCGAGGGGATGCGGGCGATCGTCCGCGCGCTCTTCGTCGACGAGACCGTGCCGGCCGATGATGCATACGTCGCACGGCGCCACGCGATGAGCGTGCTCCCGGGCGCCTGGGAGGCGGTCGCGTCGGCGCGTTTCCGCCGACCCGGACATGTCTCGTCCGGCGGCGGCGAGCCCGCGTACGAGCGGATCGCCGTGCCGACGCTCGTTCTCGAGGGCGGGGGCGACAAGCTCAAGCCCGCGGGCTGGGCGGCGGCGCTCACGGCGCGCATCCCGGATGCCCGCTCCGCCGTCGTCGGCGGCGCCGGGCACTGCCCGCAGCTCGAGCAGCCCGACGAGACCGTGCGGCTCATCCTCGACCACGTCGGAGACGGCCGATGAGCGACGAGTTCGACGAGCAGGTCGACGTGCTCGTCGTCGGGTCGGGCGCGGGCGGGTTCACTGCGGCGCTCGCGGCCGACGCGAAGGGTCTGCGCACCCTCGTCGTGGAGAAGGCCGACCGCTTCGGCGGCTCGAGCGCGCTGTCCGGCGGCGGCATCTGGGTGCCCGGTGCCCCGGCTCAGACGCGCGAGGGTTACCGTCCCGATCCGACCGGCGTGGTCGAGTATCTCGAGCGGCTCACCGACGGCACGGTGTCGCGCGAGCGGCTCGAGGCGTACGTCGAGCAGGCCCCGCGCATGCTCGAGTTCCTCGAGGGGCTCGACCCGGTGCTGCAGTACGTGTGGAAGCCCGGCTACCCCGATTACTACCCCGAGTTGCCCGGCGGGTCGGAGCGCGGGAGCGTCATCAACATCCCGCCGATCGATCTGCGCGAGCTCGGCGAGGATGCCGACCGCATGCTGAAACCCGTGGGGTTCACCCCGAAGGGCTTCTGGATCGCGCCGAACGAGCTCGTCGACTTCTACCGGCTGCGGCAGACGTTCGCCGGCAAGGTGATCTTCGTCCGGCTCGCGATGCGCATGGCGCGCGCGCGACTGCTCGGCGAGAAGATCGTCACGATCGGCCAGGCCCTCATCGGGCGCATGTTCCTCGCCTTCCGTCGCCGCGGCATCCGGCTCTGGCTGAACGCACCGCTCATCTCGCTCATCGAGGAGGGCGGTCGTGTCGTCGGCGCGGTCGTCGAGCGCGACGGCGAGTCCGTGCGTGTCCGAGCAACGGGGGGCGTGATCATCGCGAGCGGCGGGTTCGATCACTCGGCCGAGATGCGTGCACAGTTCCAGCCGTTCGCCGACCCGGCCCTCAGTCTCGGAGCGCGCAGCAATACCGGTGACGGCATCCGCGCCGCCGAAGACGCGGGTGCCGGGCTCGAGCTCATGGACAGCGCGTGGTGGTACCCCTGCGTGTCCTGGGGTCCTGGCCGCGTCGTCTTCAGCCTCAACGAGCGGATGATGCCCGCGCAGCTCATCGTCGACTCGGGGGGCCGCCGATACATCAACGAGGCGACCCCGTACTCGGAGTTCGGCCTCGCGATGATCGAGGGCGCTCCCGATGGCACGGCCCGCAACCCGTCGTGGCTCATCACCGACGAGTGGTCGTGGCGACGTTACATCGTCTTCGGGCACCTGCCGATCCCGTGGATCCCGTTCGCCCCCGCGCCGACCGGCCGCCGCGTGCCGAAGGCGTGGCGCGACTCCGGGTCGTTCGTGAAGGCCGACACCGTCGAGCAACTCGCCGACGGCATCGGCGTCCCGCGCGACGTGCTCGCGGCGACGATGGCACGCTATGACGCGACCGCCGGCACGGGCGTCGACTCCGACTTCCAGCGCGGCGTGAGCGCGTACGACCGCTACTACGGCGACGTGACGCTCCCGACTCCGACGGTCGCGCTCCACGGCGGGCCGTTCTACGCGTTCAAGCTCGTGCTCGCCGATCTCGGCACGAACGGCGGGGTGAGCACCGACGAACACGCCCGCGTGCTCCGCGCCGACGGTTCCGCCATCCCGGGGCTCTACGCGACGGGCAACGCCGCGGCCTCGGTGATGGGCCGCAGCTACGCCGGCGCCGGTGCGACGATCGGCCCGTCGATGACGTTCGGGTTCGTCGCGGCGAACGACATCGCGGCGCGGCGCGCGGCCGGCTCGGCGGGCTGACGGATGCCGGGACGGGCGATGCGAGGACGGTCAGATCGTGGGCGCGAAGGCGCGTCCGACTTCGTCCGCGGCCGCACGCATCTCGGGTCCGGCCGATTCGGCGATGTCACCGCGGTAGGTGATGAGGTTGATGCACGCGCGGGGAACGCCCAGATCGAGCGGGATGGCCGCCGCGACCCCGTAGGCCTCGGGCAGCACCTCGCTGTGGCTCAGCGCGAAGCCGTTCGCGCGCGCCTCGGCCACCTTCTCGGGTTCGCCGGCGACGGGCGGACTGCCGGCGCGAATCGCGTACGCGGCGGCACCGCGGTCGAGCGGGGTGCGCATCCCGGGGCGGAACGCGATGTGGTGGGTCGACGTCGTCGGCTCGACCATCGCGACCATGACGGCATCGCTGCCCTGTTCGACGAAGATCGAGACGGTCGACTCGAGGCGGTCGGCGAGCGTCTGCATGATCGGTGCGGCGGCTTCGCGGAGGGCGGGCAGGTACGCACCGGCGAGCGTCGCGAGGCGCGGCCCGGGGAGGTACACGCCGTCTTTGCTGCGCGCGACGAGACCGTAGTCGCCGAGGGTCTGCAACAGGCGGTACGCGATGGAGCGGTGCACACCGAGCAGGTCGCCCACCTGCTGCACGGTCATGCCGTGGTCGGCGTCGACGATCGCGAGGAAGACCTTGAGGCCGCGCGCGAGGGTCTGGTTGCCGTCGCGGGCCTTCGGCTCGTCCTGTCTCGCAGTCTGCACGCGGCTCAGCATAGTGTCGCGCCGCGCGGCGGCGGTCTCCTCGGCGTCGTTCGGCACGGTCGCCCCCGATCCTCTCCTCGCAGCAATTATCGGCATGAGAGTAGCAAATAATGCACATTCCTGACGCGCAGGAAACGCCGACCGGCTTCGACGACGAGGTCGACGTGCTGGTGGTCGGCGCGGGCTCCGGCGGGCTGACCGCCGCGCTCACCGCCCACGCCGACGGGCTCCGGGTGCTCGTCGTGGAAAAGAGCCCGTGGGTGGGCGGATCGAGCTCACTCTCCGGCGGCGGCATCTGGGTGCCCGGCGCGCCGTCGCAGGTGCGGCAGGGGCACCGTCCTGACCCGGACCGCACGCTCCGCTACCTCCGCACGATCACCGACGGCCGCGTCGCCGACTCGCGCCTGCGCACCTACGTCGACGAGGCCCCGCGCATGCTCGAGTTCCTCGAGTCGCTCGACCCCGCACTGCAGTTCGTCTGGAAGCCCGGCTACCCGGACTACTACCCCGAGCTCCCGGACGGGTCGGCGCTCGGCAGCACGATCAACGTGCCGCCGATCGACCTGCGCCGCCTCGGCGACGACGCGGAGTTGCTCCATCCGCCGCTCGCCGTCACCCCGCGCGGGCTCTGGATCGGCCCGACCGAGCTGCCCGACTTCTACCGCCTGCGCCAGACCTGGGCCGGCAAACGCCTCTTCGTGAAACTGCTCTGGCGCATGGTGCGGTCCCGCCTCACGGGGGAGCGCATCGCCACGATCGGGCAGGCGCTCATGGCGCGGCTCCTGCTCGCCGTCCGGGCGCGCGGCGTTCGGCTTTGGCTCGAGTCGCCGCTCACCTCGCTCGTGACCGACGGCGAGCGCGTCGTCGGCGCCGTCGTGGAGCGTGAGGGGCGTGCTGTCCGTCTGTGCGCGCGCGGTGTGATCATCGCGAGCGGCGGCTTCGATCGCAACGCCGCGATGCGAGAGCGCTGGCAACCTGAGGCCTCTGCCGACGCGACACTCGGCGCCGAGTCGAACACGGGCGACGGACTCGTCGCCGCGATGGACGTGGGGGCGGCGGTCGACAACATGGACAGTGCCTGGTGGTTCCCCGCGGTCGAATGGGCGCCCGGCCGCATCCAGTTCAGCCTCAACGAACGGATGCTGCCCTCCCAGCTCATCGTCAACGGCGCCGGTCGGCGGTGGATCAACGAGGCCGCGCCGTACGAGGACTTCGGTTTCGCGATGATCGACGGGGAGCGCAGCGGCGTGAGCCACATCCCGTCGTGGTACATCACCGACGAGTGGTCGTGGCGACGGTACGTCATCTTCGGCCATCTTCCGATCCCGTGGGTGCCGTTCGCTCCGGCTCCGACCGGGAGGCGTCCGCCGAAACGCTGGACCGAGTCCGACTCGTTCCGCACGGCGGCGACGGTCGAGGAGCTCGCGGTCGCGATCGGGGTGCCCCAGGATGCCCTCGCCGAAACCGTCGCACGGTACAACGCGGATGCCGAGGCGGGTGTCGATCGCGACTTCCATCGCGGCGAGAGCGCCTACGACAGGTACTACGGCGACATCACCCTCGAGCACCCGAGTCTCGCCCCGCTGCATGGCGGGCCGTACTACGCGTTCCGCATCATCCTCTCCGACCTCGGTACGAACGGCGGCGTCGTCACCGACGAGCACGCCCGCGCCCTGCGCGACGACGGCACGCCGATCGAGGGGCTCTACGTCGTCGGCAACGCGAGCTCGTCGGTCATGGGCCGCAGCTATGCGGGCGCGGGCGCGACCATCGGGCCCTCGATGACGTTCGGGCTCGTCGCCGCGCGGCACCTCGGATCGCTCGCCGCGATGTCGAGGCCGGGGGTGGAGGATCATGCCTGACCTCGACGACAGGGTTGCCCTCGTGCTCGGCGGCGCGCACGGGATCGGGAGGGCGAGCGCCCTCGCCCTCGCTCGCCGCGGAGCCCGGCTGTGGGTCGCGGATCTCGATCTCGAGGGCGCCGAGGGCGTGCGCGACGACGTGCGCGCCTCCGGCGGCTCCGCAGACGCGGTGCGGGTCGACATCCTCGACGAGTCGTCGCTCGCCGCGGCGTTCGAGCGGGTCGAGCGTGAGAGCGGTCGTCTCGACGTGTGCGTCAACTCGGCGGGGCTCATCGCGCACGACGGCGAGCGGGTGTTCGAGCGCAATGTCGAGATGCTGCTCATCCCGGTCTATCGGGCGATGGTGCTCGCGCTCGCCGCGATGCGTCGCACCGGCGGTGGGGCGATCGTCAACGTCTCCTCGATCGCGGGGGTGACCGGATCGATCGGAGCTCCGGGCTATGGGCCGGCGAAGCACGGCGTGGTCGGCCTGACCAAGGATTTCGCACTCAGCGCGGCGGCGGACGACATCCGCGTCAACGCGGTGTGTCCGGGCTATGTGCGCACGCAGCAGACCGAGCGCTTCGCTCCGGATGCGGC
Organism: uncultured Microbacteriaceae bacterium; assembly: GCA_946481135.1. The sequence continues at coordinate 21,419 of CAMLMQ010000002.1, forward strand.
ATCGACGGAGCGGCTCATCAACGAGACGCTCCGCGTGCCGATGCGGCGCTGGGGCGAGCCGGACGAGATCGGAGCGGTGGTCGCGTTCCTGGCCTCCAGCGAGGCGTCGTTCATGACCGGGTCGATCGTCGTCGTCGACGGCGGGCTCACCGCCCGATGAGCGCGACGCGGATTGACAGCGACCGCCCGCATCCGTAACCTCTGAGCAGTTATTGAACAATGATGAAGCAAATAATGCACAAGGATGATGGTGTCCCCTAGAGCAGCCCGCGGAGCAGCCGCGCACGATGCCCTCGACGCCGAGGTCGTCGTGATCGGTGCCGGACCGGCAGGGCTCATGACCGCGAACCTCCTCGGCCGCTACGGCGTGCGCGTGATCGTCATCGAAGCCGGCGCATCGCTCATCGACTACCCGCGCGGAGTCGGGATGGACGACGAGACGCTGCGCACGTTCCAGTCGGCGGGCGTCGTCGAGAACGTGCTCCGCCACACGGTGCCCGATCAGCTGCTCGTATTCGTCGACGCGAAGTACCGCGACCTCGCGCGCATGGCGCCGCCGATGGGCGACTTCGGCTGGCCGCGGCGCAACGGATTCGTGCAGCCGCTCGCCGACCGGGTGCTGCTGGAAGGACTCGAGCGATTCGACGACGTCGACGTACGGTGGTCGTCGACCGTCACCGCCGTCGCGCAGGATGGCACGAGCGTCACCCTCACGATCGACGGCCCCGACGGCTCTCGCACGCTGCGCGCGAGCTACGTCGTCGGCGCCGACGGCGGCAGCAGCCAGACCCGCAAGTCGCTCGGGCTCGGGTTCGAAGGCACGACCGCGCCCACCAACTGGCTCGTCATCGATATCCGCAACGATCCGCTCGGCCGACCCGGCGCCTATGTGATCGCCGACCCGCGCCGACCGCACGTCTCGATAGGGCTGCCGCACGGCATCCGTCGCTTCGAGTTCATGCTCAAGCCCGGAGAGACCGAGGTCGACGCCGACGACGACGCGTTCATCGGACGGCTGCTCGAACGTTACGTTCCCGCCGGCACGGAGGTCGACATCATCCGCCGCCGCGTCTACGCGCACCACTCGCGGATGGCGACGAGCTTCCGGTCGGGCCGCGTGCTACTCGTCGGCGACGCCGCCCACGTCATGCCGGTCTGGCAGGGCCAGGGATACAACAGCGGCATCCGCGACGCGTTCAACCTCGCCTGGAAGCTCGCGATGGTGCTGCGCGGCACCGCCGACGACCGGCTGCTCGACACCTACGACCTCGAGCGTCGCGAGCACGTGCGGGCGATGGTGCAGCTCAGCCGGTGGGTCGGGCAGGTCGTGTCGATCCGCAACCGCGTCGGAGCTGCCCTGCGCGACGTCTTCTTCAAAGGCATCTCGCTCATCCCGAAGGCGAAGCTCTACATCGTCCAGATGCGCTTCAAGCCGATGCCGACGATGGATCGCGGCGCGCTCACCCGCGTCGGGTCGGTGTCGGCCCCGACGCCGGTCGGGCGGCTCTTCCCGCAGCCGTGGGTCGCGACGCGCGACGTGCCGCGTCAGCGACTCGACGACGCCCTCGGACCGTGGTTCGCGCTCGTCGCGTGGAACAACGACCCGCGCGCCCTCCTCGACGACGACGCCCGTGCCCGCGCCGAAGCGGCCGGCATCCGGCTCGTCTGCGCTCGGCCCGCCGTGCAGCTCCCGTGGGAGAACGACGCGCCCGCGGGCGACGCCGCCATCGTCGGCGACCTCGACGGGTCACTCAAGCGCTGGTTCGACGCACGCCCCGAGTCGGTCGTGCTCGTGCGTCCCGACCGGATCGTCGGCGGGGTCGCCACGGCGCATCGGGCGAGCGACATGGTGCGCGGCTTCCTCACCGAGGTGGGCGTGCCGGAGACGGAGCTGCCGCAACCGCAGCTCGGACGGAGGACGAGGGCATGACCCTGTGGACCGAACTCGAAGGACTCGACCTCGTCGTGCGGCACGTGCAGGTCGGCGACTGGTCGACGCGCGTGCTCGAGCACGGTGAGGGCGCGCCGCTCGTCATCCTGCACGGCACGGGCGGCCACCTCGAGGCGTTCACCCGCAACCTCCGCGCACTCGGCGCCCGTCATCGCGTCGTGCTCTACGACTTCCCCGGGCACGGGTGGTCGACCCTCGCCGAGCACGACCTCGAGATCGCCGACTACGAGCAGCACCTGCTCGGGCTGCTCGACGCGCTCGGGCTCGACGCGGTGCACCTGAGCGGCGAGTCGCTCGGCGGCTGGGTCGCGGTCAAGTTCGCCGCCGCGCACCCCGAGCGGGTGCGCAGTCTCATCCTCAACACCCCCGGCGGCACGATGGCGACACCCGAGGTCATGGAGCGCATCCGCTCGCTCAGCCAGGCCGCCGCCGACGACCCGAGCGAGGAGCGCATCCGCGCCCGGCTCGAGTGGCTCATGGCCGATCCGTCGACCGTCACCGACGAGCTCGTCGCGGTGCGCCGCGGCATCTACTCCCGCCCGGGATTCGCGCGGTCGATGCGGCACATCCTGTGTCTGCAAGACCCCGACGTGCGCCGCCGCAACCTCGTCACCGACGCCGAACTCGCGGCGGTGCGCGCGCCCGCGCTCGTCGTCTGGACGAGCGACGACCCGTCCGGTCCGGCCGGGGCGGGGATGGACATGGCCGAGCGGATGCCGGACGGCCGGTTCCGCCTCATCGAGGGCGCCGGCCACTGGCCGCAGTGGGAGCAGCGCGACGTGTTCGACGAGGTCGCCCTGGAGTTCCTCGGGGGGATCCGATGACACGCGATCAGCTCGTCGCCGAGGCCGCCGACAGGCTCAGCGCGGCGGCCGCGAGCGGTGTGCCCATCGCACCACTCACCGACCTGCTCGGCACGACCGACATCGACCTCGCGTACGACGTGCAGCGCACCGTGACCGCGCGGCGCCTCGCAGCCGGCGCGCGGCTCGTGGGCCGCAAGATCGGACTCACGTCCGAGGCGATCCAGTCGCAGGTCGGCGTCGACCAACCCGACTTCGGCGTGCTGCTCGACGACATGCGCTTCGCCGACGACGAACCCATCCCGGCCGGGCGGCTGCTGCAGCCGCGCGCCGAGGCCGAGGTCGCGTTCCTGCTGGGCGCCGACATCACCGACCCCGATGCCGACGTCCGCGCGGCCGTGGCGCTCGCCTTCCCGTCGATCGAGGTCGTCGACAGCCGCATCGCCGACTGGCGCATCCAGATCACCGACACCGTCGCCGACAACGCGTCGAGCGGGGTCTTCGTCGTCGGGGAGCGCGGTTCGACGCTCGACGAGGTCGAGCCGGCCGACGTCGTCATGACGATGACGCGCAACGGCGAGGAGGTGTCGACCGGCGATGGACGGGCCTGCCTCGGGGATCCGCTCAACGCCCTCGCCTGGCTCGCGCGCACCGCGATCCGGCTCGGCGACCCGCTCCGTGCGGGCGACATCGTGCTCTCCGGAGCGCTCGGGCCGATGGTGGCGGCGCGTCCGGGGGACGTGTTCACGGCGGAGATCGCTCCGCTCGGGAGAGTGACGGCGCGCTTCGCGCCCGACGGAGGAGAGGCATCATGACGACGGGAGTCGCCATCATCGGGTCGGGCAACATCGGCACCGACCTGCTCATCAAGATCACGCGCGAGGCGCCGACGCTGAAGGTGCTCGCGATGGTCGGCATCGACCCGGCCTCCGACGGACTCGCCCGGGCCGGTCGCCTCGGTGTCGCCACGACCTCCGACGGTGTCGAAGGTCTCATCGCGATGCCGGAGTTCGAGCACGTCGACATCGTGCTCGAGGCGACGAGCGCCTCCGCCCACGTCGCGAACGCCGCCGCCCTCGAGCCCTACGGCAAGCGGCTCATCGATCTCACGCCCGCGGCGATCGGGCCGTTCGTCGTGCCGCCCGTCAACCTCGACGAGCACCGCGACGCCCCGAACATCAACATGGTGACGTGCGGAGGTCAGGCGACCATCCCGATCGTCGCGGCCGTCTCACGCGTCGCCGCGGTGCCGTATGCCGAGATCGTCGCGTCGGTGTCGTCGCGGTCGGCGGGTCCGGGCACGCGCGCGAACCTCGACGAGTTCACCGAGACGACGGCCCACGCGATCGAGTCGGTCGGCGGCGCGGCGCGCGGCAAGGCGATCATCATCCTCAACCCCGCCGAGCCGCCGCTCATCATGCGCGACACGGTGTACTGCCTCGTCGGCGACGTCGATCAGGATGCCGTGCGCACCTCGATCGAGAACATGGTCGCCGAGGTCGCGCAGTACGTGCCGGGCTACCGACTCGTGCAAGAGGTGCAGTTCGCACCGGTCGAGCGCCCCGCGGTCGCGACGCTGCTGCCCGACGGTGCGGGCGACGTCGCCTGGAAGGTGACGGTGTTCCTCGAGGTCGAGGGTGCCGCGCACTACCTCCCGGCCTACGCCGGGAACCTCGACATCATGACGTCGGCGGCGATGCGTGTCGCGGAACGTCTCGCCGAGCGAAAGGGGCGGGCGCGATGACGCGCATCTACGTGCAGGATGTGACGCTGCGCGACGGGATGCACGCCATCCGTCACCAGCTCGCTCCCGCGAAGGCGGGGGAGATCGTCAAGGCGCTCGCCGACTCCGGGGTCGCCGCGATCGAGATCAGCCACGGTGACGGCCTCGCCGGCTCGAGCCTCAACTACGGCCCGGGTAGCAATACCGACTGGGAGTGGATCGAGGCGGCCGTCGCGAACGCGGGGTCGTCGATCATCACGACGCTGCTGCTGCCCGGCGTCGGCACCGTCACCGAGCTGCGCCGGGCGGCCCAGCTCGGAGTCACCTCCGTGCGGGTCGCGACGCACTGCACCGAAGCCGACGTCTCCGCTCAGCACATCGCCGAGGCGCGAGAGCTCGGGATGGACGTCTCGGGGTTCCTCATGATGAGCCACATGATCGGTCCCGCGGAACTCGCGGCTCAGGCGAAGCTCATGGAGTCGTACGGCGCGCACTGTGTCTACATCACCGACTCGAGCGGTCGCCTCACGACCGAGGAGGTACGCGACCGCGTGAAGGCCTACCGCGACACGCTCGACGACGCCACGCAGGTCGGCATCCACGCGCACGAGAACCTCTCGCTCGCCGTCGCCAACTCCGTCGCCGCCGTCGAGGAAGGCGCGTACCGCGTCGACGCCTCCCTCGCGGGCCAGGGCGCAGCGGCTGGCAACACGCCGATCGAGGCGTTCGTCGCCGTCGCCAACCTGCGCGGGTGGGAGACGGGGTGCGACCTCTTCGCCCTCGAGGATGCGGCCGACGATCTCGTGCGTCCGCTCCAGGACCGGCCCGTGCGCGTCGACCGGGAGACCCTCACGATCGGCTACGCGGGCGTCTACGGCAGCTTCCTGCGCCACGCCGAGGTCGCCGCCGCGAACTACGGCGTCGACGCCCGCGACATCCTCATCGAAGCCGGGCGCCGCAAGCTCGTCGGCGGCCAGGAGGACATGCTCACCGACATCGCCCTCACCCTGCGCTCGAACCAGAAGTAAGAAGGAGTTCCGACATGCCCGACCCTTCCGGCTACGACCCCGGCCCGCGCATCGCGCACGCCGGAAGCATCGACCTCGGTACCCCCGACCTCGAGAGATCGCTCGGCTTCTTCCGCGACCTGCTCGGGATGGAGGTCGTCGCACAGGCCGACGGCGTCGCGTACCTCCGCGGCTACCAGGAGCTCGTGCACCACTCGCTCGTGCTCACGCAGCAGGACGAGGCACGGGTCAACTCCTACAGCTTCCGCACCCAGCGCCCGCAGGACGTCGAGCTGTTCAAGGAAGAGCTCGAGGCCGCCGAGATCGAGGTCGTCGAGGTGCCCGCGGGCCACGAGACGGGCCGCGGGACGGCGATCCGCTTCCTCACCCCCTTCAGCGAGCACCCGTTCGAGTTCTACTACGACATCGACAAGCCTGCGGCGCCCGACGAGCTGCGCTCGCGGCTCCCCACCTCGAGCTCGACGCGTCGCGGGCTCGGTGCCCGCCGGCTCGACCACTTCAACATCCAGACGAGCCCCGGCACGATCAACGAGGCGGAGGCCTGGCTGCAGCAGTTCATGGGGCTCAAGCGGCGCGAGTTCATCATGATGCCCGACCACCCGTCGACCCTCATGGCGTCGTGGATGTCCGTGACCAACCAGATGCACGACGTCGCGATTGGCGTGAACCGCGACGAGAAGAACGCGCAACTGCACCACGTCGCGTTCAACCTCGAGAACTACCACGACGTGCTCACGGCGGCTGATCGCATCCGCGACCTCGACGTCTCGTACGGCGTGGGCCCGGGCAAGCACGGCGTCGGCCAGGCGATGTACCTCTACGTGCACGATCCCGGGTCCGACCACCGCATCGAGCTCTACTCGGGCGGCTACCTCGTGTTCGACCCGGACTGGGTGCCCGTCGAGTGGGGTGGACCCGACATCCCGATCGGGATGACGTGGTACGGCGAGGCCATCGACATCGCGCCCGGCAGCCGGGGCCGCCAGACAACCCCGTCGGCCGGACTCTGACGACGTGTCGTTCGCGGGGCTCCGGGTCGCCGTCACCGGCTGCGCGTCGGGCATCGGCGAACGGGTCGCCGTGCGGCTCCGCGCGCTCGGCGCTGAGGTCGTCGGTCTCGACGTGCGCGCGCCGGCCGTGGAGTTCCGCGCCTTCGTGCCGGTCGACCTCGGCGACTCCGCGTCGATCGCACGGGCGGCGGATGCCGTGGGCACCGTCGATGCTCTCGTCAATGTCGCGGGAGTGAGCGGCACGCTCGACCCTGCGCTCGTCGTCGGTATCAACTTCGTCGGCACGCGCGAACTCACCGAAGCCCTCGATCCGCGGATGCCCGCGGGCGCCGCCGTCGTCGTCACGGCGTCGCTCGCGGCCTCCCGCTACGCGGAGCGCGCCGAACTCCTCGACGGCCTGCTCGCGACGCGGTCGCGCGAGGAGGCCGTCACGTGGTGCCGCGCGCACCGCCGCGAGGTCGGCACAGGGTACGCGATCTCGAAGGACGCGCTCGTGCGCTACACGCTCGGACGCACCGTCGACCTCGCCGCGCGCGGCATCCGGATCAACGCGGTCGCACCGGGGATGACGGAGACGCCGATCCTCGCCGCCACACGGGCGTCGCGAGGGGAGGCGTTCCTCGACGCGATTCCGATGCCCCTGGGCCGCACCGCGACAGCCGACGAGCAGGCCGCCGCGCTCGTCTTCCTCGCCGGTCCCGACGCCTCGTACATCAGCGGCCAGGTGCTGTGGGTCGACGGCGGCTACTCGGCGGGCGTCGCGACCGGGCAACTGGCGCACGTCACGGGATCGGTCGGCGAGCCGCCGGAGTCGTCATGAGCGCGCCCGAGCGCATCACCTACCTCGCTCGCCGACATCCGTCGTTCGCCTCTCGTCAGGAGTGGGTGCCGCGGTGGCGCACCCATTGGGAACTCGCGACGCGGCAGCCCGAGTCGGCGACGGTCGCGCGGTATGCGCAGTGCGAAGTCCTGTTCGACACGACGTCGCCGCCGCACGACGCCGTCGCGTTCTCGGAGTACGTCTCGCCGGACGACCGCGTGCGCAACCGCGCAGCCGAGGGCTACCACGCGATCATGAGCGCCGACGAGCTGCTCGTCTTCGACCGGCTCATCCGCGAGTGCTCGTTCTTCGGCACGCACCACGTAATCGCAGGGGCCGAGGCGGGCGCCTTCAAGGTCGTGCGGTTTCTCGTCGGGTCGTCCGCCGCAGCCGACTGGGAGGCGCGCGCCGTGGAGGTGCTCGACGGGGCCTCGCTGCTCGGTTATGCGCAGACCCGCGCGCTGCCGCCGCCGCCGGGAGGCTGGGGACTCGAGGTCGACGGCTGCGAGGAGTTGTGGGTTGGCTCGATCGATGAGGCGCGCACGTTGCTCACGCCGGAACGCCGCGACGGCGCCTTCACGATGAGAGTGGGCGTCGTGACCGACGAGGTCGTTCTGAGACGCTAGTCAGCGACACTCGGTTGGGGGCTACGCCCGCGGTACCGATCGTGCGTGCCTCATCGATAGCCTGGCTCACACCACGCGGGTCAGCTCGCGACGACCGTGCAGATCGTGCGGGATGTCACGGGCATCGACATCGCCGACATCCTGAACGCCCGCGCCCAGGGTGAGGCGATCGGCGACGCGATCAACCAGCCCGCGCCCCGCCGCCGCGCCGCGAAGCCGCCCGCCGAGGGATGACCGAAACGGCGCGAGTGTAAAGAAAGCTTGACACCGAGTCGGGTTTGCTTGACACTCGGAACATGACCGCCGCTCCCGAGAAGACGTCGCGCGTGCACATCCCGCGCGCTGGTTCGTGCGCACCGCGTGGGCGATCCACCGCGGCATCTACGCGTTCAGCGGCGGACGCCGTGGGCTGCGGCGTCCGCGCCCCGGCGAATGGGGCATGTTGCGACTCCTCACGACCGGCGCGCGCAGCGGACAGGAGCGCGCGGTCATCGTCGCCTACTACCTCGACGGCGACGCCTACGTCACGATGGCGATGAACGGCTGGCAGCATCCTCACCCCGCGTGGCTGTACAACCTGCGGGCGAATCCCGAGGCGAGCGTCGACACCCTCGACGGGCCCCGACGCGTCGTCGCGCGCGAGGTGACGGGCGCCGAGCGCGACCGCCTGTGGGAGGGCTGGCGCGAGTACTCCGACGGCGCCGACTACGACGAGTACGTCGCGCAGCGCGGGCGGCCCGCGCCGATCGTCGTGCTCGAACCGCGTCCCTGACGCGGGACTGACCCGGACTGGGGGCACCGCGCCCCTGCCGTCGCGGTACGGGCTCTCGGTAACCTGCTGTTCACCACCGAGGGAGTTGGGGATCCGCCCGAGAAACCCGAACTCCCGGAGGTAGCCGCCCGTGTCCGACCCGTTCCGCATCGTGCTCGTCGACGCCGGACTGACGAACATCGCCCGCCTGAAGGCGCAGCTCGAGCTCGCGCTCGGCGCGCCCGTGCTCGTGACCGACCGGCACTACCTGCGGGCGACCGTCGAGCGACACGAACCCGACGCCGTGGTGCTCGGGCTGGAGGCGATGGGTGCGGCACCTGCCGTGCGCGACGAGCGGCCCGCCACCCCGGTCGTCGTGCTCGCCGACGGCGCGGCGCTCGAGGATGCCGTGCAGGCCGTGCGGCTCGGGGTGACGGAGTTCCTCACCGAGCCGCCCTCCGCGCGTGACCTCGCCGCGAAGCTCACCGAGCTGGCGACCGCGTTCCGGGCGGCGCAGGGCGCGGCCCGTCGCCGGCAGACCGTCCTCGTCGTCGGCGCCCACCCCGACGACGCCGAAGCGGGGGTCGGCGGGATCCTCGCGGCCCACCGCGCCGCGGGCGACGACGTGACGATCCTCACCCTCTCGCGGGGGCGCCGGGTCGGCGGACTCGAACTCGCCCACACCGAGGCGCAGGCGTCGGCCGACGTCATCGGTGCGCGGCTCGTGCTCGACGACAAGATGGCGGGCGGCATGACGGCGATCCTCGCGGCCGTCCGCGGCGTGATCGCCGACCTCGACCCGACGATCGTCTACACCCACAGCACCCACGACCGCCGACAGGACCACCGCGTCGTGCACGAGGCCGTCGTCACGGCGTGCGAGGAGGTGCCGACCGTCGCGTGCTTCCACGGCACGACCGGCACCGTCGACTTCGCGCCCACGCGGTTCGTGCCGATCGACGGCTTCACCGACACCAAGCTCGCGATGCTGCGCCACTTCGCGACCCGCGGCGACCGGCCCGACTACCTCGCGCCCGACTTCGTGCTCGCCTCGGCCCGCTACTGGTCGCACTACGGACCGGGCTCGTACTGCGAGCCGCTGGAGATCATCCGCGAGTCCGTGCTCGCCCCGGTCGGCACGCAGGCGCTCGCCGCCGCGGGCGGCCACGCGCACGACACCGGATCCGTGCCGTCGCTCTCGGCCTGAGTTCGACGCCGCTCACCGCTCACCGCGCGGCGTCGCCGCGCGCGGCCACCCGCTCCGGCAGATGCAGCCGCGCGAGGAAGCGATCGGCGCCGCGCGGCACGCGCCCCCGATCGCGCCGCGACACCCCCACGATGACCGCCGTCGCGATCGGCACCGACCACGCGGCGGGCTGGGCGAGCAGCACGCCGAACCAGCCGCCCGCTCCGCCGCCCGTCACGAAGGGTGCGAGCAGGATGGCGCCGCCGCACAGCACGGCGCCCGTGGACATCCCGGCGATCGCGCCCCGCGCGGTGAGCCCGCGCCACCAGATGCCGAGCAGCAGCACGGGGCAGAGGGTCGACGCGGTGAATGCGAACACGAGCCCGACCGAGCCGGCGAGTCCCGACGATTCGGTGAGCAGCGCGACCGCGAGCGGCACGAGCGCCGACCCGATCGCGGCGATGCGGAAGCCCCGCACCGATCCACCGAAGAGCTCCTGGGAGACGACGCCCGCGAGCGAGACGACGAGCCCCGACGACGTCGAGAGGAAGGCGCCGAACGCGCCGGCGATGACGAGCGCGGTGAGCACCTCGCCGAGCACGCCGGGAACGAGCATGCCGGGCAGCACGAGCACGAGGGCGTCGGGCTCCGACGCGAGGCCGGGTGCGTAGACGCGCCCGAGCATCCCGAACGCGACGGGGAAGAGGTAGAACACCGAGAGCAGCCCGAGCACGATGAGCGTCGTGCGGCGTGCGGCGCGACCGTCGGGGTTCGTGTAGAAGCGCACGAGCACGTGCGGCAGACCCATCGTGCCGAGCAGCAGCGCGACGAGCAGCGACGCCGAGGAGTAGAGCTCGGCGCCGTCGAGAGGCGGCGGCACGGGCAGCGCAACTGACGTCGGCAGCGCCGGAGTCACCCCCGGCAGCAGCACGAGGATAAGCACGACGGGGATCGCGAGCGCCGTGAGCTTGAGCCAGAACTGGAACGCCTGCACGAACGTGATCGAGCGCATCCCGCCCGCTGCGACGACGACCCCGACGATGACGGCGACGGCGACCGCCCCGGCCCACCGCGGCAGACCGGTCGTGATGCCGACCGTCAGCGCGGCGCCCTGCAGCTGCGGCACGATGTAGAACCACCCGATGACGATCACGAGGATGCTCGTCAGCCGCCGCACGGGCAGCGATTCGAGTCGCGCCTGCGTGAAGTCGGGGATCGTGTACGCGCCCGATCGCCGCAGCGGGGCCGCGACGAACAGCAGCAGCATGAGGTAGCCGGCGGTGTAGCCGATCGGGAACCACAGGGCCGACTCGCCGCGCAGCAGGATGAGGCCGGCGATGCCGAGCACGCTCGCCGCCGACAGGTACTCGCCGCCGATCGCGGAGGCGTTCCACCACGGGCGGACGGTGCGTGAGGCGACGTAGAAGTCGCCCGTCGTGCGCGACACCCGCAGGCCGAAGAACCCGACGAGCACGGTCGCGACCGTGACGACGAGGATCGAGACGTAGCCGACGACGGGGTTCACGGGGCGCCGCTCACGCGTCGTCGTCGGCGAGCGACCGGTAGCGGGCCTCGTTGCGCTCCGCCGCCCGCACGACCGCACCGGCGACGAGCAGCACGAGCGGGTAGACGCCGACGCCGAGCACGAACCACGCGATCGGGATGCCGCCGGGCGTGAGCTCGCGCACCTCCGGCACGAACGCGAGGGTCGCGGTGACGGTGGCGAGGACGACCGCGAAACCCCCCGCGGCGAGCAGGGCGACCCGCAACTGGGAGCGGATGAGGGAGCGCACGTAGACGGCCGACGCGTCGCCCGGGCCCGGGTCGGTGGCCCGCGGCACCCCGGTGCGCGGAGCGGTGACGCGCACCCGCGGCGGGGGTGCGCTCACCGCGTGGCCCTCGTGCCGAGGCTCTCGCGCAGGGACGGCAGCGAGCGGCGGCTGACCGGCAACTCCGCGCCTCCCGAGGTGACGCTCGGCCGGTCGGCGGCGAGGCGCGCGCGGGTGACGTGCGCGAGCGCGACGAGGTAGGAGCGGTGGATGCGCACGAACCCCGCGTCGCGCCAGCGCTGCTCGAGGTCGCTCAGCGGGATGCGCACGAGGTAACTGCCGTCGTCGGTGTGCAGCCGCGCGTAGTCGCCGTGTGCCTGCACGTAGCGGATGTCGTCCCGCCGGATCATCCGCGTCGTCGTGCCGAGGGTGACGGCCACCATCTCGGGGCGGCTGATCGGCCCCGTGTGAGCCGGCGCGTGCAGCGACTCGAGCACCCGCGACACCGAGCGCTGCAGCCGCTCGGCGCGCAAGGGCTTCAGCAGGTAGTCGACGGCGGCGAGTTCGAACGCCTCGAGCGCGCCGTCCTCGTCCGCGGTGACGAACACGAGCGCGGGCTTGCGCTCGAAGCGGCCGAGGGCGCGCGCGAGGTCGAAACCCGACAGGCCCGGCATGTGGATGTCGAGGAACACGACGTCGATCGGATGCTGCGCGATGACGCGCACCGCCTCGGCCCCCGACGGGGCGCGGTGCACCGTGCCCACCCGCGGATCGGCGCCGAGCAGGAACTCCAGCTCGTCGAGCGCGGGCGGCTCGTCGTCGGCGATCAGCACCGAGATCATGCGACCCGGCCCCCCGCGGCCGGCACGACGTCGGTCGCCCGGCCGGGCTGCGACTTCGGCACGCGCATCGTCACGAGCGTGCCCGCCCCGACGTTCGTCTCGACGACGAGACCGAAGTCGTCGCCGTACACCTGACGCAGCCGGGCGTCGACATTGTGCAGTCCGACGTGCTCCCCGGCGGCGCGGCCGGCGAGCACCGACCGGGCGAGCGCCGGGTCGATGCCGACCCCGTCATCCTCGACGGTGATCACGGCGTAGGCGCCCGAGTCGCTCGCGGTGATCGCGAGACGGCCGGTGCCCTCCTTCGCTTCGAGGCCGTGGCGCACCGCGTTCTCGACGAGAGGCTGCACCGACAGGAACGGGATGATCGTCGACAGCACCTCGGGGGCGATCTGCAGTGTCACCGCGAGGCGCTCGCCGAAACGGGCGCGCTCCAGTCGCAGGTACCCGTCGACGCTGCGCAGCTCCTCGGCGACGGTCGTGAAGTCGCCGTGCCGCCGGAACGAATACCGCGTGAAGTCGGCGAAGTCGAGCACGAGCTCGCGGGCGTGCGCGGGGTTCGTCGTGATGAACGACGCGATCGCGTTGAGCGCGTTGTAGATGAAGTGCGGGCTGATCTGGGCCCGCAGCGCGCGCACCTCCGCCTCGGCGAGCGCCGCCCGCGACGCGTCGAGTTCGGCGAGCTCCAGCTGCGTCGCGACCCAGCGCGCCACCTCGCCCGTCGCGCGCACGAGCCCCGCCCGCACGTTGCGCGAGAACGCGACGACCGCCCCGACGGTCTCACCGCCGACGACGATCGGGGCGGCGACGGCATCCAGCGCTTCACGTCCCGACCCCACCGCGGCGCGCTCGACGTGCGCGCGCGAGCCGCCGAGCACGGCCGCGGTCAGCCGTTCCGCCGTCGCGCGCAGGCGGGCTCCGTCCGACAGCAGTGCCGAACCGTCGAGGGCGAGCACGCCGCCCGTGCCCGCGAGAGCGAGGGCGTCGCAGTCGAGGAGTGTGCGCAGGTCGCGGGTCGCGCGCAGGGCGTCGGCCTCCTCGAGTCCGCCACGCAGCTGCTCCGCCGCCCGCGTCGCGAGGTGGAGCGTCGTGTAGCGCGCCTGTTCCGCCTCGGTGCCGAGATCGCGTCCGCCGCGGGCCACGCGCCGGGCGAGGGCATACCCGCCGAACCCGGCGAGCCCCGCCGCGGCGGCGGCTGCCAGGACGAGCAGCACCGACTCGACCATCACCCCCCAACCTAGTTCCGCACTCGCCGAGCCGACAGGTCCATTCGGCGCAGGATCGCGACCGTTCACCGACGACGAGCGGCGCACGCCCCCGCGAGTCCGTGCCGCCGCGCAGAGTGGGCCGCGAACACCTCGAACAGGCCGGCCCCGGCCCGGCCAGGATGGAGACGCGATGGGCAACGACGCCCAGGGCTCCGGAACCGACGTCACCCCCGACGTCGACTTCGCAGCCATTCAGAAGACCGAGAGGTTCCAGAACCTCAGGCGCCGGCACCGGAGATTCGTCTTCCCGGTGCTCGGGCTCGCCCTCGTCTGGTACCTCGTGTACGTGCTGCTCGCGGGCTACGCGCCCGACTTCATGGCGACCCCCGTATTCGGTCGGGTCAACATCGGGCTGCTCATCGGGCTCGGCCAGGTGGCGACGACCTTCATCATCACGATGCTCTACGTCTCCTTCGCCAACCGACGCCTCGACCCGATCGCCGCCGAGATCCGGGAGGAGGAACGCTGATGGAGACCGAGATCGGCAACCCGCTGCTCAACATCGGGATCTTCCTGGTGTTCGTCGCCGCGACGATGGTCATCGTCTTCCGGGCGAGCCGCAACAACAAGACCGCGGCCGACTACTACGCGGCCGGACGCTCGTTCACGGGCCCGCAGAACGGCGCGGCGATCGCAGGCGACTATCTGTCGGCCGCGTCGTTCCTCGGCATCTGCGGGGCGATCGCGCTGAACGGCTACGACGGGTTCCTCTACTCGATCGGCTTCCTCGTCGCCTGGCTCGTCGCCCTGCTGCTCGTCGCCGAACTGCTGCGCAACACCGGCAAGTTCACGATGGCCGACGTGCTCTCGTTCCGGCTCAAGCAGCGTCCCGTGCGCATCGCGGCCGCGACGACGACGCTCGTCGTCTGCTTCTTCTACCTGCTGGCCCAGATGGCGGGCGCGGGCGGCCTCGTGTCGCTGCTTCTCGGCATCCCCGACCGCGTGGGGCAGTCGGTCGTCATCGCCGTCGTCGGCGCCCTCATGATCGTCTACGTGCTCGTCGGCGGGATGAAGGGCACGACCTGGGTGCAGATCATCAAGGCGTTCCTGCTCATCGCGGGCGCGCTCGTGATGAGCGTGTGGGTGCTCGCGATCCACGGCTTCAACCTCTCCGAGCTGCTCGACCACGCCGTGAAGACCGCCGGCACCGACGCGATCCTCGCGCCAGGGGTGCAATACGGGGCCTCGGATACGAGCAAACTCGACTTCCTCTCGCTCGGCCTCGCGCTCGTGCTCGGCACCGCGGCGCTGCCGCACGTGCTCATGCGCTTCTACACGGTGCCGACGGCGAAGGAGGCCCGGCGCAGCGTCGTGTGGGCGATCTGGCTCATCGGCATCTTCTACGTGTTCACGCTCATCCTCGGCTACGGGGCGGCGGCGCTCATCGGCGCCGACGTCATCCGGGCGGCTCCGGGTGGGGCGAACTCGGCGGCTCCGCTGCTCGCGTTCGAACTCGGCGGTCCGTTGCTGCTCGGCATCATCTCGGCGGTCGCGTTCGCGACGATCCTCGCGGTCGTCGCGGGGCTCACGATCACCGCGGCGGCGTCGTTCAGCCACGACATCTACGGGTCGGTGATCAAGAAGGGCAGCCCCGGTCCCGGCTCCGAGGTGCGCGTCGCGCGCATCACGGTCGTCGTGATCGGCCTCGTCGCGATCGTGGGCGGCATCCTCGCGAACGGGCAGAACGTCGCGTTCCTCGTGGCGCTCGCCTTCGCGGTGGCGGCCTCGGCGAACCTGCCGACGATCGTCTACTCGCTGTTCTGGAAGCGGTTCACGACCCGTGGCGCGCTGTGGAGCATGTACGGGGGGCTCGCGTCGGCGATCATCCTCATCGTGTTCTCGCCCGTGGTCTCGGGCGCCCCGATCAACGAGGCGACGGGCCTGTCGACGTCGATGATCCAGGGCGTCGACTTCCACGTCTGGCCGCTGTCGAACCCGGGCATCGTGAGCATCCCGCTCGCGTTCCTGCTCGGCTGGCTGGGCACGATCACCGACCGCAAGGTCGAGGATGTCGCCAAGCAGTCCGAGATGGAGGTGCGCTCGCTCACCGGCATCGGCGCGGAGGGGGCGACCCAGCACTGAGAGACCCCGCGGTCGGATTCCGGGCGGCACCCCCGATCGCGGATACGTTCAGCGGCCCGGGCCCCACGAGGGACCCGGGCCGCTGGCACGTGCTCGTTGCTCCGCCGTTCGCGCGTTGCTCCGCGGGTTGAGCGCGGAGCAACGCGCGGAAGTGCGGAGTAACCCGCTGGGGGCTAGGCGGTGCGGCGCTGACCGGGGGCGGAGGCGCGGCGGTTGCGGCGGGGGCGTCCGGCCGACGTGGGGGCCGACTCCTCGCGGGAGTAGGTGGCACCACCCGTGGACGACGACCACACGACTCCGCCGCGCTGCGGACGCGCGGCCGGGGTCTGCGCCCCGCCCTGCCCGCCGCGGCGGCGACGACCGCCCTGCCCGGCCGACTGACCCTGCCGTGCCGGCTGGCCATCCTGGCGCTCGCGGCGCTGTGCACCCTGCTGGCCGGTGCGACCGCCCGACGACTGGCGGACGCGCGGAGCGCCCGACGACTGCGTGGGCTGCTTCGCCGGCGCGGGCTTCACGTAGGCCGCGACCTCGCCGACGAGCTCGGTCACCTCGGGCGACGAGGCGGTGACGGGCTGCACGGCGGCGGAGATGCCGGCCTTGCGCATGAGGTCGGCGAGGTCCCTGCGCTGCTCGGGCAGCACGAGGGTCACGACGACGCCCTCCTTGCCCGCACGGGCGGTGCGGCCCGACCGGTGCAGGTACGCCTTGTGCTCGGCCGGCGGGTCGATGTGCACGACGAGTTCGACGTCGTCGACGTGCACGCCGCGCGCGGCGATGTCGGTCGCGACGAGCACCTTCGTCGTGCCGTCGGCGAACGCCGCGAGGTTGCGGTCGCGGGCGCCCTGGCTGAGGTTGCCGTGCAGGTCGGCGGCGGGAATGCCGGCGGCCGTGAGGTCCTTCGCCCAGCGCTTGGCGACGTGCTTGGTGCGCGTGAACATGATGCGCCGTCCGGTGCCGGAGGCGAGCGTCTTCACGAGCTCCTTCTTCGCGGCGGCGTCGGCGGCGGCGAACACGACGTGCTCCATCGCGCCCTGCGGCACGCCGGGGGCGTCGGAGCCGTGCGACACGGGGTTCTCGAGGAACCGCTTCGACAGCTTGTCGACCCCGTTGTCGAGGGTCGCGCTGAACAGCATCCGCTGGCCGCCCGCCGGGGTCGCCGTGAGGATGCGGGTGACGCCGGGCAGGAAGCCGAGGTCGGCCATGTGGTCGGCCTCGTCGAGCACCGTGATCTCGACCGCGTCGAGGTGGATGTGCTTCTGCTTCATGAGGTCTTCCAGGCGCCCCGGGCAGGCGACGACGATGTCGACGCCGGCGCGCAACGTCGCGACCTGCGGGTTCTGCGAGACGCCGCCGAAGATCGTCGTGACGGTGAGGCCGTACGCGTCGGCGAGCGGGGTGAGGGCGGTCGCGATCTGGGTGGCGAGCTCACGGGTCGGCGCGAGCACGAGGCCGAGCGGGCGCCCGGCGCGGCGCGGTCCGCCGGCGAGGCGGGTGCCGAGACGCGCGACGAGCGGGATGCCGAAGGCGAGGGTCTTGCCGGAGCCCGTGCGGCCGCGGCCGAGCACGTCGCGTCCGGCGAGCGTGTCGGGCAGCGTCGCCGCCTGGATCGGGAAGGGGGTGGTCTTGCCCTGCGAGGCGAGGACCTCGAGGAGGGGGAACGGCACGCCGAGCGCGCCGAAGGCAGTGGTATCCATGGGTTCTTTCCGCCGGAGCGCGCGAGGGCGCAGCCGGGATTCGTGAGGTGGCGAAGGTGCCGGAAGGCACATCCGTTCGCCGCAAGAGACTCGTCAACTCGCGAAAGAGATCCGGGAGGAGAGGAAGCGTTCTACGACGCGAGGCCAGGCGCGATGAGCGCGGCCACGTCGTCGAGACTATCAGACCGCGGCGGTGGGGCTGAGAGCGAGGCCGAACACGTCGATGGCGGTGGTCTCGAACAGGGCGCGCTTGTCGGCGTCCGAGATCGGCAGATCGTCGTGCACCGCGACCTCGTCGCGGCTGAACTGATAGGGGTAGTCGGTCGCGTACATGACGCGGTCGGCACCGAGCGTCGACATCGTGAAGAGGATCGACGGCTCCCACGCCATGCCGCTCGTCGTCAGCCAGATGTTGCGACGGAAGTACTCGCTCGGCTTCATCTCGAGCGTCGGGCGGTCGGGGTAGCGACCCGACCGCTGCTGCACCCCGTGGAAGTGGTCGATGCGGAAGAGCGTGAACGGCAGCGCCTCGCCGAGGTGGCCGACGACGAACTTGAGCCGCGGGTAGCGGTCGAAGACGCCCGAGACGATGAGCCGCAGCAGGTGGGTGCCCGTCTCGAGGGCGAATCCGTGGATGGCGCCGTCGAGGCCGCGGTCGAGCAGGGGGCCGATCATCCGGTCGCTCGGCGTGTTCGGGTGCAGGTAGATCGGCACGCCGAGTTCTTCCGCCGCCGCGAAGACCGGCTCGAAGCGCGGCTGGTCGAGGTACTCGCCGCGCACGTGCGAGTTGATCATGAGGCCTTTGAGTCCGAGCTGCTCGACGGCGCGACGGAACTCGGTGACCGAGAAGTCGACGTCCTGCAGGGCGACCGCGGCGAGCGCGCTGAAGCGCTCGGGATGCCGCCGGCACGCCTCGGCGAGCCGCTCGTTGGTGAGTTGGGCCAGGTCGCGGCCGAGACCGACGTCGAGCGTGTCGAGGCCGGGAGTGATCGAGAGCACCTGGTGGTCGACTCCGAGCGCGTCCATGTCGCCGAGTCGCAGCTCGCCGAGATCCTGGATGCGCTCGCGCAGGGTGCGCGGCTGGTCGCTGGGGTTGCGCAGGTAGTAGTCCCACAGGCTCGCGAAGCCCAGGTCACCCGTGCCCTCGTCGAGTACCCGGCCGTACGCCTCCAGCGCCTCCGCGGGGGCGTAGGCCTCCTCGGTCGCGATCCGCCTGTAACCCGACTCCGTCGTCATGGTCTCTGTCTATCGCGCGGGGGGTGTGGCGGCGACGGGTTCGGGCTATCGTCCCTCTATGCGGGATGCCGACGACGCGATGCGTTCGGCCTCCGCTGCGCTGCGCACGGTCACGATCGTGGCCGCACGCGGCGGCGTCACCGTCGCCGAACTGGCGCGAGAGTTGGGCGTCTCGACGTCGACGGCCCATCGCGTGCTGCGTGCCTGCCTGCGCCTGGACTTCGTGCGGCAGGAGCACGTCGGGGGGCGCTACCTCCCCGGGCAGGCCCTGCGCGAGCTCGCGCTCACGTCGTCGTCGGCGGTCGCGCTTCGTGACATCGCCGAGCCTGTGCTCGCGCGGCTGCGTCGGGAGACGGGCGAGACGGTGAGCCTCATGGTGTTCGAGGGGCGCAACGTGCGTTTCGTGCAGTCGCTGGAGGGGGGCGCCCCGGAGCGCATCGCCTCGCGCCTCGGCCGGGTCTTCCCGGCGCACGTGATCTCCGGCGGCAAGGCGATGCTCGCCCATGAGGCGCCGGGACTCCTCGAGCGTCGCTATCCCGGGCGCCACCTGGAGCGCCCGACTCTGCGGGCGACGACCGACTGGGCCCAACTGCTCGACGAACTCCAGGCCATCCGCCGTCGCGGGTGGAGCGCATCCGTGGGGGAGAGCGACCCCGGCGTGAGCGGGGTGGGCGCGGCGGTGCGCCTCGGAACGGGCGAACCCGTCGCGGCGGTCGCGGTCTCGGTCTCGAGCGAGCGGATGCCGACCCCGGCACACGCGGGAACCCTCGCCCCGCTCGTCACCGCGGCGGCCGAGGCCATCCAGCGGGGGCTGCGCGGCGACCTCGCCGTCACACCGTCGAACTGACGGCGCCGCCCCCGAAGATCGCGGCCTCCTCGGGCGCTACCCCTCCGACGCCGCCTTCCGGCGACGACGCAGACGCACGATGAGCACGACCGCGGCGGTCACGAATCCCGCGAAGACGAGCCACGGCAGCAGCACGCCGAGCGCGACGACGAGCCCCGAGAAGAAGGCGACGAAGCCCGCCCAGCCCGCGCTCAGCCCGCTCAGGAAGTCGCCCGGCTCGGGGGTCGGCGCCTGCGACTCGGAGCGCAAGTTCAGGCTCAGGGTCGACAGCGCCACCTGATCGGCCACGGAGCGCTGCTGCGCCTCGAGCTCCTCGAGCGTGCGCTGGTGCTCGGCGATGCGGGTCTCCAGCTCGACGAGGTCGGCGATCGACTCCGCGCGGGCGAACAGCGCGTTGAGCCGTTCGATGATGTTGCGCTGGGTCGCGATGCGCGACTCCAGGTCGGCGACCGCGACGGTCACGTCGGTCGACGACGTCGAGATCTCGTCGGCGCGGCCCAGCTCGGCGAGGTCGTCGATCACGTCCTGCAGCTTCTCGGCGGGGATGCGCAGCGTGAGCGACGCGCTGCCCGCGTCGCCGTTCGACGGCGCGTACTCGGTGCGTCCGTCGACCCGTCCGCCGGCGGCTTCGACGAGTCGCACGGCCTCCTGCGCGGCGGCGCCGGGATCCTCGGCGGTGACCGTCATCCAGCCGGTGACGATCTCGGACCGCTCGGTCGTGTCGGCGCCGGCATCCGACTCCGACGCGAAGCCGCCGTCGACGACGACCCCGCCGCCGTCCGCGGGTTGCGCGGGCATCCCTGCCTCGTCGGTGGCCATGCCGGCCCCCGCGCTGCAGCCGGTGAGCAGCAGCGCCGCCGCGAGAAGTCCCGTCGTCAGAATCGGAGTGCGCCTCATGCGGCCAACGCTAGGCAGTGCGCGGCCCGGGCACCACACAACGTTCGTCACGATTCGGTCGTCAGGCGGTCACGATCCGGTCACGGCGCCGGTGTCAACCCTCTCCGGTTCCCCAGGGCGAGCGCCTACCGTCGACAGTCCACTGAAGAGAGGACGACATGGGTTTCCTGGATTCCGCGAAGGATGCCGCCGAGGCGACGGGCAAGAAGGTCGGCGAGACGGTCGACGACACGAAGGAACGCCTCTCCGACAAGGTCGACGAGATGCAGGCCGATGCGAAGGTGAAGCAGGCCGAAGCCGAACGCGACGCCGTGCACGCCAAGAACGAACACAAGGAGAACCTCCGCGAGGAGTGACATCCGCACGGGTTCCGTCGCCCTAACATGGCGGCATGGGGTGGCTTCGCGATCTTCTTCGCAGGCCGCCCCTTCTCCATGTCGCGGGTGACGCGGGAGACGGGCCGCCGGTCGTGCTGCTGCACGGCATCGCCTCGTCGTCGGTCACGTTCGAGTACGTCGTGCCGCTCGTCGTCGACCGCCACCGCGCGGTGTCGATCGATCTCCTCGGATTCGGCTCGTCACCCGCGCCCGAGGATGCGACCTACACGATCGAGGAGCACGTCGCGGCGCTCGAGCGCACGCTTCGGAAGCTCCGGCTGCGGCGCTTCGTGCTCGTCGGCCACTCGATGGGAGCCCTCATCGCCGCGCGCTACGCCGCGACGCACCGCCGACAGGTCACGCGCCTCGTGATCGTCAGCCCGCCGGTCTACCTCACCCCGACCGAGATCGGCGCCCCGTTCGACCGCGCCGCGATGGGCGGCTACTTCCGCCTGTACGAGTTCCTGCGGGCGAACAAGGAATTCACGATCCGCGCCGCGGCGGGCCTCGCCCGACTCTCCCCGATCAAGAACCTGCTGGATGTCTCCGAACGCAACTGGCATGCGTTCACCTCGTCGCTCGAGAAGGCGATCGAGTCGCAGACGACGGTGAGCGACCTCGTGCAGGTCGAGGCGCCCATCCATCTCGTCTACGGCGCGATCGACCCGTTGCTGCACCCTGCCGGTCTGCGCATCGTCGAGCGCCTCCGCAACGTCGAGACGCACCGCGTGCAGGGCGTCGACCATGTGATCCGGCCCCGGATGGCGCGCGTCGTCGCGACCGCGATCGGCTGAGAGCGGAGTCGGCGTGACGGGTCGTCCTCGCGGCGTAGGGTCGCTCCATGGCGCGTGAGCGGCTCGGGGCGGAGTTCGGCAAGGTCTTCACGGCGAACCTCTCCTCGAGCCTCGCCGACGGCATCGCGCGCACCGCCATCCCGCTGCTCGCGGTGCAGCTCACGACCGACCCGCTGCTCGTCTCGGGCATCGCGGCGCTGCAGATGGTGCCCTGGCTGCTGTTCGCGATCCCGGCCGGTCTCATCGTCGACGGCGTCGACCGCCGCGCGGCGCTCGCCGTCTCGAACGCGCTCCGCACGCTGCTCGCCGTGACCCTCTTCGTGCTCGCCGCGACCGACTCCCTCACCATCTGGTCGCTCTACGTCGTCATCTTCCTCTACGGCATCGGCGAGACCGTCTACGACGGCGCCATCCGCGCGGTCATCCCGAGCATCGTCGGCAAGCCGCTGCTGCCGACTGCGAACGGCCGCATCGAGGCCGCCGAGACGGTCGTGCAGAACTTCCTCGCCGGCCCGCTCACGTCGCTGCTCTTCGCCGTGACCGTGCTGATCCCGCTCGGCGCGAACGCCCTCGCGTTCGCGCTCGCCGCCGCCCTCGCGATCTTCCTGCCCGCCGTCGCGTCGGGGCGCCAGTTCGCGACGCCGCGTCCGGTCACCCGGGTGTCGTGGGGGCGCCAGCTCTCCGAGGGCTACCGGTTCATCTTCGCCAACCGGATGCTGACGACGCTGCTGTTCCTCTCGACCTTCATCGGCCTGTGCTTCTCGGCGGCGACCGCGACGTTCGTGCTCTTCCTCGTCGACGGGCTCGGGCTGCCCGAGGCGTGGTTCGGCGTCTTCATGCTCACGGGTGCGGCGGGCGGCATCCTCGGCTCGCTCGTCGCGTCGCGGCTCACCACCCGTTTCCGGGCCGGGCCGACGATGGCGGTCGCGAACGTCGTCGCGTCGGCGCCCATCGTGTCGCTGTTCCTCCTGCCGGAGCTCTGGGTCGCGGGGGTCGTCTGGTTCATCACCTCGGCCGCGGTGCTCGTCTGGAACGTGCTCGTCATGTCGCTGCGGCAGTCGATCATCCCGGGGCGCCTGCTCGGCCGCGTCCACGGCAGCTGGCGCACCATCCTCTGGGGCTCGATGCCGGTCGGCTCGGTGCTCGGGGGGCTGCTCGCCCGGGTCGACCTCACGCTGCCGTTCCTCGTCGGCGGCGGACTCGCGACCCTCGCGGGCCTCGTGTTCTTCCGCTTCCTCGCCCGGCTGCCCAACCCCGAGGAGGTCGACAACGGCGACCCTCCCGCGGGACCCCCACGCGCGGAGCCCGGCCCCACCGACCCGCTCGTGCAGGACTGACCGGCTGTTTGCCCGATTCGCCCTGAACCTCTCGAAATACGGGGCGAATCGGGCAAACAGCGATCGGTCGGCGTCAGGACGGCTGAACCGGCACGGGCTCGGTGTCGGGGATGGGGCTCGCGTCGCGGCCACGGAGGTCGGGGAGCGCCCGATGGAAGAGGGCCGCGATCACGACGGCGAGCGCGGCGAGACCGGCGGCGGTCCAGAATCCGCCCGTCGATCCCGCCGCGTCGATGAGGAACCCTGCGACGGCCGAGCCGAGGGCGGCGCCGAGCAGCTGCCCGGTGCCGACCCAGCCGTAGGCCTCCGCGGTGTCGCTGAAGCGCACCGTCGCCGACACGACCGCGAACATGACGGCGAGGGCGGGCGCGACCATGAGGCCCGCGACGGCGAGCGCGGCCGAGATCGTCCAGAACTCGAACGCGAACACGGCGAGGATCGAGCCCAGCAGGATGACGGTCATCCGCCGCGCGAGCGCCCACGGGCCGATCGGACGATGCCCGAAGGCGAGTCCGCCGGCGAGCGACGTGAGAGCGAAGATCGCGAGCACGATCCCGGAGTCGGGGCTGCCCTCGCCGAACATCGACACGACGCCCGCCTCGATCGCCGCGAAGCTGCCGACGAGCAGCACGCCGACGATCGTGACGAGCAGCACCGTGGGCCGCGCGAGCACGACCCCGAAGCGCCGCTTCGACTGCGGGATGCGCACACGCCCCACCTCGGGGCTGGAGATGAACCACGCGCCCCCGCCGACGAGGAAGCCGAGCGAGAGGAGGATGCCGACGGTCGACGAGATCTGCGTCGCGACGAAGGTGACGAGCACGGGTCCCGCCACCCAGATGATCTCCTGGGCGCTCGCGTCGAGCGAGAACAGCGGGGTGAGCTGCCGACTGTTGACGACCTTCGGGTAGATGGTGCGCACGGCCGGTTGGATGGGCGGGAAGCTGAGGCCCGTGAGCAGCGCGACGAGCATGAACCCCGGGACGGGGAGCGGGGCGAACGCGAGGGTCGCGAGGCCGGCGGCGCAGACGACGCTCGTGATGATGAGCACCGGGCGCATGCGCCAGATCCCCATCCAGCGGCTCGTGAGCGGTCCGGCGGCGGCCTGGCCGACGCTGAGGCTCGCGAGCACGAGCCCGGCGGCGCCGTAGGAGTGGAAGATGCCCTCGATGTGGATGAGCAACCCGAGCGAGAGCATCCCGCCGGGGAATCGCGCGACGAGTTGCGCGAAAAGGAGCCGGGCGACTCCCGGGGTGCGCATGAGCTCGGCGTAGTTCTTCACAGCCTGCCCACATTACCCGCGCGGCGGGCTGGTCGGGGCGTGTCCGAGGCGCGTCGTAGCCTGTGGAATCTGTGCAGAACTCGGCGGACTTATCCACAATCTGTGGACGACACGCCACAACATCTAGTGGTGTAGATCGTGTCGGTGCCCCGATATATAGTGGTGAAACTTCCCGGCCGGGGGTGGACGAAATCGGTCGGCAGAGAACTCTGCGACAGGAAGATCACGGGGCCGACGCGCCCCCAGGGGATGCCGGGAACGGCTGACAAGGAGCGGCAGTACGCATGGAGGAGAGCAAGTGAGCATCACGGTCGTCAAGCGCGACGGGACGCGCGAGCCCTACGACGCCAACAAGATCAACCTCGCGATCGAGCACGCGAGCCAGGGACTCGGTGATGAGATCACCTGGGTGACGCAGATCGCGTCGGAGCTCGAACTCACGCTCTTCGACGGCATCACGACGCAGCAGCTCGACGAGGCCGTCATCCAGGTGGCGCTGCAGAACGTCAAGGACGACCCGCAGTTCGACACCGTCGCCGCGCGCCTCCTGCTCAAGACCATCTACAAGCGCGTGCTCGGCGACTACGAGACCGCGGGCGAGCTCAAGGCCCTCCACGCGGAGCACTTCCGCGCCGCCATCCTCCGCGGCGTCGAGGAGAAGCTGCTCGACCCGCGCTTCCCCGAGCTCTTCGACCTCGACCGTCTCGCCGCCGCGCTCGAGCCGAGCCGCGACGAGCTGCTCAAGTACATCGGCGTCGTCACCCTCAACAACCGCTACGGCATCAAGGCCCGCAACGGCGAGCCGCTCGAGGTGCCGCAGTTCTTCTGGATGCGCATCGCCATGGGTCTGTCGCTCAACGAGGCCGACCCGACGAGCATCGCGATCGGCTTCTACGACAAGATGTCGAAGCTCGAGTACCTCGCGGCGGGCTCGACCCTCGTCAACGCGGGCACCTCCTACCCGCAGCTCTCCAACTGCTTCGTCATGGAGATGCAGGACGACATCGAGAACATCGCCAAGAGCGTGCGCGACGTCATGTGGCTCACGAAGGGCACCGGCGGCATCGGCCTCTCGGTCACCAAGCTCCGCGCCCAGGGCAGCCCGATCCGCTCGAACAACACCACCTCGACGGGTCCGATCCCGTTCATGCACACGATCGACTCGGTGCTGCGCGCGGTCAGCCGCGGCGGCAAGAAGTTCGGCGCCCTGTGCTTCTACATGGAGAACTGGCACCTCGACTTCCCCGAGTTCCTCGACCTGCGCCAGAACTCCGGCGACCCGTACCGCCGCACGCGCACCGCCAACACCGCGGTGTGGATCTCCGACGAGTTCATGAAGCGCGTGCAGAACGACGACGACTGGTATCTCTTCGACCCGCTCGAGGTCTCCGACCTCAACGAGCTGTACGGCGCCGAGTTCTCGAAGCGCTATGCCGAGTACGTCGCGATGGCCGAGGCCGGCGAGCTGCGGATGTTCAAGAAGATCGGGGCGCGCGAGCAGTTCAAGGCGATCCTCATCTCCCTCCAGACGACGAGCCACCCGTGGCTCACCTGGAAGGACACGATCAACAACCGCGCCCTCAACAACAACACGGGCACGATCCACCTCTCGAACCTGTGCACCGAGATCTGCCTCCCGCAGGACGCGGAGAACATCTCCGTCTGCAACCTGGCCTCGATCAACCTGTCGACCCACCTGCGCGTCGACAGCAACGGCGGGCTCGGGTTCGACTGGGATCTCGTCGAGGCGAGCGCCCGCAGCGCGGTGCGTCAGCTCGACAACCTCATCGACATCACCGAGTCGAGCGTCGACGAGGCCGACCACGCCAACCAGCAGAACCGGGCGATCGGTCTGGGCGTCATGGGCTTCACGGATGTCGTCGAGAAGCTCGGCATCTCGTACGAGTCCGAGGAGGCGTACGACCTCATGGACGAGATCATGGAGCACGTCTCCTACGCGGCGATCGACGAGTCGGCCGACCTCGCGCAGGAGCGCGGCTCGTACGCGAACTTCGCGGGCAGCCGTTGGTCGCAGGGTCTCGTGCCGTTCGATTCGATCGCGCTCACCGAAGCCGACCGCGGCGTCGAGATCAAGGTGAACCGCACGACGCGCCTCGACTGGGACGCGCTGCGGGCGAAGGTCAAGGGCGGCATGCGCAACGCCACTCTCATGGCGATCGCGCCGACGGCATCCATCGGTCTCGTCGCGGGCACGACGCCCGGCCTCGACCCGCAGTTCTCGCAGATCTTCAGCCGCGCGACGAGCAACGGCAAGTTCCTCGAGGTCAACCGCAACCTCGTCGAGGCGCTGCAGGAGCGCGGGCTGTGGACCACCGTGCGCGAGCAGATCCTGCGCAGCCAGGGTGACATCCAGAACATCGACGCGATCCCCGACGACCTGAAGGCCGTCTACAAGACGTCGTTCCAGCTGTCGCCCTACTCGTTCCTCGAGGTCGCGGCGCGGGCGCAGAAGTGGATCGACCAGTCGATCAGCCGCAACATGTACCTCGAGACGCGTGACCTCGGCGACATGATGGACATCTACTACGCGGCGTGGGAGCGGGGCGTGAAGACGACCTACTACCTGCACATGAAGCCGCGTCACACCGCCGAGCAGTCGACGGTCAAGGTGAACAAGACCGAGGAGCTCGTCGCGAAGACGTCGGCTCCCGCCGAGGGTGCCGCGCCCGCGGCCGCCCCCGCGCGTCGCGGCTTCGGGGGCCTGTGATGGGACCCTTCGACACCTACCCCGCCGCCTCGGTCGACGCGGTCGGCGACTACGCCGTGCCCGTCGACCCGATGGACGACCTCCAGTGCGAGAGCTGCCAGTAGGCAGCCCCAGAATGCGAAAGTGAACTGACATGCCCATCCTCGGCACCGGCATCCAGGAAGGCCTCCTGCTCAAGCCCGTCACCTACAAGTGGGCGATGGACCTCTACGAGCAGGCCGTGGCGAACACCTGGTTCCCCAACGAGATCCAGCTCGGCGAGGACATCGCCGACTTCAAGAAGATGACGGATGAGGAGCGCCACGCGATCACGTTCCTCATGTCGTACTTCAACCCGTCGGAGCTGCTCGTCAACAAGGCGCTCGCGTTCGGCGTCTACCCCTACATCAACGCCCCCGAGGCCCACCTCTACCTCGCGAAGCAGATGTGGGAGGAGGCCAACCACTGCATGTCGTTCGAGTACGTGCTCGAGACGTTCCCGATCGACCGCAACGAGGCCTA
>CAMLMQ010000003.1 GCA_946481135.1 uncultured Microbacteriaceae bacterium
TCGCGCGCGCCCTCGCCGGGGAGCCGTCGGTGCTCATCGCCGACGAGATCACGTCGGCGCTCGACGTGTCGGTGCAGGGCGTCATCCTCAACCTGCTGCGCGAACTGCAGTCGGAGCTGCACCTCACGATGCTGTTCATCTCGCACAATCTCGCGGTCGTGCGCTACGTCAGTCATGAGATCTGCGTGGCGCGCAACGGGGTCGTCGTGGAGACGGGAGACACCGAGAGCCTGCTCGACGCACCGGGCGACGCCTACACGCGCGACCTGCTGAGTGCCGTGCCGACCCTCGGGCACCGACTCGAGCTGGAGTGAACCCGATGGATGTGACCGAACTCGCGCGGGTCGACCTGCGCAGCCTGCGGGCGAAGCTCGGCGAGCCGGACGCGCCGACGACGCAGAAGATCACCGACTTCCTCGACGACAACTGCCTCGCCTTCCTCGCACACTCCCCCTTCGCCGTCCTCGCCACGTCGGACTCCGCGGGCAACTGCGACAGCTCCCCTCGCGGCGACTACCCGGGATTCATCCGCGCGCTCGACCCGCGCACCCTCGTCATCCCCGACCGCCTGGGCAACAGGATCGCCGACACGTTCACGAACGTGCTCGACAACCCCCATGTGGGGGTGCTGAGCTTCGTGCCCGGCATGACGGAGACGCTGCGCATCAACGGGTCGGCGTTCGTCACCGACGACGCCCGCGTGCTCGCGATGCTCGAGCAGGACCACGTCGTGCCCGACCTCGCGCTCGTCGTGCAGATCGAGCAGGTGTACTTGCACTGCGGGCGCGCGCTGTTGCGCTCGCGGCTGTGGGACGCCGAGATGCAGGACCTCGCCGACGGCGTACCGAGCTCCGGGCAGATCTGGGCATCGATGTCGGGATGGGATGCCGCGACCGGCGATGTCATCGACGCCGCGATGTCGGGCGCCTACCGGGCTCTCTACTAGTGCGCGACCGGCGGGGCATGACGACGCTCGTGGTGCGCGAGATCGTCCCCGAGACGCCGTCGATCGTGAGCATCCGGTTGGAGCATCCCGACGGGCGCGAGCTGCCGCCGTGGGAGCCGGGCGCCCACCTCGACCTGCAGTTGCTGACCCGCCACGAGCGCCAGTATTCGCTCTGCGGCGACCCGGGTGACCGCCGCGGGTACCGCATCGCCGTGCTGAGGGAGGAGCTGTCGCGCGGAGCCTCCGCCTACATCCACCGCTTCCTCGCCGTCGGCAGCCGCGTCTACGTGAGGCCCCCGCGCAACCTGTTCCCGCTCGAACCCGCCGCGGCGTACCTGCTGATCGCGGCGGGCATCGGCATCACACCGATCCTCTCGATGGCGCGCCGGCTCGCCGCGACCGACGCCGACTGGCGCATGCTCTACCTCGCTCGCGGGACCGCCCACGTCGCCTTCGCCGACGAGCTGGCCGCCTTCGGCGACCGGGTGCGCGTCCACCTGAGCGCGGAGGACGGCCGACTCGACCTCGCGACGGAGGTCGCCGGGCTATGTCCGGGGACGGACGTCTACGCGTGCGGCTCCGCTGCCGTGACCGAGGCGCTGCTCGCCGCCCGGGATCGGCTCCCCGATGGCTGCGGCCTCCACCTGGAACGCTTCGAGCCAGCGGTCCGCGAGCACCTGCCGAACACCGCCTTCACCGTCGTCGCCGCGCGATCCGGGCGCGAGGTGGAGGTTCCGGCCGAGCGTCCGATGCTGGAGGCGCTGCAGGGGGCGGGTGTCGACCTGGCCGGCTCGTGCCTGCGAGGGGTGTGCGGGTCGTGCGCAGTGACGGTGCTCGACGGCGATCCCGAGCACCGCGACTCGCTCACGATCGACGACGCGTCGGGCACGATGTACCCGTGCGTGTCTCGATCGCGCACGCCACGGCTCGTCATCGACGCGTAGCTGCCCGTCGCGCAGCACGCGTGAGACCGGCCACGAGCTCGGGCCACAGCTCGTGCGGGATGAGGTGGCCCATCCCGGCGTGCACCTGCAGCTCGGCCTGCGGCAGGGCCTCGGCGATCGCGACGGCCGCCGACCAGTGGAGAGCGGGGTCCTCGCGTCCGTGGAACACGAAAGCCGGGACGTCCACCTCCGCCAGCTGCTCGAGCCGATCCGTCGCCCGGTAGAGCGCCGACCACTGGCGCACGAAGCCCTCGGGGAAGTAGCCGCGCTCGAACGCCTGTCGTGCCTTCTCGCGATGCCAGGCGACCTGCGGGTCGAATGGACCGCGGGCGGCGTCGTGGCGCGCGTAGGCCTCCGCGAAGCCGACCAGCTCCTCGACCGCGAAGCGCGGGGGCGGAACGAACTCGGGGTCGTCGTGCAGCACCCAGTCGCCCCGGCCGGGGATCGTGGACAGCAGCCCGAGGCTCAGCACCCGGTCGGGGTGGTCGAGCACGAGACGCTGGGCGATGATGCCGCCCATCGAGTGCCCGGCCACATGGGCGGCGGCCGCCCCCAGGGCGTCCATCACGCGTACGACGTCGTCGGCCATCTCGTCGACGCCGTAGCCGCCGTCGATGTCGGCCGGTCCCCCGAACTTCGACGACATGCCCGTGTCGCGGTTGTCGAAGCGGGCGACCCGGAAGCCCTCGGCCACGAGGAGGGCCATGAGGTCGTCGTGCCAGGAGATCAGTTGCGCGCCGCCCCCCGAGACGAGGACGAGCAACGGGGAGGCGGGATCGCCCACGACCTCGTAGTGGATGTCGACGCCGCCGGAACTCGCGAGGGGCATGGTCAGGACTCCTTCGAGGTGAACGGATTGCCCGACGGGGGGCCGAAAAGGAGCACCACCTCGGCGGGGCTCGCCGAGACGTTGCGCACGCCGTGCGGAACCCCTTCGGGGACGTAGACGGCGTCGCCCGGCCGCAGCGTCTCGGTCTCGTCGCCGACGAACATCTCGACCTCCCCCGCGACGCAGAGGTACAGCTCGTCCTCGCTGATCTCGGAACAGCTCGCCGGGTCGCCGCGGAGATGTAGGTGCTCGCCCTCCTCGGCTCCCGGGTCGAGGTGGTAGAGCATGACCGAGGTCTCGAGCCGCGTGAGCGCGCGGAAGTACCACTCGACGCCGACGGCGCCGGCGCCCCGGTAAAGATTCCACTCGTGGTGGTCGGCGCCGCGACGATGGACGAGCATGGCGGCGTCGGGTCAGGCGGCCGGCGCGGGGGTCATCGAGAACCCGAACAGGTCCTTCGGGTTCTCCGGCTCGGCGACGAGGTCGATCTCGGTGACGAGGTCGGTGCCCGCCACGTCATCGCGGACATAGCGCAGGGCCGAGAAGTCCTCGATCGCGAAGCCGACCGAGTCGAAGATCGTGACCGCCTCGGGCGACGTGCGACCCGGACGTCGCCCCGCGAAGACCTCCCACAGTTCGACGACGGGGAAGTCGTCGGGCTTGTTCTGGATCTCCCCCTCGATCCGCGTCTGCGGCGGATACTCGACGAAGACCTCGCCCCGGTCGAGGATCGCCGGGTCGAGCTCGGTCTTGCCCGGGCAGTCGCCACCGATCGCGTTGAGATGCATGCCGTCCGCGATGTCGGCATCCTCCAGCACGATCGCGTTCTGCTTGTCGGCTGTGCATGTGGTGACGATGTCGGCGCCCCGGGTCGCGTCGTGGGCGCTCGACGCAAGGATCACGTCGAACCCGAGCGGCTCGAGATTGCGCGCGCACTTGCGCATCGCCTCGGGGTCGGTGTCCCAGAGCCGGAGGGTGTCGACCCCGAGCACCTCCCGGAACGCGAGCGCCTGGAATTCCGACTGGCTGCCGGCACCGATGAGTGCCATCGTGCGCGACTCGGGACGCGCGAGCACGCGCGCGACGGCCGCCGACGTTGCCGCCGTGCGCAGCGCGGTGAGCACCGTCATCTCGGAGACGAACACGGGGTAGCCGTTGTGCACGTCGGCGAGCATCCCGAAGGCGGTCACTGTCGAGAAACCGCGCACGGGGTTGAAGGGGTGCCCGTTGACGTACTTGAACGCGTACGCGTCGGGGTCGCTGATCGGCATCAGCTCGATCACCCCGAACGGCGTGTGGTTCGCCACCCGTTCCTTCTTGTCGAACGACTGCCACCGGGTGAAGTCCTCGGCGATGTAGTCGGCCAGGCCGCGGAGGATGGCGCCCGTCCCGCGCGCCGTGATCCACCGGGTCATGTCGCGCACGCCCACGAAAGCGGTCATGTCCCCATGCTCGCCGAACTCTCCCGCCGTTCCCATGGATGTTTCGCCCACGCGTGTGAGCGGAAGGTGGGTTCTCATCCGGCGAGGCGGGGAGCGTTGACCTTCTCGATGCGGTCGGCGAGCGCGGCGTTCGCATAGGGCCCCGGCCGACGCAGGGCGTCGAGAATGCGCGTCACGACGTCGGCGGGCTTGTCCTGACTCATCTTGTCCTTCGCCTCGATGCGCTCGACACGGAGCCGGAAGCCGACGGTGCCGTGCACGATGCGCTCGGCGTAGGCCGTGTTCTCGAGCGTGCCGCGCATCCGGAACGGGTTCGGCAGCGGGTCCTCGAAGCGGTCGACGAGCCGTTCGAGCACCGCGAGGTTCTCGGCGTCCGAGAGGAGCTCGGGGATGCCGTAGGCGTGGACGGTCGCGAAGTCCCAGGTCGGCACGGCCGGCGAGACCCCGTACCAGGAGGGCGAGATGTAGCCCGCGGGTCCCGAGAACACGACGACGATCTCGGACTCGCCGAGCCGGTGCAGCCGCTCGTCGGGACGACCGACATGACTCACGAGCACGAGGTCATCACCGCCTTCCTCCAGCAGGAACGGATAGTGGGAGACGACGACGCCGTCGGGCGTCGCGCTCGCCATCGTCGCCCAGGGATGCGCGCGGATGATCGCCCGGATCGCCTCGGGGTCGGTCAGCTCGTAGTCGCGCGTGTGGCGCATGATCAGTCCCCTCGATGCAGCCGTCGCCAGGCGAGCTCGGCGAGCGTCGCGGCGGCGAGCGGCAGCACTCCCTCGTCGAACGTCGCCTGCTCGGAGTGCATGGCGGGCGCGTCGCTCTCGTCGAGCCCCGGCAGGCGCGCCCCGAGGAACACGAGCGCGCCGGGGACGGCCTCGAGCACGTAGGCGAAGTCCTCCGACGCCATCGCGGGCGAGGGCAGTTCGCGAACCCGGTGCGGTCCGACGAGCTGCTCGAGCACGGCGGTCGCTGCGGCGGTCTCGGTCGGGTCGTTGACGGTGACCGGATACGAGTCGACCCATTCCACGTCGACGCTCGCGCCGTGCGCTGCGGCGATCCCCTCGACGAACGGACCGAGCCGATCGTGCACGAGGGCGAAGGTGTCGCGCGAGAGCGTGCGCACGTTGATCCCGAGCTCCACCCGGGTGGCGAGAACGTTCGGTGCCGTCGAGTCGCTCGACAGTCGCGTCACCGAGACGACTGCCGGATCGGCGGCGGGAACGCGACGGGCGACGAATGTCTGCAGCGCGAGCACGATCTCGGCCGCGACGGGGATCGGGTCGACCGCGAGGTGCGGGATCGCGGCATGACCGCCCGTGCCCGTCACGCGGATCGTGAGCCCGCTCGCGCTCGCCATGATCGGCCCCGGACGGGTCGTGAAGACTCCGGAGGGGAACACGGAGTCGACGTGCAGCGCGTACGCGGCGACCGGTCGGGACGGCCCGGCGTCGAGCGCGCCCTCCTCGATCATGAGGCGACCACCGGCATAGCCCTCTTCCCCCGGCTGGAACATGAACACGACGGCGCCGGGCAGCTCCTCGCGACGCGCCGCGAGGAGGCGGGCCGCCCCGACGAGGCCCGTCATGTGGAGGTCGTGACCGCACGCGTGCATCGTGCCCCGCTCGGACGCGAACGGCAGCCCGGTCTGCTCCGTCACGGGCAGCCCGTCCATGTCGGCGCGGAGCAGCACGGTCGGTCCGGAACGCCCACCTCGCAGGACGCCGATCACCGAGGTGAGTCCCGCGCCTCGGGAGAGTTCGAGACCGAGCCCGGCGAGCGCCTCCTCGACCGCGTCGCGCGTCGCCGGCAGGTCGAGGCCGACCTCGGGATGCGCGTGCAGCTTCCGCCGGAGCTCGACGAGCTCGCCGCGGAGGGAGCCGGCGTCGTCGAGGAAGGTCATGTCCCCAGCATCCCGGACCCCGCGGGCGCCGTCGCCGGACCCATCCCACATCGCGCTCGCCACGCAGTTGGTGGACCCCACATGGCCCGCGCATCTCGAGGTGGATACCGTCGGAACGCGATGACCCTCTTCACGAACGCGAACGTCTTCACCGGCCGGAACGCGACCGACCGCGCCTCCGCCTTCCGCGTCGAGGACGGCCTCGTCACCTGGGTCGGCGAGGCCGCCGAGGTCGTGGATGCGGAGGCGATCGACCTCGGTGGCCGCGTCGTGCTGCCGGGTCTGCTCGACCTCCACACGCATCCCGCGGTCATGGCGACGCGCGGCGATGCGATCGACGTGCTCCCGCCCCGGGTGGCCTCGATCGCGCACCTCGTCGAGCGGCTCCGCGAGCATCCCGCGCTCGGTGCGGGCGGCGAGGCGTGGATCACCGGCAACGGCTACGACGACACGGCGTATCCCGAGGGGCGGGCCCCGAACCGGCACGACCTCGACCGGGTGTCGACCGAACAGCCGATCCTCGTCTGGCGCTGCGACAGCCACTCCGCGGCGGCCAACACGCGAGCCCTCGAGCTCGCCGGGATCACGGCCGCGACGCCCGATCCCGTCGGCGCTCGCTTCGAGCGCGACGCCGACGGGGTGCCGACCGGTCTGCTCGTCGAGCACAACGCGGTGCGGGCGGTCGCGCAGCACATCCCGGTGCCCGATGCCGCCGAGTACGCCCGTGTCCTCGCCGCGTACGACGATCACTTCCTCTCGCACGGTCTGACGAGCGTGTGCGACCTGCTCTCGACCTACGTGCCCGATCACCTCGCGACGTTCCGCGCGGCACGGACACAGGGGCTGCGCACGCGCGTGAACCTCTACCCCGGGTGGTCGGCCGACCTGCCCGACCTCGAGGCCGGCGACGCCGAGGGTCCCGTACGGATCGCCGGATGCAAGGTGCTCGTGGACGGCGCCTTCTCCAACCGCACGGCCTGGGTCGCCGACCCCTACCCCGACTCCCACGACCACGGCATGCCGACGCTCACCGACGACGAGCTGCGCGCGGCCTGCGCGTGGGCGCGCCGCAACGGCGTGCAGCTCGCCGTGCACGCGATGGGCGACGCCGCGCTCCATCACGTCGTCGACCTGCTCGGCGACGAGGAGCCGTGGCTCGCCGACGTCCCGTCGGTGCGCTTCGAGCACGCGACGCTCGTCTCCCGCGAGCTCATCGCTCGACTCGAAGCGGCACGCATGACGTTCGGCATCGCGACGCACACGATCTTCCTCTACGCCGAGACGGCGGCCTACCACGAGAATCTCGGCCCCGAGCAGGCGCGCATCGCGTACCCCGTGCGGTCGCTGCTCGCGTCGTCCCTGCCGCTGGCGCTCTCGTCGGATCGGCCCGCGACGGCGTGGGACGACGCCGACGACGTGTTCGTCTCGGTCGAGGCCGCGGTCCGCCGCGTCGCCCACGACGGCTCCGACATCGGCGCGGCAGAGGCCGTGCCGGTCGAGGACGCGCTGCTGCTCTACACGTCACGGGCGGCGCGGCTCGTCGCGTTCGACGCGCGGGTCGGCACGCTCGAGCCCGGGGCGGCCGGCGACTTCGTCGTCCTCGACCGCGACGTCTTCGCCGTTCCCGCGGAGCAGATCCACGAGGTGCGGATCGCGGAGACGTGGATCGCCGGCGAGAGGGCCTGGTCGCTCGGCAGCTGAGGCGTGCTACCGCGCGTCGTGCGTGAGTCGCCCCGCGACGAGGGTCGCGGCGACCGGGAAGCGGCGGAGCTCCTCGCCCGACGCGGCGACCGGGTCGTGGTCGAGCACGACCAGATCGGCGGGCTCCCCCACGGCGACGGCGCTGCGGACGCTCGCGGCGTACGCCACGTCGAACGGGATGGCCTGTTCGGGATGCCACGGCGCGCGCCCGTCGCGCGATCGGGTCGTCGCGGCGGCGAGCGTCACCCACGGGTCGAGCGTCGCCACCGGGGCGTCCGACCCGAGCCGGAGCTCGGTCCCCGCGGTGTGCAACGACCCGAACGCGAACGCGCGGTCGGTGCGACCCGCCCAGTGACGGTCGGCCACGTCGCGGTCGTCCATCGCGTGCTCGGGCTGCACGCTCGCGACGACGCCGAGCTCGGCGAAGCGTGGGAGGTCGCGGGTCGCGACCAGCTGCGCGTGCTCGATCGTGCCCGGCATCCCGAGCTCCTCGAAGAGGTCGAGCACCTCGGTCGTGGCGCGGTCGCCGATCGCATGCACCGCGGCGTCGAGACCGCCCTCGCGCGCCGCGACGAGGAGCCCACGCAGCTCGTCGACCGTGACGCTCGCGACGCCGCACGCGTGCGGGTGTCCGGCGGGGAGACCGGGGTACGGGTCCCAGCACAGCGCCGTGCGGGTGTTGAGGGAGCCGTCGACGACGACCTTGAGCGGCCCCATTCTCACGAGCCCCCTCGGGTCGAGCACGTCGCCGGTGCGGAGGCCTGCGGCGAGGGTCTCGCCGAGCCGGTCGGGCCACACCGACGTCTCGACGCGGAGGAGGTCGACGCCTGCGCCGACGCGGTCGGCCCACTCTCGCGCGTTGTCGGCGTGCTCGTACTCGACGACACCCACCACGCCGCGCGCGGCCGCCGCCTCGACCGCCGCGCGGTAGTCGGCGACGGTGAGGGCGTCGACCTCGCCGAGCCGGTCCATCGCCGCGATCCACGGCGCCTCGCGCACGAGACCCGATCCGTCGGGCGCGAGACCCAGCCGTGCGGCGCCGAGGGAGTTCATCCAGCCGCAGTGCAGGTCGCCGCTGATGAGGACGATCGGGTGGGGCACCGCGAGAGCGTCGAGCGCCGCGAGGGTCGGGACGTCGGGCCAGGTGCCGTCGCGGAAGCCGTAGCCGACGAACACCTCTCCCGGTGGGATCGTGCGGCGCGCGAGCTCGGCGCGCACGAGCCCGACGGTCTCGGCGGCGCTGCGGGCACGGGTGAGGTCGGCTCGGCGGCGCTGCACGACGTACTGGGTCATGTGCACGTGCGCGTCCCACATCCCGGGGGCGACGAACCGCCCCGCGACGTCGAGGCGGTCGGCACCCGGGGCGTCGAGCATCCCCGAGGGACCGATCGCGACGATGCGCCCGGCGTCGAGCCTCAGATCGACGGGGGCGTCGTACCCCGCGACCCGGGCGTCGGCGACGAGGAGCGTCACACCGCGCCCTCGGCGCGCAGCTCGGCGAGCTTCTCCCCCGAGTAGCCGGCGAGCGCCGCGAGCACCGCATCGGTGTGGGCACCGAACGCCGGAGCGGGTCGCGTCGGCTCAGCGGGGGTCGCGGAGAGCTTGATCGGCTGCCCGAACACCCGCAGCGGCGGGTACCCCGGCTGGTCGAGCTCGACGACCATCTCGCGCTCGGCCGTCCCCGGGTCCTCGACCACCTGGTCGATCGAGCGCACGAGCGTGATCGGCAGCTTGTCGGACGCCATCTCCTCGAGCTCGACCCCCGTATACGCGGCGAGCCACTCGACGACGATCGGTCGAACGCGTCGGTGGTAGGTCTCCTCGTCGAATCGCTTGCGCATCGTGTCGATCTCGGGGTCGTCGGCCAACTCGGGCGTGCCGAAGACGACGCACGCGTCGCGCCACAGTTTGTCGGTGTACGCGCCGAAGAACACGTGTCCCCCCTTGCACGGGAAGAGCTCGTAGGGCCGCACCCACGCGTGCGCATTGCCCGACGGCTGGGCCACCTTGCCCGCCACGGTGTAGTCGACGACGGCCGTCTCGGTGAGCGCGATGACGCTGTCGACCTGGGCGACGTCGACGAGCTGCCCCTGTCCCGTCGACTCGGCGTGCCGCAGCGCGAGGAGGGTGCCGGTGACGCCGAAGAGGGTGGCCGCGAGGTCGCCGATCGTCACGCCCATCCGGATCGGGATGCCGCCGGGCTCGCCGTTCATCGACCACAGACCGCCCGCGGCCTGCGCCGTGCTGTCGAACGCGGGACGTCGGCGGCGCGAGCCGGTCTGCCCGTATCCCGAGATCGCGGTGTAGATGAGCCGCGGGTTGATCGCCGACAGCTCCTCGTATGAGAGTCCCAGCTTCGCCATCGTGCCGGGGCGGAAGTTCTCGAGCAGGATGTCGGCGTTCGCCACGAGATCGCGAAGCGCCTGTCGGCCGCCCTCGGTCGCGAAGTCGAGGGTGATCGCGAGCTTGCCGTTGTTGTACTGCGCGTAGTAGCCGCTGAGCTCCTCGCCCGCCTCGGAGGTCACATAGGGCGGAAACCCGCGCGACACGTCGGCGTCGCGCGGGTTCTCGACCTTGATGACGGTCGCCCCGAAGTCGGCGAGCATCTTGCCCGCGTACGGCCCTGCGAGCACG
Organism: uncultured Microbacteriaceae bacterium; assembly: GCA_946481135.1. Next base: position 10,403 of record CAMLMQ010000003.1, read on the forward strand.
CGCGACAGATCGAGCACGACGACGCCCGCGAGGGCTCCCGGGGCGATCGGGAGACCCGGCAACGCGGGCAGGGACGACGTCGACATCTCGCTCACGTCTCCACGGTAGGCGTCGAATGGCCGGCACGGGCATGTGACGGGCATCCACAGATCGGTCGACTTGATACGAGAACCGCACATGATGCACGCTGGTCCCCCGACGGTCGGTCCCGGCCCGAAGCGAGGTGGAAGTGGCAGAGCACGAGCGGGCGCGCGCGATCGTCGCCCTCATCGACGCGATCGTCGGACCAGGATCGATCGGCGACGCGCTCGACGCGCTCGACCTCGACGGGTCCCGGTCGACCGAGCTCGCCGAGCACGCGCATCGCGCCCGGTTCGAGCACACGCGGCTCCGACGCCGCGAGCACGAGCTGTCGGCGCTGTTCTCGAGCGCGCGCGAGCTCGCGGAACTGCGCGACGACGAAGCGGTGCTCACCCGGCTCGTGCACCGCGCCCACGAGATGATGGGCGTCGACGTCACCTATCTCTCCGAGTTCGATCCCGAGACCCGCGAGCTGCGCGTGCGCGAGACGAGCGGATCGGTGAGCGCCGAGTTCCAGCATCTGCGGGTGCCACCCGGACGCGGACTCGCGAGCGCGATCGTGGAGAGCCGCGCCCCGCAGTGGGTGGCCGACTACGGCGGCTACGCGGAGGAACGACACGAGGAGGGCATCGACGCCGCCGTCTCGAGCGAGGGGCTCGTCTCGATCCTCGGCGTGCCGATGTTGTCGGGCGACGACGTCCTCGGCGTGCTGTTCGTGGCCAATCGGGAGACGTACGCCTTCGCGCCGGAGGAGATCGCGCTGCTCTCGGCACTCGCCGACCATGCTTCCGTCGTGCTGCAGACGGCGCAGACCCTCCGCGAACTGCGCTCGTCGGAAGACGAGACCCGCCGCACGCTCGAGCGCCTGACCGAGCACCTCGCCGAGCGGGAGCGGGCACACACCGTGCACCAGGAGCTCGTGCGCGCGGTCCTCGCGGGCGGAGGCTTCTCACCGGTCGCCGAGACCCTCGCCGCGGCGCTCGGGCGCACCGTCGCGATCATCGACGCGCTGGGGAACGTCATCGCCGCCGCGGCCCTCCCTCTCGCCCCCGGGATGCTCGAGCCGTCGGCCGCCGTGCGCGCCGCGATCGACGACAGCCGCCGCTCGGGCCACTGCGTGCCGCTTGCCGATTCGGGAGGCGTGCGGGCGGTCGCGGCGCTCACGGCGGGCGCTCAGGACTTCGGCGCGATCCTGCTCGGCGCGGGAGAGTTCGAGCTCGGCGCGGTGGACCGCCGCACCATCGAGCGCGCGGCGCAGGTGGGGGCTCTGCTCGCGCTCCAGCAGGAGGCCGCGGCGGGGGCTGATCACCGCATGCAGAGCGAACTGCTCGCCGATCTGCTCGACGACGTGCCCGAGCGGCGGGCCGACGTCGAGCGCCGCGCGCGGCGGCTCGGCGTCGCGCTCGACGAGCTCGACGGGCTGCTGCTGTTCGCCGTGCCGGGCGAGCTCCGCGCGGTCGCGGCGCGTGCGATCGGACCCTTCCTCGACGACCGCGCGCTCGTCGGCGAGTACCGCGGGTACGTCGTCGCCGCCTACCCGTCGACTCGTGTGGAGGTCGATGCCGAGCAGTTCCGGGCACGCGTCGCCCATGGCCTTCAGCGGCCCGTGCTCGCGGTGACGCCGCCCGCCTCCCCCGGTGCGCTTCCCGCCGCCTTCACGGTCGCGATGCGCACCGCCCGCCTGCTCGCCGCGCTCGAGGTCGACGACGTGACGACGTCGACCCACGACTACCTCCCGTACTCGGCGGTGCTCGACACCGACGCGACAACCCTCACCGCGTTCCTGCACGACACGATCGGGGCCGTGCGCCGCTACGACGCCGAGCGCGGCACCGACCTGCTCGGAACCCTCCGTGCATTCGTGCGGAACAACGCGAGCCCCACCCGCACCGCGCGGGCGCTCAACTTCCACACCAACACGATCCTCCAGCGCCTCGACCGGCTCGACCGCGTGCTCGGCGACGACTGGCGCGACGACGAACGTCTCTTCCGCATCGGTCTCGCCGTGCGCCTCGACGACCTTCGCGAGCGACTCCTCCGCTCCGCGGGCTGATCTCCGCCGCGCAGCGAGAACTCCCCCGACCGTGCTCGACGGGGTTGAACATCCCATGCATCCCCTCCGAGCGTGGGGGATGCGCCCATACGTTCGACGGCTGCCGTTGGTCAGGATGGGGCGGACACGTTCGCGGGCGGACGCGTCGGCGAGCGAGCAGAGGGAGTCACCGTGCCGAACACGAGCCGATTGTCGGGCCTGAAGGATGCGACTCCCCTCGAGCGCCGCGCCCGGGTCGCCGAGGCGGCGGGCGTCGACCCGAGGACCCTCGACCCGCTCGATGTCGCCGCCGGGCTGAGCCTCGAGCAGGCCGATCACCTCATCGAGAACGTCGTCGGCCTCATCGGCGTGCCGATCGGCATCGCCACGAACTTCACCGTCAACGGCCGCGACCACCTCGTGCCGATGGCGACGGAGGAACCGAGCGTCGTCGCGGCCGCGTCCAACGCGGCGCGCATGGCCCGGGAGCACGGCGGTTTCCACACGTCGACGACCGGCGAGGTGATGATCGCGCAGATCCAGGTTGTCGAGGTGGGCGACCCCGAGGCGGGGCGCCTGCGGCTGCTCGAGGCCCGCGACGAACTTCTCGCGCTCGCCGCCGAGCAGGACCCGATGCTCGTGAGCCTCGGGGGTGGGCCCCGCGACCTGTGGGTGAGGGTGCTGCCGACCCGCACGGGCGTGCACCTCGTGGCCCACCTGCACGTCGATGTGCGCGACGCGATGGGCGCCAACGCCGTCAACACGATGGCCGAGGCGCTCGCGCCGCGCGTCGCCGAGCTCGCCGGCGGGCGCTCGCTGCTGCGCATCCTCAGTAACAAGGCCGACCGGCGCCTCACCCGCGTCCGAGCGGTGTTCGACCGAGATCTGCTCGGCGGGGCGGACGTCGTGCGCGACATCGTCCATGCGAGTGCGTTCGCCGAGGCCGACCCGTACCGCGCGGCCACGCACAACAAGGGCATCATGAATGGCGTCACGGCCGTCGTCCTCGCGACCGGCAACGACACCCGGGCGGTCGAGGCGGGTGCCCACTCGCACGCGGCGCGCGACGGCGTCTACACCGCCCTGTCCCACTACGAGCTCGGCACCGACGGGCACCTCGTCGGCACGATGGAGTTGCCCCTCGCGGTCGGGCTCGTCGGGGGCGCGACCCGCGCCCATCCCGTCGCGCAAGCCGCGGTGCGACTGCTCGGCGTCGGCACGGCGCGCGAGCTGGCCGAGATCGTGGCCGCGGTCGGCCTCGCCCAGAACCTCGCCGCCCTGCGCGCCCTCTCCGCGGAGGGCATCCAGCGCGGACACATGACCCTGCACGCCCGCACGATCGCGGCCTCCGCCGGCGCGACGGTGGACGAGGTGGCGCGGGTGGCGTCCGCGCTCGTCGCGGCGAATCGCGTACGGCTGGAGTACGCCGAAGAGGTGCTCGCCGAACTGCGAGGCGCCCGGTGAGCACGACCGGCGCCGCGGCCTGGCATCCCGTTCCCCAGCCGGTGCGCGACGCCGGCCTGCCGGAACGTGCGCGGGTGTTCGAGGTCGGTCCGCGGGACGGCCTCCAGGCCGAGCCGGAGATCCTCTCGTCCGAGATGAAGACGGAGTTCTGCCGGCGGTTGCTCGCCACCGGGATCGAGGCGCTCGAGGTCACGAGCTTCGTCCCCGCCCGCTGGGTGCCTCAGCTCGCCGACGCCGACGCGGTCGTGGCGGGACTGTCGACGACCGGGTCCGCGCGCACGGTCGCGCTCGTGCCGAACGTCCGCGGGCTGGAGCGCGCGCTCGCCGCGGGTGTTCGTGAGGTCTCGGTCGTCGCGAGTGCGAGCGAGAGCTTCGCCCGCGCCAACCTCAACCGCTCCCTCGAGGACGCGGTCCGCATGGCGGAGTCGGTGATCGCGGAGGCGGCCATCGTCGGCGTACCGGTGCGCGCCTACCTCTCGATGTCGTTCGGCGATCCGTGGGAGGGCCCTGTCGATCACGAACGTGTGGCGACGATCGGGGCGCGGCTGCACGCCGCGGGCGCGACGACGGTCGCGCTCGCCGACACCATCGGCACCGGGACGCCGGGCCACGTCGCCCGTGTCGTCGAGCTCGTGGCGGAGGCAGGGGTACCCCGCGACCGCCTCGCCCTGCACCTGCACGACACCTACGGTCAGGCGCTCGGCAACGTCGTGGCCGGTCTGCGCGCCGGGGTGCGCGAGTTCGACGCCTCCGCCGGCGGTCTCGGGCGGTGCCCGTTCGCCCGCGGCGCGACCGGTAATCTCGCGACGGAGGATCTCGTGTGGCTGCTCCACGGCCTGGGCATCGAGACCGGGATCGATCTGGAGGCGCTCGTGCGCGTGTCGCAGTGGATGTCGAGGGTCCTGGGTCGTCCCGTGCCGTCGCGCGTCGTCGCGGCGCTGACCGCCGCGGGGGTCGGCTGATGGTGCCGGCATCCGTCGTCCGCACCGAGTTGCTCGGCACGGCGGCAGCCGCCGCCTATCGCTCCACGTTCGCCCCCGACGCGCCACCACCCGCACCCGCCGCGTCGGTCCTCCCGGGGTGGGAAGGACTCGCGTTCCCGTTCGACACGGAGTTCGACGACCTCCGAGAAGACGGGTCCCCCGCCCGGGACGGCGTGCTGCCCGAGTTCGACCTCCCGCGCCGGATGTACGCCGGCGAGGACACGGTGTTCCATCGACCGCTGCACTTCGGCGACGAGGTCGAGCAGACCGTACGCGCGGGGTCCGTCGTGCAGAAGTCCGGGCGATCGGGGCGCCTCGTGTTCGCCGACGTCGTTCGGGAGTACCGCGTGGACGGCGAACTGGCGATCGAGAGCGTCTGGCACGACGTGTTCCTCGAAGCCGCGCCCGCTGCGAGCCAGCAGGCCGTACGACCGGGTCCGGACGGTCCGGCCGACTGGGTCGAGCAGGTGACCCTCGACGCGCGTCACCTGTTCCGGTTCTCCGCCCTGACCTTCAACACCCATCGCGTCCACTACGACCGCGACTGGGCGCAGCGCGCGGAGGGACTGCCGGATCTCCTCGTCCACGGACCGTTGCTACGACTGCTGCTCCTCGACGCCGCGCGACGTCACGGCGCGACCGACATCGCGGCGTACCGATTCACCGCGGTTGCGCCCGCGTACGTCGACCGTCCGCTCCGGCTGGAGGGTCGCGACGCGGAGGGAGAGACCCGACTCGACGTACTCGACCCCGACAGCGGGCTGCTCAGCACCGCGACGGTCAGCCGACGAGCAACGGCCCCATCGTGATCAGGATGCCGCCCGCCGCCCCGACGAGCACCACGGCCCACGGGGGCGCCTTCACCGCGACGAGCAGCACGAAGCACACGACCGCGAGCACGAACGTCGGCCCGTCGACGACGGCGCTCACGAAGACCGGGTCGTAGAGCGCCGCCGCGAGGATGCCGACGACCGCCGCGTTGGCGCCCCGCAGGAGCGCGCGGGCACCGGCGCGGCGACGCAGCGCGTCCCAGAACGGGAGCACTCCGACGAGCAGCAGGAACCCCGGGAGGAAGATCGCGACGAGGGCGATCGCGGCCCCCGCCAGCGCACCCGGCCCGGGGTCGGCGAGCGCGCCGAGATAGGCGGCGAAGGTGAAGAGCGGTCCGGGCACGGCCTGCGCGGCGCCGTAGCCGGTGAGGAAGTCGGCGGCGCCCACCCAGCCGGTCTGCACGACCTCGGCCTCGAGCAGCGGCAGCACGACGTGCCCGCCGCCGAAGACGAGTGCGCCGGCCCGATAGAACGCGTCGGCGAGCGCGACGGCCGGGTCCCGCACGAGGGCGGCGAGCACCGGGAGGCCCGCGAGCAGCACGCCGAACACGGCGAGCGCCGCCACGCCGACCGCCCGCGGCACGGGGAACGAGGTGGTCGGCTCGGCGCCGTCCTCCCGCGTGCGGCAGAGCACGAGCCCCGCGAGTGCGCCGACGACGATCGCCGCGACCTGGCCGAGGGTGCCCGCGGTGAGGACGACGATCGCGATCGCGACCACGGCGATCGCGGCGCGCCGCACGTCGGGGGTGAGGGTGCGCGCCATCCCGCCGACGGCGTGGGCGACGATCGCAACGGCGACGACCTTGAGCCCCGTGACAGCACCCTCGGCGACCGGGCCGTCGAGCAGGGATGCCCCGAGCGCGACGGCGACGAGGAGCACCGCCGAGGGCAGCGTGAAGGCGAGGAAGGCGGCGAGCGCGCCGAACGGTCCCGCCCGCAGCAGCCCGAGGGCGAAACCGACCTGACTCGACGCCGGGCCCGGAAGGAACTGGGCGAGCGCGACGAGGTCGGCGTAGCCCTTCTCGTCGATCCAGCGGCGGCGCTCGACGAACTCGGCGCGGAAGTAGCCGAGGTGGGCGATCGGGCCGCCGAACGACGTGAGGCCGAGCTTGGCGAACGCCGCGAGCACCTCGCCGACGCTTCCGCGTGCGCCGGTCGGCGGGGCGGCATCCGGCGTCGTCACCCGCGCATCGTACCGAGGGTGCGCGAACGGGTGGTTGAGTAGACGGCGATGGCGCACGACGAGGATCCCCCCGAGCTGCGCGGCTACGTGCCGAGCGACGGACGGCCGCTGCGGCATCCGCTGATGCTGCGGGTCATGCGCGTCGTGATCGTGCTCGGCGTCGTGGGTCTCGTGGCACCCGGGCTCTCCGCGACGATCGCCCTGCAGACCCGGGCCGCGACCGCGGAGTGCGCCGCGCTCGTCGCCGAGCTCACCCCCGGGTCGGAGTCGTTCGCCCGCTTCGAGGTCGCCGGGCCGGCGGGCCCGTCGTGGTACTGCTATGCGCGCGAGTTCGGAGGCGATGAGCTGCTGCTGCGCTCCCTGGGTCTCATCCCGGGCTGAGCGGCGCGCCGGCCTGGGAGATCGCCGAGTTCCCGGGCGGCCCTCAGGGAGAGCCGGAGGCGGTCTGTTAGCCTCCCCGGCGGATGTCTCGTCACGCTCAGCAACCCCGCTTCCTCGCGCGCCATGCCCTCGGCGCGATGGCCGGCGTCGCCCTTCTCGCGGGCGCGGTCGCCGTGGCCCCGCTCGGCGCGCTTCCGTCCGTCGCCGAGATGCGCGCCGCCTACGCGGAGCAGTACGCGCAGGACTTCGCCCTCGCGACGGTGACCGCCCCGGCGCCCGAGACCGTCGCGCGCGACGCCTACGGGCTCACGCCCGGCCCCGAGACGTTCATCCAGGGCGGCACCAACCACGACTGGGCGAAGCTCGTGCTGCTCTACGCCGGATGGCCGATCACCGACGACAGCGTCACGGTGATCACGCGGTGGATGCGGCAGGAGAACTACGTCGACTCGTGGTGGACCCGCAACAATCCCCTCAACCTCGGCGCGGGCGGCTATGCGTCGAACAACGACCTCGTGTCGGCGGCCCAGGCGGTGGGCAACGCCCTCAAGAAGCATCCCGGCTACGCCTCGATCGTCGAGGGGTTCGCGACCGGGGCGCCGGCGTCGCAGATCGAGTACGCGATCTGGTATTCGCCGTGGTCGACGAGCAACTACAACGACGGCAAGCACTGGCACTACAACGCCGTGCCCGTCGTGCCGGCTCCGGCCAGCGCGTGGGGACGCTGACCGGAGCCTGACGGCTCTCAGCCGCGCGCGAGCGCGAGGCTGCGCGGTACGGTGTCGCCGAGGTCGGCGGTGCCGAGCAGGTCGCCCGTCGTGAGGTCGACCGCGTGCACGGCGTTCGCGGCCGGGTCGGTGACGTAGGCGACGCCGTCGAGCACCGAGACCGACGGTGCCGGGTCGCGCCAGTCCCCCGGCGGAGTCCACGCGTCGAGCACCGGAATGGATGCCGTGAGTTCGCCGGTCGCGACGTCGAGCACGTGCAGGGCGCCGTCGGTCGCGAGCACGACACCGTCGCCGTCGTCGTCGCGCGCGAGCGACCAGTAGTAGTACTGGGCCGGGAGCTCGACGAGGCGCACCTCGTCGGTGGCGAGGTCGATGAGCGCCACCCGGGCCGGGTACTGCTCGTCGGCTCCGGTGTAGTCGGCGAGCACGACGCTCGAGTCGTCGTGTCCGGCCGGTCCGCCGACCCCCGCGGTCGCGTCGGGCAGCGGGATGTCGCGGAAGGCGCCGGCCTCGTGCGCGACGACCGCGCCCGTGCAGCCGAACAGCACGGCTTCGCCCGCGGCGACGGTCTCCCCGTGCACGTCGGGGCACGCCTCGGTGCGCGCGAGCTCCGACCCGTCGGGGGCGAGGGCGAGCACCGTGCGTCGTTCGCCGCCGTCCTCTCCCGCGGTGACGAGCACGACTCCGTCGCTCAGCTGCAGGGCGACGCCGTGGTGCGCGGCGTCGAGTTCGAGCACCCGGGTGGCGGGGTCGGCCTCGTCCAGGTCGTCCGAGTCGAGGAACGTGACGGTCCCGTCGCCGTCGCTGAAGAGCGCCGTCGTGCCGTAGTGGGGCACCACGTGGCCGGGGTGGGACATCGGGAACTCCAGCGTCGTGACAGCCGGGTCGGCCGCATAGGAGTGGCCGTGGTCGCCGTGGCTGTCGGTCCACACGCCGGCGTCGAGCACCCGGAAGCCGCTCTCGGTGGTGAGCATGATGTGGCGTCCGTCGCCGGCCGCGGCGAGGCGCGTCACGCCCTCGACCGGGACGTCGGCGACGGAGTCGAGGCTCGTCGCGTCGAGCACGAGAACGCCGCCGTCGTGGAGGACGGCGAGGCGGGGTTGAGGCGCGTCGAGCTCGGTCTCGTGGTCGTGCACCTCCTCGTCGGGCGCGGCGACGGGGGCGGCACAGCCGCCGAGCAGCAGCGCGAGGGCTGCGGCGGGGATCAGGAGTTGGATTCTCATGATCGCCACCGTAGCGTAATGAGAATCATTATCGCTAACTGGGCGCGTGACGACGAGGCGTCGCGGCCCTCGGCCACGGCGACTCGGAGAGACGGGTCAGGCGGCGCCGTCGAACATCGACGTCACCGAACCGTCGTCGAAGACCTCGTGGATCGCCCGCGCGATGAGCGGCGCGATCGGCAGCACGGTGAGGCGGTCCCAGCGCTTCTCGGGCGCGATCGGCAGGGTGTCGGTGACGACGACCCGGTCGATGAAATCGCTCTGCAGGATCTCGACTGCGGGGTCGGAGAAGACCGCGTGCGTCGCCGCGACGACGACGCCGAGCGCCCCCTGGTTCTTGAGGGCCTCCGCCGCCTTCGCGATCGTGCGACCGGTGTCGATGAGGTCGTCGACGAGGAGGCACACCCGGCCCTCGACCTCACCGACGATCTCGTGCACGCTCACCTGGTTCGCGACGCGCGGGTCGCGACGCTTGTGGATGATCGCGAGGGGCGCGCCGAGCTTGTCGCTCCAGACATCCGCCACCCGCACGCGGCCCATGTCGGGGCTCACGACCGTGAGCGTCGCAGGGTCGAGCTTGGCGCGGAAGTGCTCCAGCAGCACGGGCATCGCGAACAGGTGATCGACCGGCCCGTCGAAGAAGCCCTGGATCTGCGCCGCGTGCAGGTCGACGCTCATGATGCGGTTCGCGCCCGCCGCCTTGAAGAGGTCGGCGACGAGGCGGGCCGAGATCGGCTCGCGTCCGCGGCCCTTCTTGTCCTGCCGGGCATAGGGGTAGAACGGCGCGACGACCGTGATGCGTTTGGCGCTCGCGCGCTTCGCGGCGTCGATCATGATGAGTTGCTCCATGAGCCACTCGTTGATGGGCGGGCAGTGCGACTGGATGACGAAGACATCGGCGCCGCGGATGCTGTCGCCGTAGCGGGCGTAGATCTCGCCGTTCGCGAAGGTGCGCGCCTCGGTCGGGACGAGCTCGGAGTCGAGTTCGGTCGCGATGTCCTCGGCGAGCTGCGGATGAGCCCGGCCGCTCACGATGACGAGTCGCTTCTCACCGGTGATCTTGATGGCCGACACGCGCTCTCCTCGCCGCTCGCTTGAGCGCTTCCCAGCCTAGTCGGCGGATGCTGCGTCTCCCCCGTGCTTGCGGGCGGCCCAGCCGTCGACGTTGCGCTGCGGAGCGACGCTCAGCGCGAGCGCCCCGGCGGGCACGTCCTTGCGCACGACCGCGCCCGCCCCGACGGTCGCCCCGTCGCCGATCGTCACGGGCGCGACGAAGGCGTTGTGCACACCGGTGTGCACGTGCGCGCCGATCGTCGTGGGGTGCTTGTTGACGCCGTCGTAGTTGGCGGTGATCCCCCCGGCGCCGATGTTGGTGCCCTCGCCGATCGTGGCGTCCCCGATGTACGACAGGTGCGGCACCTTCGCGCCGGCGCCGATCTTGGCGTTCTTGGTCTCGACGTAGGTGCCGATCTTGCCGCCCTCGCCGAGTTCGGTGCCCGGGCGGAGGTAGGCGAAGGGCCCGACGGTCGCGCGGGGTCCGATCACGGCGAGCGTGGCATCCGCCCGCTTGACGACCGCGTCGGCGCCCACCTCGCAGTCGACGAGTGTCGTGTCGGGGCCGATGCGGGCGCCCCGGTCGATCGTCGTCGCGCCCGCGATGTGCGTGTTGGGCAGCACCTCGACGTCTTCCGCGAGGGTCGCACGCAGGTCGATCCACGTGGTCTCGGGGTCGTGGACGGTGACGCCCGCGAGCTGCCATCCGCGCACGATCATCGCGTTGAGCCGCGCGGCGGCGCGGGAGAGCTGCACGCGGTCGTTGATGCCTTCGACGAGCCACGGGTCGGGCACGGGGACGGCCTCGACCGGTTCGCCCGAGGTGCGCAGCATCCCGACGACGTCGGTGAGGTAGCGCTCGCCCTGGTCGTTGTTCGACGCGAGCTGCGGAAGGCGCGAGCGCAGCGCGGCGGCGGTGAAGACGTAGGTGCCCGAGTTGACCTCGGTGATGGCGCGCTCGTCGTCGGTCGCGTCGCGGTGCTCGACGATGCGGGAGAGGGTCCCCTCGGGGTCGCGCACGACCCGCCCGTAGCCGGTGGGGTCGTCGACGATCGCCGAGAGCAGCGTGGCGGCGGCGGTCGCGCGTCGATGCGCCTCGATGAGTCCCGACAGGGTCGCGGCGTCGAGCAGCGGGACATCGCCCGAGACGACGACGACGTCGCCGTCGAAGTCGCCCGGCAGCGCCGAGACGGCGACCTCGACGGCGCGCCCCGTGCCGGGGATCTCGTCCTGGTCGACGACGACCGCGCCGGGCAGGAACTCCTCGACGGCTGCCGCGACGAGGTCGCGCTCGTGCCGCACGACCGTCACGACATGGGCCGCGGACAGCTCGCGCGCGGTCGCGAGCACGTGGCCGAGCAGCGGCACGCCCGCGAGCTCGTGCAGCACCTTGGGTCGCGACGACTTCATGCGCGTGCCCTGTCCGGCGGCGAGGACGACGATGGCGAGCCGGGAGTCGGTCATCCCCCCATTGTCGTCGGTCAGCCGCGGAGCTGTGCGCGCAGGTCGGCCTTGCGCACCTTGCCGCTCGCGGTGCGCGGGAGCTCGTCGACGATCTCCAGGGTCTTCGGCACCTTGTACCGGGCGAGGCGCTCCGAGCAGAACGCGATCAGTGCCTCGGCATCGAGGGATGCGCCGGGCGCGAGCGTGACGATCGCATGGGGCACCTCTCCCCAGCGCTCGCTCGGGACGCCGATCACGGCGACGCCCGTGACGCCGGGGATCGCCGAGACGACCTGCTCGACCTCGGCGGAGTAGATGTTCTCACCCCCCGAGATGATGACGTCCTTCACCCGGTCGACGATCGTGAGGAACCCGTCGGCGTCGACGAAGCCGACGTCCCCGGTGCGCAGCCAGCCGTCGGCGCTGAAGGTGGCCGCGGTGTCCTCGGGACGGCCCCAGTACTCGAGGAAGATGTTCGGACCGGAGGCCTCGATCTCGCCGCGCGCGCCGGGTTCGGTCACGAGTTCCCCGCTCTCGGGATCGCGCAGGCGGAACTCGGTGAAGAAGTGCGCGAGTCCGCTCGAACCGATGCGCTCCGCCGAGTGCCACGGCGGCATCATCGTGATGCCGGGCGACGACTCGGTCATCCCGTAGCCGCCGCTGAAGGCGAGGCCGCGCTCGGCGTACGCCGCGATGACCCGCTCGGGGATCGCCGAGCCGCCGCAGGTCATCGACCGCAGCGACGAGATGTCGGCGGTCGCGAAGGCCGGGTCGTCCATCATGAACTGGTAGGTGGTCGGCACTCCCGAGATGAACGTCGCCTTGAGGCGCTCGATCGCGGCGAGCGCCTCCCCCGGCACGAACCGCTCCTGCAGCAGCACCGCTCCGCCCTTGAGGAACGTCGGAAGCACCCCCATGCCGAACGACGCGACGTGGAACATCGGAGAGATGATGAGTGTGCGCTCCGCCGACGTGAAGTCGTAGTCGGTGATCGCGTTGACGGCGTTCCAGGTGAGGTTGCCGTGCGTGAGCACCGCCCCCTTGGGTCGGCCCGTCGTTCCGGACGTGTAGATGATGATCGCCCGGTCGTCGAGCGTGACGACCGGCACGGCGTCGACCGCCGTCGCCTCGGCGATCGCGCGCTCGTAGTCGTCGACGCCGTCCGCGACCGGCACGGGACCCGACGCGGCGTCCTGGATGGCGACGCGTCGCAGTTCCAGACCCTCCGACGCGGCGACCGCCGCATCCTCGGACGCGGCCGAGAACAGCAGCAGGGTCGCCCCGCTGTCACCGAGTTGGTACTGCAGCTCGGCGGGCGACAGGCGGATGTTGAGGGGCACGAAGATCGCGCCGAGGAGCGTCGTCGCGAACATCGACTCGATGAACGACGGGTGGTTGTTGCCGAGGTAGGCGACCCGGTCGCCCGGTGCGACGCCGCGCTCGCGCAGCGCTCCGGCGAGCGCGTCGATGCGACGGCTCAGCTCGTCGTAGGTCGTCTCCTCGTCGCGGAAGACGAGGGCGGTGCGGCCGCGCGACTTGACCGCGCGCCGCCGCACCCACGTGCCGATGCCTTCGGGGATCACCGTCGATCGCCTCCGCGTCCGCGTGTCAGGCGTAGACGCGCGAGATGAACTGCACGACGACCGCGGGGCGCTCCTGGCCCTCGATCTCGATCGTGCCGTCGACGTGCAGCTGGTAGCCGCCCGACACCTCGGTCACGGTCGCGAGAGTCGCGCGCAGGCGCACCTTCGACCCGGCGGGCACGGGCGAGGTGAAGCGCACCTTGTCGAGGCCGTAGTTGACGAAGGTCGACGCGTCCGAGATCTCGAGCAGGTTCGTCCACATCGGGATGAAGAGCGAGAGGGTGAGGAAGCCGTGCGCGATCGTGCCGCCGAACGGGGAGTCCTTCGCCTTCTCGGGGTCGACGTGGATGTACTGGTGGTCATCGGTCGCGTCGGCGAAGAGATCGATGCGCGACTGCGGGATGTCCACCCAGTCGGAGGTGCCGAGCTCGGTTCCGGCGAGACCGGGAAGCTCGGCGACGGTGACGGTGCGGGTCATGGGTGTTCCTTTCTAGAGCCCGAGAAGTCGGAGGGCGTTGGCCTTGAGGATCTTCGGCCGCACCTCGTCCTTGGTGTCGAGGGCGGCGAAGTCGCTCATCCACCGGTCGGGGGTGAGCAGGGGGAAGTCGGAGCCGAACAGCACGCGGTCCTGCAGGTAGGAGCCGAACGCGCGCACGAGCTGCGGGGGGAAGTACTTCGGCGACCAGCCCGAGAGGTCGATCCACGCACCCGGCTTGTGGGTCGCGATCGAGAGCTGTTCCTCGACCCACGGCACCGCGGGGTGCGCGAACACGACCTGCAGAGTGGGATTCTCGGCGAGGACGTCGTCGAGCAGCATCGGGTCGGAATACCGCAGCTTGAAGCCGTAGCCGCCCGGCATCCCGGCGCCGATGCCCGTCTGGCCGGAGTGCACGACGACGGGGAGGCCGAGTTCGGCGAGCGCCGCCCACAGGGGCCGGTGCGTGTCGGCGCTCGGGTCGAAGCCCTGCACGGTCGGGTGGAGCTTGAAGCCGCGCACGCCGTGGTCGACCGCGAGTTCGCGCGCGAGGTCGATCGCCGCGGGTCCGGTGAGCGGGTCGATCGAGCCGAACGGGATGAGCACATCCGCGTGGTCGGCTGCCTGCGCGGCGATCTCGGCACTCGGGATGGGCTCGTGCCCGAGGTTGGTGCGGGCGTCGACCGTGAAGACGACGGCGGCCATCGAACGCTCGCGGTAGTACCCGGCGATGCTCGCGAGGTCGGGGCGGGCGATGTCGGCCTTGAAGTAGTGACTCGCAGCCTCGGCGAGCGCGGGCGGCAGCGAGGGACGCCCGTCGGCGCCGACCTCGATGTGCACGTGCATGTCGAGGGCGACGAGCGCCTCGACGTCGAGTTGCGGGCGGTACATCGGGCGGCTCAGGCCTCGCGCGGCGTGCGGTCGAGCTCGGGCGGAAGCGCCGGGAACGGCGCCTCGCCGACCGACTGCAGGTTCGCGGCGATCTCGTCGGCGAGCTCGTCCTGGATCGCGTCGGCGCTCCAGCCGCCGTCGTGGAAGAACGACGCCGCGACCTCGGGGTGCTTCCACACCTGCAGACGGTCGCCGCCTGCGCCGATCACCTGGCCGCTCACGCCGGCCGCCTCGTCGGAGGCGAGCCAGACGACGAGCCCCGCGACGTCGTCGGCGGTGCCGAAGCCGAGGTCGTGGCGGAAGAAGGCGGGCATCGGCTCGCCCTTCTCGTCGGCCTCGACGGCGGCGGCGAAGTACGGGATGGTCTTCGTCATCGCGGTCGCGGCGACCGGAACGACGGCGTTGGCGGTGACGCCGGCCTTCTTCATCTCGATCGCCCACGTGCGGATCATGCCGACGATGCCGGCCTTCGCGGCGGCGTAGTTGGTCTGGCCGAAGTTGCCGCGCTGACCGGTGGGCGAGCCGATCGCGATGATGCGGCCGGGCTTCTCGTTCTCCTTGAAGTGCGCGAACGCGGCGCGGGCGCACGTGAAGGTGCCGCGCAGGTGCACGCCGATGACGGCGTCGAAGTCGTCGTCGCTCATCTTGAGGAACGACTTGTCGCGCAGGATGCCCGCGTTGTTGACGAGGATGTCGAGCCCGCCGAGTTCGTTCACGGCGGCGTCGACGAGCTGCTGGGCGACCTCGGAGGTGCCCACCGGGGCGACGACGGCGGTCGCACGTCCTCCCTCGGCCTCGATGCGGCTCACGGTCGCCTGCGCCGCCTCGGCCGAGACGTCGTTGACGACGACGGCGGCTCCGGCGCGGGCGAGCCCGAGGGCGTACGCGGCGCCGAGGCCGGCTCCGCTCCCGGTGACGATCGCGACCTTGCCGGCGAGCGAGATGACCATGCGTGCTCCTTTGCGTGCGGTGCCCGGAGGCGAGTACACGGGCACTTTATCAGGTTTCCTGGCAAGCGATCTCAAGCACCTTTATATAAGGAGCGGGTCTGGCATACTCACCGCGTGAGCACGGAGATCCCGACGCCGCTTCTCTACCTCGTCAAGCGGGTCGAGCTCGCCGTGCGCAAGAACCTCGACGCCGTGCTCGAACGCCACGGGCTCACGACGATCCAGTACACGGCGCTCACCTCGCTCGCCCGGCATCCCGGCATGACCGCCGCGGAACTCGCGCGCCACTCGTTCGTGGCCCCGCAGACGATGGCGCAACTCGTGGGCACGCTGGAAGACCGGGGCTGGATCGATCGCGGACCCGACCCGACATCCCGTCGTCGCCACCTGCTCGACCTCACGGCGGCCGGGCGCACCCTGCTCGCCGACCTGCGCGCCCCGGTCGCCGAGGTCGAGCAGCGCATGGTCGCGGGTCTCGGAGACGACGAACTGGCGGTCGTACGCAGCGCGCTGCGCTCCTTCGGCGAGGCGCTCGAGCCGTCGCGTCCGGTCGCGGTCCGCACCGACGGGATCGTGCGATGACGGCGCTGCTCCGCGGCGACCGTCGCCCTGCGGCCCGCCCGGCACGCCGCAACGAACGCGACGACGCGCTCCCCCGCACCCGGCAGGGATCCCCCTCGAGCCTGCTGCTCACGCTGTTCGGCGACTACTGGTTCGAACGCCCCGAACCCCTGCCGTCCGCCGCGATCGTGCCGCTGCTCGGCGACTTCGGCGTCTCGGAGGCCGCCGCCCGCGCCGCCCTCAGCCGCATGGTCAAGCACCGCCTGCTGCTGCCCTCGCGCGCGGGGCGCAACACCGGCTACCGCCTCACCGGGCGCACCGTGGCGGTGCTGCGCGACGGCCTCGCACGGATGGTCGCGTTCCGCGGCGACGAGCGCGCCTGGGACGGCGAGTGGCGCATCCTCGTGATCGACGACGCGCGGCTCAGCCGCTCCCTGCGCGACGCCGTGCGCTCCCGCATGGAGTGGCTCGGCTTCGCCCAACTGCTCGACGGCATCTGGCTCTCCCCGTGGGAGCGTCACGTGCCGGCTCTCGACGAGCTCGGCTCGCTCGGCGTCGTCGACGTGACCACCCTCACGGCGCGCGTGCCTCCGGGTGTCCCCGGCGGACGCCGCCCCGAGGAGGCGTGGGACCTCGTCGAGATCGACGCCCAGTACCGTCGCTTCGTCGCCGAGACGGCGCGCCTGTGGGAGGCGCTCGACGCGGGGGCGCTCGAGCCCGCGGACGCCCTCGTGGCCCGCACGAAGCTCACCGACGAGTGGCTCGCGCTCACCCACTCCGACCCCGATCTCCCCGCGGGGCTCTTGCCCCCCGACTGGCCCCGCACCCAGGCGCGCGCGATGTTCGTCGAGATCCACGAGACCCTCGGTGCCCTCGCCACCGAGCGGGTCATGGAGGCGCTGCGGGCGATCGATCCGACGCTCGCCGACCTCGTGGTGCACCGGTCGCTGCGCGACCTCCCCGCGACTCGAGATTGACATTCATGACATTCGTGGCGCAGATTGGTCCCGCCAGTGTCATGAATCCGACGTGACATCCGCCGCGCGCGGAGGGTGCTTCGTCGGAGGATCCCACCACCACACTTCGAAGAAGAAGAAAGGTCCTGCACCATGAAGCGTCGCGCATTCCTCGGCGGTGTCGCCCTCGCGGCCGCCGTCGCCCTCGTCGGCTGCACCGACTCCGGAGCCGCCCCCGACCCCACCGATGCCGGCCCCGGCGAGACCTACACGGTCCGCGTCGCGGCCCTCCCGATCGCCGAGACGGGCGCCATCTGGGCCGCCCAGGAGGCCGGGATCTTCGAGGAGTACGGCATCGAGCTTGAGATCCTCCCCGCCCAGGGCGGCGCGCAGGCGATCCCGGCGCTCGTCGCCGGCGACATCGACTTCGCGATCGGTCAGCCGATGGGTCCGTTCCGCGCCGCCCTCGGCGGCGAGGACGTGCGCATCCTCGGCAACTACGCCAACAGCCTCGCGAGCGGTGAGGACGTCAACTCGGTCGTCGCGAGCGCCGCGAGCGGCATCACGACGTGGGCCGATCTCTCGGGCAAGACCGTCGCCGTCAACAGCCTCGGCGCGGCCGGTGACCTGACCATCCGGGCGGCCGTCGAGGCCGACGGCGGCGACCCCGACTCGATCGAGTTCGTCGCGGTCGGCTTCCCCGACGTGCCCGCGCAGATCGAGGCCGGCGCGATCGACGCCGCCTGGGCCCCGGACCCGTTCCGCGGCATGGTCGTCGGCGCCGGCGGCACCGACCTCGGCGGCCCCTACCAGCAGGCCGTCCCCGGCCTGACGGTGCTCACCAACATCACGCTGCAGCGCGTGATCGACGAGCAGCCCGAGATGGTCGAGGCGTGGACCGAGGCTCTCGCCGCCGCGCTCGAGTTCGCCGCGTCGAACGAGGATGCCGTGCGCGCCGCGATCGCGACCAACCTCGACATCCCCGAGGAGGCCGCGGCCGGCATCGTGCTGCCCGAGTTCACTGCCGACCTGAGCAACGCGGGTCTGGAGGAGCTCGTCGCCCTCGCGATGGAGTACGGCTACTTCGACGCCGAGCCCGACCTGGGCACGATCGTCGTCCAGTAGGTGACACCCGACCGGTGGTCCGGGGTCGCGAGACCCCGGACCACCGGCGTGAGTGGCGCACAATGAGAGTGTTCGACGAGACAGGCGCCGACGGCGGCGCCGGAGGATCCGTGCGATGAGGCGACGACTGCAGCCCCTGCTGCTCGGCGTGGCGGGCATTCTGGCCTTCCTCGCGCTGTGGCAGCTCGCTCCCACCGTCGGGTGGGTCAACGCGCGCTACGTGCCGCCCGCGAGCGACGTGCTCGCCTCCCTCGGGCGGTTCGCGCTCGACCTGCACTACTGGCGCACGATCGGCGCGACGCTCACCACGTGGGCGATCGGCCTCGCGATCGCCGGCGTGCTCGCCCTCGTGCTCGGAACCGTGATCGGGATGGTGCCTTTCCTGCGTCGCTACACCCGGTCGACGGTCGAGTTCCTGCGTCCCATCCCGTCGGTCGCGATCATCCCGCTCGCGATCCTCATGTTCGGCCTCGACCGCGACGCCTCGCTCGTCATCGTGGTCTTCGCGACGTTCTGGCAGATCTTCATCCAGGTGCTCTACGGCGTCGCCGACGTCGACCCGGTCGCGCGTGACACCCAGCGCAGCTTCGGCATCTCGACGCTCGACCGGTTCCGCCACCTCGTGCTGCCGACCGCGCTGCCGTACATCATGACGGGCATCCGGCTCGGGGCCACCGTCGCGCTCATCCTCACCGTCACGGGTGAGCTCATCATCGGCGCGGAGGGCATCGGGCGCCTCCTCACGCAGCGCGCCACGGCCGCCGACTACGCGGGGGTCTTCGCGCTCGTCGTGACCGCCGGCATCCTCGCGCTCCTCATCAACCTGATCGTGCGGCTCGTCGAGCGGCGCGTGCTCTCGTGGCACCAGTCGGTGCGGGCGGAGGTGGTCCTGTGAGCGCCCCCGCGGCGACCCGTCGGATGATGCCGGCCGGCGCCTCCCGCCGTCTGCCGAGGTGGCTCGACAAGCTGCTCGAAGCGATCGGGCTGCCCCTGCTGCTGCTCGGGGCCTGGGCGCTCTCGGCGCTCGTGTCGCCCAACCGCTACTTCCCGGCCCCGTGGCGCATCGCCGAGGCGTTCGTCGACACGTGGGTGGGCGACTCGTTCTTCGTCGACGTGCTGCCGAGCATCGGACGCCTGCTCGCGGGCCTCGCGCTCGCGATCGTGATCGGCATCGCGGTCGGGGTGCTCATCGGATCGGTGCGGTGGCTGCGGCAGTTCGTCGAGCCCGTGTTCGAGTTCTTCCGCGCCGTGCCGCCGCCGATGCTCGTGCCGCTGCTCACCCTCATCATGGGCATCGGCGACACGTCGAAGATCGTCGTGATCGTCGCCGGATCGATCTGGCCGATCCTGCTCAACACCGTCGAGGGCGTGCGCGCCGTCGACAGCGTGCAGCGCGAGACAGCGACGTCGTATCAACTCTCGCCCGCGCAGCGCGTGCGGTTCATCACCCTGCCGAGCGCCGCCCCGCAGATCATGGCCGGCATCCGCCAGGCGCTCTCGATCGGCATCATCCTCATGGTGATCTCGGAGATGATCAACTCGAGTTCGGGGCTCGGCTACCGCATCGTGTTCTTCCAGCAGAACTTCATGATCCCCGAGATGTGGAGCGGAATCATCCTGCTCGGGCTTCTCGGCATCGCGCTCGCGGTGCTGTTCCAGATCGCCGAGCACTTCGTGCTCGGGTGGTACCGCGGCCTGAAGGAGACCGAACGTGCCTGAGAACACCCCCGCCCCCCAGCTGCTGCGCGTCGAGGGGCTGCACAAGTCCTACGGCGACTTCGAGGCGCTGCGCGACATCACCTTCACGGCGAAGCAGGGCGAGCTCGTCTGCATCGTCGGCCCGTCGGGCTGCGGCAAGACGACGCTGCTCAAGTGCATCGCGGGCCTGCTCGCGCCGTCGGGCGGCACGGTCGAACTCGACGGCGTGCCCGTCACGGCGCCGCCGAAGAAGATGGCGGTCGTCTTCCAGGAGTACGGCCGCAGCCTCATGCCGTGGATGACGGTGCGCCGTAACGTCGAGCTGCCGCTGCTGCGCACGACCTCGAAGGAGGAGCGCCGGAGCCGGGTCGACGAAGCCCTCGACGCCGTCGGCCTCGGCGCGGCGGGCGACAAGTTCCCGTGGCAGCTCTCGGGCGGCATGCAGCAGCGCGTCGCGATCGCCCGCGCGATGGCCTACGGCCCCGAGGTGCTCATCATGGACGAGCCCTTCGCCGCCGTCGACGCGCAGACCCGCGCCGACCTCGAAGACCTCGTGCGCGACATCTGGAAGCGCTTCGGCGTCACCGTGCTGTTCGTCACCCACGACATCGACGAGTCGGTCTACCTCGGCGAGCGCGTCGTCGTGCTCTCGATGTCGCCGACCGTCGTGCAGGAGGACCTCACGATCGACCTCCCCGCCGAGCGCGACCAGCTCGACACCCGCGCGCTGCCGAGGTTCACCGAGCTGCGCACCCACGTGTATGAGCAGATCCAGCGCGCGAAGCGCGAGGCCGGCACCGCCGCCTGAGCGGCCCGGCACCGCGCGCGGCCGCAGGGCCCGAGTCGGTCACTCGCCCACGAGGCCCGCGAGCCCGAGGGCATCGGCGGCCTGGCGCGCACGGAGGGGCATCCACTCCACCATGCGCGCGATCGTGTCGGTCTGAAGCGTGGCGGGCATCTGCTCGGCGACGTCCGCGACGACGTCGGCGACCTCGAGCACGTGCGTCGCCGTGACGGCAAGCAGGTGGTCTGCCGACATGCCGCACCGTCGAGCGATGGCGCCGATTTCGAAAGCGCCGACGTCGCCGGCTCGATCACTCGCCCCGTACCGCACCGACAGACGGATGTCGGCGGCGCGGTCACGCAGCGAGGGAGCATCGATCGCGGGGTCGTCGGCGAGGTACGGCAGGAGCGACGACGCGTCGTACAGGGGCGTCAGGATCGCGCCGTCCGGCCCGAGAAACACCGAACTGTTCTTCGCGTGGGCGTCGGTCGACAACATGATCCACGAGAAGGCGAGGACGATCGCATACCGTTCGAGCGAATGCGGGTCGCCTTCTCGCCGCAGAACCGCCGCGATCTCGTCGATTCCCGGACCCCCGTGGACCTCGTACTTGCGGAGGCGTGGGAGGCCGAGCGACTGAAGCAGGTCCTCCTGGTGCAGGCGGACGACCTCTCCGTCCTCCCAGCGGCGGTCGAAGCGTTCGACGACGAGGGCATGCTCGCCGCCGTGCTCGAAGAGCTCAACCGCCGCGACCGGAATGCCCAGAGTGCGAGCGGTGCGCATCACGAGGTACTCGACGAGTTCACCGTCGACGAGCCCGTCGACCTGAGGCTTGAAGATGTGCGTGGATGGTTCCGCCCCCGACGTCTCGAACCAGCTGTCGCCGCGACGCGCGAGCGAGAACTTGCGCTGCGCGCCACCAAGGGAGAACTGCCCGCTCGCCTCTCGGTCGTCGTCGTGCCACGCCGTGCCGTCGGCACGGAGCCGCCGGACGCGCTCGGCGACGTCGTCATCGTGCACCGGAGTGCGGCGTGCTTGGCTCGAAGCGCCCGGCTTCTGGAAGGACGCCGCACCGGCGACGTCATGGCCGTACTCGGCGAGAAGGTAGAACGGCTCGGTGGTGTCGAGACCCGCATCGATCGCCCAACGCTCGCGGACGTCCGGGTTGTCGGGCAGCAGATTGTCGACGAAGTTCGCGACGACCCGCCCGCGGTGTCGGCGCGTACGGAGCGGAAGCGATAGTGAGAGGGGCACGGCAGCCGCGCTCGATGCCCACGCCGCGTCGTACACGAACTCGTAGTCTTCGACGCCGACGCGGAGTAGCGTGCCGACCGGGTAGCCGTAGAGAGTGACCTCGAGTTCCTCACGCATCGCCTGTGGTCTCCTCGTGCTCCGCGTCGGTCAGTCCGGCACGTGTGCCCGGGACCTTGGTTGCGCCGAGGCGTCCGAGCGTCGCGCCGAGATCGACCTTGCTCGCCGCGATGCGCTGCGACACGGCCCGCCAGTCGATGCCCGAGAGGTCCATGCGCGGCACTTCGATCTTGGGAATCCTGATCGTGTCGTGCTGCGGGGTCGCGATATCCGTCGCTCCGGCTGCGTCGGTCCGCAGTTCGAGACCAAGGACCCGCAACACCGATATCGCCTTCGCGAGCGACACATCCGTCGTCCCTCGTTCGAATCGGATGATCCATTGCCGGGTGACGTCGGCACGCTCGGCGAGTTCGGCTTGAGAGACGCCGAGTTCGCGGCGGCGCTCTCGAACGACGGCGCCGAGGTCTTCGGTCGATCGAATTCGCACTTCCACCTCCCGGGACGCGATGTTCGATCTATGTTACTTCAGGGAAATGTCATTTTTGCGTAACATTGTGCAAATGTAACTCCGATGTAACATCCCGCCGGCGTCTCGCGGAGGGCGGCTCCACGGCGCCGTCGGGTCAGCCCTTCAGCGATCCCTGCAGGAGCGCGGCGACGAACTGCCGCTGGAAGATCAGGAACACGATGAGCGTCGGCGTGAGGATGAGCAGCGACCCCGCGCACAGCAGCGGGATGTCGGTGCCCCACTGACCCTGGAACGCGCCGAGCGCTCCCGCCATCGTGCGCTGCCCCGGGTCGGAGACGAGCACGACGGCGAGCAGGAACTGGTTCCACGTCCACAGGAACAGCAGGATGCCGAGCGAGCTGATCGCGGGGATCGAGAGCGGCACGTGGATGCGCCAGAACAGCTGCCACGTCGTCGCGCCGTCGACGCGCGCCGCCTCCGAGAGCTCGTGCGGCATGTTCACGAAGTGCGCGCGCATCCAGGTGACCGCGAACGGCATGAACAGTCCGATGAGCGGCAGGATGAGCGCCCACCGGGTGTTGAGCAGCCCCATGTCGCGCACCTGGTAGTAGAGCGGCACGATGATGCCTTCGAGCGGCAGGGTCAGTCCGAGGATGAAGACGATGAACACGACGCGTCCGCCCGGCGGCCGCAGGTGGCCGAGGGCGAACCCGGCGAGCGTCGCGATGAGGATCGACACCGGCACGACCGCGACCTCGATGAGCAGGCTCGACCAGAGCAGCTGCAGCATGTTGGCCGACTGGAACGCGAGCAGGAAGTTCTCCCAGTGCGGCGTCTCGGGCCAGGTGAGGCCCGGAGGGTAGGTGCCCTGCGGGTGCAGCGCCGTGATGAACAGCGAGATGAACGGCACGATCGTGACGGCCATGAGCAGCACGAGCAGGATGCGGCCGAGCCAGCGCTCGGAGGCGGAGGTGATCACGTGTCCCTCCCCCGCAGGATGCGCTGCAGCGGCAGCACGACGAGCAGCACGAGCGCCATGAGGGTGAGCGCGAGCGCCGAGGCGAGCCCGATCTCGCGGTCGAAGAAGGCGAGGTAGTAGACCTGCAGGCCCGGGACGAGGGTGCTGTTGCCCGGCCCGCCCTGGGTCGAGATGTAGATGATGTCGAAGCTCGCGAGCGCCGCGATGACCGTGATGATGACGGCGACGGAGAGCTCCTGACGCAGGCTCGGCAGGGTGATCGAGAAGAACTCCCGGAACGGTCCCGCGCCGTCGATGCGGGCGGCTTCGTAGAGGTTCACGTCGATCTTCGACATGCCGGCGAGGATGAGGATGAGGCACAGCCCGAGCTGCACCCAGGCGCCGATGACGCCGACGGCCGGCAGCGCGGTCGCGAAGTCGCCGAGCCAGGCGCGCGTCACGAAGTCGAGCCCGATCGCGCGCAGCAGCTGGTTGACCGTGCCGTTGGTGGAGAGCTGCCAGGTCCACATGATGCCCGCCGCGACGAGCGGGATCACCTGCGGCAGGAAGAGCACGGTGCGGGCGACGCCCGCGAGTCGGCTCGTCGCGATGCCACGGATGACGTTGGCCGCGAAGAGCGCGAGCAGCACCGGGATGAAGCTGAAGTAGATGATGAGCTCGAACGAGTTGAGGATCGCGCCGACGAGCTTCGGGTTGGTGAACACCTCGACGTAGTTGTCGAGCCCCGCCCAGACGGCGGGCGTGATGCCGTTCCAGTCGTACATCGAGTACTGCGCGGTGAGCGTGATCGGGCGCAGCACGAAGACGACGTAGAACGCCGCCGCGGGCAGCACGAGCAGGTAGGCCCACGCGGCGTTCGAGAACCGTCGCGTGCGGCGTCGGCGCGCGGCGGCCGTGTCGAGGGAGCGGGGTGCCGCGCCGGCCGAAGCCGACGCGACACCCCGGGTGAGAGAGCTCACGACTAGTCGCCGACCTCGGCTTCGTAGTCGGCCTGCACCGCGCTCAGGAGGCCGGCGGCATCCTGCTGCCCGGCGACCATCTGCTGCACGTTGGGCGTCCAGCTCTGCGCGTAGATCGACCCGGTCGCGTTCGCGATGAAGTCCATCGCGCCGTTGACCTCGTTGACCTGGGAGCCGGCTTCGAGCGTCGCCGCCGTGACCGACTCGGGGTCGACCTCGGGCATGAACGCGTCGGCCGGGCCCATCGGGTGCGAACCGCCGACCTCGACGGTGATGGTGCGCGCCTCCTCGTTGGTGGCGGTCCAGTCGAGGAAGAACGCCGCGCAGTCGGGGTTCTCGGCGAACGCCGAGATGCCGTACGTGAGCGGAGCCGACATCGCGCCGAACTGGGTGCCGCCCTCCTCGAGCGGAGGCATGACGAAGAACCCGGCGTTGCCCGGCATCTGAGCGTCGAGGTTGCCCGACTCCCAGTCGCCGTTGAAGATGAACAGGCTCTCGCCGCCGATGAAGCGGCTCATCATCTGGGCGTAGTCGAGCGAGTTGACGTCGGGGGCGAAGTAGCCCGCCTCGATCCAGCGCTGCAAGTGCTCCGCCGCTTCCAGGTTGTCGGGGGTGTCGATGGTCGCGCCCTCGGCCTGGAAGATCCAGTCGTTGATCGGGCCGGTCTCACCGTACGACGCCATGAGCGCCTGCAGCGGGAAGAGCAGACCGCCGGTCGCCCCGCCGTTGAACTGCGCGATCGGGGTGATGCCGACATCCTTCGCCGCCTGCAGGTAGCCGTCGAGCTCCTCGAGCGACGCGGGCGCCTCGGTCATCCCGATCTGCGCGGCGAGCTCCTTGTTGTAGAAGACGCCGGTCATCGAGAAGTTGAGGCCCATCGCGTAGAGCGGGCCGCTGCCGCGCTGGCCGTTCTCGTCGACCCGCAGCTGCGAGAGCTGCGACTCGGGCCAGTCGGTCCAGCCGAACGACTCGGCGTACGGGTCGAGGTCGAGCAGCAGGCCGCCGGTCGCGAGCTCCGACATCTGCGGCAGGCGCATGAGGTCCGGCGGGTCGTCCTGCAGCACGCGCGGGGCGTTCTGCGTGAGCACCGCGAACTGGTCTTCGCGCACGTCGAAGGTGACGTTCGGGTACTGGTTGGTGAACTCGGCGAAGAGCTCCTTGGGCAGCGGGAACCCGGTCTCGATGTAGGCGCTGAGAACGACGTCCTCGGTGCCGCACGAGCCTTCGCCGGTGCCGCCGGATCCCGCGTCGGGGCCGGTGCCGCCCGGGGGCGTGCACCCCGCGAGCACGAGCGCGGCGGTGAGCGCGAGCCCTCCGCCGGTGACGGCACGAAGCCGTCGGGTCTGTGACTGAGACACCAGTGTCTCCCTTCGTGAAAGGGGCCTCTCGCGTCTCGACTCGGGAGTCGAGACGTTGCTAAATCGACTTAGCAAGCACATCATGCGGGAAAACGCGGGCGGATGTCAACGACCGCACCGGTCTGATCCGGTTGCCGTCGCCACATCGTCACCGCAGCGCGTCGCGGAGCACGTCGACGATGCGGGTGGCCCGCACATCGTCGATCGCCTCCATCTGGTTGGTCAGGAAGGCGAAACCGAGCTCGTGCTGGGGGTCGGCGAACGCGACCTGACCGCCCGCGCCGTCGTGCCCGAAGCCCGCGGGCGTGAGGTAACGGCGCGCCTCGCTGTCGAGCTGCAGCCCGAGGCCCCAGCGCGGCCACGGCCCCGGCACGGGGAAGAACGGCTCCCCCTGCGATCTCGGCTCCGTCGCGACGGCGAGCGTCGCGTCGTCGAGCAGGCGCACACCGTCGGTCTCGACGACGGTCGCCGACCAGATCGCGGCGAGCGCGCGGGCGCTCGCGATGCCGCCGGCGCCCGGCACCTCGGCTTCGCGGATGCGCGGGTCGTTGAACCCGGTGCCCTCACCGACGAGTTCGCGCGGCAGGGCACCGCCGAGCGTCATCGCGAGTCCGAGCCAGTCGGGCGCGTCGCGCGGGGCCGCCTCCTCCTGTTCGGCGGTGAGCCGCGCGAGCGTCGGGCCGACGACCATGTGGGCGACGCGATCGTGGAGCGCGGGCGGGAGCCCGATGAAGGCGTCGACGCCGAGCGGATCGCCGATCAGTTCGCGGAAGTACGTACCGGGGCTGAGTCCCGTCACGCGCCGGACGAGTTCGCCGACGAGCCAGCCGTGGGTGATCGCGTGGTACGCGTAGGCGGTGCCGGGCTCCCACAGGGGCTCCTGCGCGGCGAGCCGCCCCGTGACGAGACCCCAGTCGGTGATCTGCTCGGGGGTGAGCGGGATGCGGGGGGCCGAGAGTCCGGCGCGATGATCGAGCAGGTCGGCGACGCGGGCGTGCTCCTTGCCCGCGGTCGCGAACTCGGGCCAGTACTCGGCGACCGGGGCCTCGGCGTCGAGACGCCCCTCCTGCATGAGCCGGGCGGCGAGCACCGACATGAGCCCCTTCGTGCACGAGAAGATCACGCTCAACGTTTCACCGCGCCACGGGGTGCCGTCGCGTCGGTCGGCGAGTCCGCCCCACAGGTCGGCGACGACCCTCCCCCGGTGACGAATCGCGAGCGCAGCCCCCATGTCGGGTTTGCCGGCGAAGGCCTCGGCGAACGCGTCGCGCACCGCCTCGAGGCCGGGTTCGACGGTGCCGTGGATGTCGACGCTCACGGTCGCCCCACCTCCGTCGCGACGACGAGGCGCTCGGCGTCGGCATCCCAGGTCACCGGGATCGGGTCGGCGATGACGCCCGCGAAGTCGGCGCCCGACCCGCGGTTGTCGAAGGCGAGCAGCACGGGGGCACCCGAGCGGTCGCGCACGATGCGGCCGGCGTAGAGGTCGTCGTCGACGAGCAGCCGTGCGTCGACGGTCGAGAACGGGCCCTCGGGATCGTCGGCGGGCAGCCACCACACGCCGCCCGTCGCGCCGGCCCGGGCGCCCGCGAGCGCGGCGGCGTCGCACGAGAACACGAGGGCACGGCGCCCGTCGACCTCGACGAGCTGCGGCACCTCGAGGTGAGCGAACCCCGCCCCCGGATCGCTCAGCGGCGGGCGCACCTCCCACGTCTCGAGGTCGGGCGAGACGGCGTGACCGATCACGCCGCGATCGTCGCCGTCGCCGGTGCGGGCCCGGGCGGTGAGGAGCATGCGCCATCCTCCCGCACCGTCGGGGAAGACCCACGGGTCGCGCCACGCCTCTTCGCGCCAGGTGCCGTCGGCGAGGGTCTCATACCAGCGCGGGTCGGCGGTCACGATCGGGTCGGGATGCTTCACCCACGTGTGCAGGTCGGTCGAGGTCGCGACGCCGACGGTCTCGATATTGGCCATCGCGTCGGGGGCGAGGAAGCGGGATCCGGTGTAGAACATCCGCCACATCCCGTCGGGACCGCGCACGACGCTCCCCGTCCAGGTCGCCGTCTCGTCGAACGCGCCCGCCCCGCCGGGGCCGAGCACCTCGCCGCGGTCGTCCCACGTGCGCAGGTCGGGGCTCGTCGCGTGCCCGACCCGCGCATTGCGGTGGCGCAGCGCCTCGTCGCCGAGCGATCTCGGGGCGTGCAGGTAGTACAGGTGGAAGAGGTCGCCGTCGTCGGCGAGCCAGAAGTCCCAGACCCAGTGGGTGGCGAGGGAGAAGGTCATGGTGTCCGATGCTCGTCGTCGGGGCCACGTCCGCCCCGGTTCCCGGCGTAGAGTTCGATGTCGAACGACGACTCTCGGTCAACGCAGACCCTGGTGACACGGCCCGAGGGCTAAATGGGTTTAGCGGCATCGTGCCGTCGGCTCGTATCGTTGTCAAGCGAGACCCGCGTCGGCCGGACGCGCGGCCCCGCGACCAGAGAGGGGATGCCGGTGCCGAAACGCGCGACCCTCGCCGACGTCGCCCGCTTGGCCGGCCTCTCCCCCACGTCGGCGTCGATGATCCTCAACGGCCGCCCCAACACGCGGCTCTCGCAGGATGCGCACGACCGCGTGCACGCCGCGGCGCGCGAGCTCGGCTACCGCCCCAACGTCGCGGCGCGAGGCCTGCGCACCGAGAAGACCCTCACGATCGGCTTCATCACCGACGTCGTCGCCACGACCCGTTTCGCGAGCGGCCTCATCCGCGGAGCCCTCCAGGGCGCCGAGGAGGCCAACCACGTCATGCTCGTGCTCGAGACCGGCGGCGACCCCGAGCGCGAGGCCGAAGCCGTCGCGGCGGTGCTCGACCGGCAGGTCGACGGCATCATCTTCGCGAGCATGCGCGCCCGCGAGTTCTACGTGCCCGAGATCCCCGCGGGCACCGGCATCGTCATGCTCAACGCCACCAACGCCCGCTTCCCGACGAGCGTGCTGCCCGACGAGTACGCGGGCGGGCGCCTCGCCGTCGAGCTTCTCGTCGACGCCGGGCATCGTTCGATCGCCCTGCTCGGCTCGAGCGACGAGGTCGAACGCAACCCCTCCGCCTCCGCGACGGTCGCGCGGCGCTTCGCCGGCATCCGCGACGCCATGCGCGAGCACGGGCTGACCTTCGTCGACGAGCTGCCCGTCGACCTCTACCGGTGGGAGCCCGACGAGGGCTACACCGCGACCCGCGCCCTGCTCGAACGCCGCTCCGACGTCGGCGCGCTGCTGTGCATGAACGACCGCCTCGCCTTCGGCGCCTACCAGGCGCTCACCGACCTCGGCCTGGCGGTGCCGCGAGACGTCTCCGTCGTCTCGTTCGACAACGACGAACTCGCCGCCTACCTGCGGCCGGGGCTCACGACGATCGCCCTGCCCCACGAGGCGATGGGGCGGCGAGCCGTCGAGATCCTGCTCGCCGACCCGGGGCGGGGGGAGACGCTCGTCGAGATGCCCGCCGTCGTGCGGGACTCGATCGCGGGGGTGTGAAGTATGCGCTCCGGCAGGGGCGGGGCCGGGAGCCACGCGAGCGGGTGGCAGGGGGGGGCTCGTTCGGCACGCCAGGACAACGACGAATGTAACCGGGCGAGTGACGTCGCGTAGCGGTCGGCGTAGGCGCCGAAAGGGACTCCGGCCTTGCGCGACGCCGCGCTTCAGCGGCTTCGACTTCGGAGACCGCATGCCTCTCAATCTGGTTCTCGAGCCGCGCGTCGCGGGCCAGCGAGCGCGGTGATCACGCGGGAGTCAGAGCCCACTTCGCGACGTTCCACTGTGGTCTGCAGAAGTTGGCGCAACCACATCGCTGCCTCCACCTGATCCTGGTTCATCGTGCGCGTCACGGTCACGACCGCGCATTCGATTCGGAAATTCGCTAAGAGGTGCCGAAAAGAGACAGCTTCTTGGATGGGTACCTGAACGTTACTTCGCTGCATTAGCGAATCGGTGAGCTTTAGAGTCCAGCTGTACTTTCGCCTGCGGAGCAGCTCTATCAGCTCGGACACGTTCTGTGAATCGTCTTCCTGAAGTTCTGATTGATCCAACGCGGCGTCGACCAACTCACCCAAGTTCTCCGGGTACGGCGGGCCAGACTGCTGAATCGCCAATGCTGTGCTCAGCTTCTCGCGAGCCGTTTCCCCGAGTGCACCCCAGCGAGTCGACAAGCGAGCCATGTGTCCGGCCGCCACCCAAGCGGACAGTCGAGACGGGCCAGCACTATCGGCGCAGGCCTCCGCCAAGGCACCCACGACCATTCGACGAGCGATCTCATCGTCGTCCAACCCCACGCGATCGAGCAGCCGAGCGAGGCGAACAAGATCCTGACTCGGCCAACGCTTAAGGACCCCCAATGCGTGCGCGAGTAGCGTGCGTCGATAGGCCGGGAGCGCGATCGCTAGGTCGTCCTCCAGAAGGTCGAGCGCGAGACGTTCGCCAAAGCCGAGAAGTGATGCGCTCGGGAAGGGCTCGGCGTCCAATGCCCGCAGCACGCCGATGAGGCCATCTCGCATATACGGCGAAGTGCCGAAGATGCGCCCCGCGGCAAGTAGCCACACGTATCGCCAATGAGCTGAAGGCCCCAACGGCTTGAGTCGGTCTAGTACTTCCTCTGGCGGCCCGGTCGTGACGGCCCGGGCAGCCATGAACTCTTGCAGGCTTCTCACCTCGAAGCCGATTTGTCCCCCTCGTACACCCACCAAGAGCACGACGCGGTCTGTCGCTGCCTTCATCAATTCCTGCGCGAGGGAGTCCACGGCATCTGGCGGATGGCCGTTCTCAACCAGGCGTTCCACGACAATTTCCTGAAGCTGTCCCAGTTCGAGACTAGCCTCGGCCTCTCCGAACTGCTCGCCCTGAATTTGAAGCAGCAGTCCAGCCTGGTCGTGGATGAAGTCGATATCCTCGCGAAATGTATTCAAGAGCTTACTCAGATTTCCGGGTTTTCCGGTTTCGCGCGCGTAGATCGTGTCGTAATACAGCGCAAATAGCGCGTGACGCGATTGCGGGGCGCGATTGTGCTTCTCAAGCAAGTACGTCATGATCGTCGCTTGTAGCGGCGTGGTTACCAGGCGAGCGGTCGTAGGCTCGCGCACAGCTACCGCAAACCGTGATTGAATTGCGCGAACCATATCAGGATCACCGGAGTGTCGGATTTCGGTTATCCTGTTCGCGTACGCAATACTCTCGTGCTCGCGGAGCGCTCGCAGTTCGAGGGTCTGTGGTTGAAAAGCGCCAAACTCTCCGTTGTAGCCCTGCGGCCGGGTCGTTGCCAGAAGTAGCGAGTCGCAACCATGCCCGTTGATTTCGACCACGAAGCCCGAGATCGCCTTGACAACATCGTCGCGAGCGTCAGCTGACGGAACCTCGTCGAGGCCGTCAAACACGATGAGGTTGGGCCATGACTTCAACCAGCCGAGCATCGCTTTCGGGCTAGGCGAGTCTCCCTCGACCTGCACTTGAGTTGCGATGTATGACGTAACGCTTCGCGCACCGGGTTCACTCAGATGATCCGAGAGCTTTGCCAGATCAATGTAGACGGGCCAACGCTTATTGTTTGGGGGCGGCAGGCGGAGACGACTGAGGCTCGTCCTGAACTGCGTGAGCGCGAGATCAGCTTCGGGACCGAGCGACGCCCCGCCCTCGAGGTCGATGAGAGCCGATCGATAGGTCTGGCAAACGAGTTGCGCGAGAGTGCTCTTCCCCTGCCCGGGTCCGCCGACTACGACGATTCCCTGCTGAACAGTCCCACGCTCTGTTGGCTTCAGGCTTTGATCTCCCTGTGCCAATACATGGGCAACAACTTGCACTTCAGTGCGGGTAATCCCATCGTCAATCTCCGCTGGCAGGTCGATCGCCGCATCGCCCAGGAGAAGCTTCTGGCTTCCATCGAACCCCGACTCGCCCAGCCTGATCCACTGCTTGGCGATGAGTTCCGTGCCTGCGTGCACACGCAGATGTGTAGCGAGATCGTCGAGCCCCGGCCCCGACACAAATCGATGCAACTGTTCGAGGACGTCACCGGTCGTCAAGAATCCTCCATACGTCTGACGTACCCGAGGATGTTGGTCAAGAAACCTGCAAAGCGTGTCGTAGTGCCAGATCGCCACGTCGCGAACGCCGATCGCAGAGCTCTCCCTGCGCAATACATCTAGAGCGTTGTCGACGCCCTGGTCAGCCCCGGGGGACAGACGGACGTTGGTGACGAGCAGGAAATACTTAGGGCGAAGCTTCCGATTGAGTTCACCATTAGCGCGTGGCCGCCAATACTTGAGTTCGTCGCGGATAGCCTTGATGAGCCACTGCAGGTTGTCTTTGGGACTGCTTGGACCGACGCGGTACTTTGCCTGAATCACGCCGTACCCGTCCCATTGCTCATCCTCGCCTTGAGGAAAAGGCACAGGGCCGTCGAACGTGGCCTCTCTTCCGCCGTCCGGACCGTCCCCGAAGACCTTGACCCCGTTCCCAAGCTCCGCCATCGCGAGAGCCTGCGTGAGGTGTTCGAACTCTCGCCAACCAAGTCGACTCAGGTCGTAATCCAACTGCCGCACTCCTGACCTTGTACGCGGCCGGCCGCCCGGCATCCGTCACGATACCGCCGCTAGTCCCTCAGCCCGCAAGGTCGATGAATCTCGGCGAGCGGAAGCCGAGTAGACAGGCCGCCCCTCAGCCGCCTCAGCCGCTAGATTGCAGCGAAGCGGCATCCGCTATCGGACATCGACGTCTTCGGCTACCGCGCTCGTGTTGTCACCCGGAGTCGCCTGATAACTCCGCTACCCTCAGTCGATGCCATTCAGGAGGCAAGTTGACAAAGGTGGAGAAGACTGTTCGCTTCTACGACACGATCGCGATCGACGTCCGCGGTGATCGCCTCGGCGTCGAGGACGACTTCTGGTCAAGTTTGCTTTCGAACTTCGCTAGCCGGGGTCTGGCGGACCGCAGCGCAAGCATCGAAGGCGTTGACTATATCGGCCATGCAGTCAGCCCTCTGAGACCAGCTCTGCCCCACCTGCAGGTGGAGCGTATTCGAGACCTCGCAGAGCAGCTCAATGTATCGAATTTACGCAGTGGAGAGGTCGAACCCCTCGACTTTGACGACCCGAACGACCGAGTTTCAGAGCCGACGTTCATCGTTCCATTCGGCTCGTTCGGCCGAGTGGCCGTCATGAGTCCGGCGGTACAAGCCTCGCGACCAGAAACCCTCGGACGCTGGTTGACCTCAGTCCTCGATCTCGTGCCGCTCGGTTATTCGATCGAGTTCGTGCCTGTCGTCGATCCCGGGATTCTAGAGAAGATCACTGGCGCTGACGGCGCAGTGATGTTGGAGGTGCACGTCGACGCAGGGGTTGATCTTCCCACTGGTGGGGGCGCGGTGGGGGAGGCATTCCGCAGCGCACAGAAGCAAGAACTCGACGAGGCGCGTTTGGTCTTCCGATGGTCACTTGACCGATCGGGAGGTACGCCCGGAGTTCGGGACGCGCTTCGCCGAGGTGCGCTGTGGGTGGCGCAGCACTCCTTTAGTTCGATGGCAAAGGTGAAGCTTGCGAACGAGCACGAGGGCAAGATCGTCCGCGACGAGGAGCGAAGCATTTTCATGGACAGGATTACCAAGTCGGTCAAGTTCGAGACTCGCGCCGGTGTTCGAGCGTCTGAAGAAGCGATCCTGACTGCTATCGGCGGCGCGATTCGGGAGTTCAATCAAGGTGGGACCACCCTCGGCAGTCCCGCAGGTACGACAGGCACTGCACAGATCACGTTGTCTCGCGGCAACTGACAACATCGGTGGTCACTCGTAACCTGCACCCCTTCTGAGATGGGATAGGGACATGAAGAGGCTTGGTGGAATGTTCGCGGACTACCCGCTCCTGGTCAGCATCCTCCTCGTTCTACTTGTGGGTGCCCACTACTGGGCGGCGCAGGTGTGGCCAGTCGTGAATGTGGCGCAGGCCCTTGCAGACAGCGAAGTACCTGACCCGCGAGACAGCTTGATGCAACTGGCCCTCGGGGTAGCAAGTGTGGCGGCGATGGTGGGAGGCTTCGCGGGCGTTGTCGTGGTGTTCGGTCTAGGCAGCGAGCACGATCGCTTCCGACTCCTTCGGTTAGCAGGCCAACGACGACTGCGCGCAAACTGGATTTCGGTTGTGCTGAGTTCTTTTGCAGGCGCCTTCGGCGCCGTGATCGCATCGGTGGTGATCGTCGGTTTCGGGGTGCAGCCGGGAATCTGGACCCTAGAAGCCTGCTTGCTTCTCGCCGCGCATGGCGCGGTGCGCCTCACCGCGCTCCTTGCCGGACTCGCAAGAATCGTCGACGAGGGTGACCAGGACCATGAACGCAATAAGAGGGTGGTGGCCACCTCCACCTTGATCACCAACAAGAGCGCAAGCAATGATGAGGAGACCTAAAGCGACGGCATCTACCGATGCATGGCTCGCGGCTCGCACTACCTTCCTCTCACCTCGCAGCCGCTCCGCCTCCAGGATTCGAACCTGGTCCTCACGGCTCCAAAGGCCGTCGTGCTGCCGTTACACCAAGGCGGATCGCCCCCGGCATCCCGCGGGCGCCCTCAAGCTTGCCAGCCCGGCACCCCGGGCCGGGACCGCGCCGCGATAATGGAGGAATGCCCGCATCCGACGAGGTCGACCGCATCGTCGGCGCGTGGACGCGGGAGCGCCCCGACATCGACTTCGCGCCGCTCCAGGTGCTGTCGAGGGTCGACCGGCTGGCCCGGCATCTCGACCGGTCGCGGCGGTCGGCGTTCACGGCATCCGGGTTGGAGCCGTGGGAGTTCGATGTGCTCGCAGCCCTCCGCCGCGCGGGCAAGCCGTATCAGCTGAGCCCGAAGGCGCTGCTGCAGCAGACCC
>CAMLMQ010000004.1 GCA_946481135.1 uncultured Microbacteriaceae bacterium
CGACGATGCTCTACGTCAACCAGAACATCAAGAACTTCCAGATGTTCCGGTACGGCCGCATGTGGCACGTGTTCATCAACCACGGCGAGTCCGACAAGGTCTACATGACCTCGAATCAGTACAAGGCGTACGACTACGCGTTCGTCGCCGGGCAGGCGGCACTCGACCGGCTGTCGAAGAAGCTGTGGAACTACGACGTCGCCGGCCGGGCGATCCCGATCGGCCGACCGCAGACCGACCACCTGAGCGACGTCGTGCCGTTCGAGGGCAACGGTCGCACCGTCGTCTTCTACGCCCCGACCTGGGAGGGCGACCGGCCGACGATGGCGTACGGGTCGATCGCCTCGCACGGGGTCGCGCTCGCTCGCGCGGTGCTCGCGTCGTCGACGCACCGGCTCATCTACCGGCCCCACCCGCGCAGCGGCGTCAACTCCCGCGAATACCGCGAGGCGAACGCCGAGATCCAGCGGATGATCGCGGCGGCGAACGCCGCCGACCCGTCGGCCGGGCACCTCTTCGACGACGGCGGCGTGCTCGGCTGGCAGATCGCGATCGCCGACGTGCAGGTCACCGACGTCTCCGCGATGGTCTACGATCGCCTCGCCACCGGCAAGCCGCTCGTCGTGACGCGGCCGGCATCCCCGACGGCGCAGCTCGACGAGTCGGGCTTCCTCGCTCACGCCGAGTGGATGTCGACCGCCGACCTCGCCGATCCTCTCGGGTTCCTCGACCGGGTGATCACCGACGAGGAGTCGCGGGCGAACCTCGCGCACTGGGCGCACCACCACTTCGGCGACACCACGCCGGGTGCGTCGACGGCGCGATTCCATGCCGCCGTCGACCGGCTCATCGCCCTCTGGGAGGAGCAGGCGGCCCTGCACCCGGGCGAGCCGCGCGTCGAGCATGACCCGACGGGCGACCGCGACGACGACTCCGAAGAGGAGTCGGTGCCGCAGCCCGACTAGTCGGCCTCGTCGCGGCGGGCCGGGGGCAGCATCGGATAGGCGCTGCGTCCACGGGGGAGCGCCTTCGGCTTGGCGGCCTTCGGTGTCGTGACGGCCCGCGGTTTCGGCACCTTCGGCGCTTTGGGCGTCTTCGGGGCTCGGGGGCGCGGCTCGAGGTTCGGCGGGAACACCGCGGGCGCCGGCCCGAACGCCGACCGCGCCGAGGTGATCACCCGCCGCCCCATGAGGTGGTTGCCCCCGCCACCGACGACGGCGCCGATGCCGAACGGGATCATCCGACCGACGACCGACGACCCCTGCGAGGCGGCGAAGCGGCGGACGAACATCTTCTGGATGCGATCCGCGATCGGGCTGAGCGCGGCCGACGGCAGGTTCTTCGTGATGAGCTCGCCCCAGAAGGCGTTCCGCCCGGAACCGCCCGCGGCCTGACCGGCGAACTGACGCAGCAGCTCCTGCCCTCCCGGGCCGAGCATCATCGTCATCACGAGCGTGCTCGCACGCTCGGGGTCGTCGACGGCGATGCCGTGTACCTCGGTCACCGACTGCGCGAACAGGGCGGTCGCTTCGAGGAATCCGGCGGTCTCGACGCCCGAGAGCACGAGCGACGTGCCGACCCCGACCGCCGGGATGACGGCCGACGCCCCGACGAGAGCCCCGCCCGTCGTGACGGCGGTGAGGTAGCGGCGCTCGAGGATCGCGATCAGCTGCGTCGGGGTCGCATCCGGACGGCGCGAACGGATGCTGCGCAGGTGCGCGAGCACGACGGGCCGCTGCACCGAGAGGGCGGCGTCGAAGCCGCGCTCGAACCGCGACCGCTGCCGCGCGGTGGGCAGGATGTCGAGCTCATCGGGCATGCCGAAACCGTATCCCGCGCCGCCCGCGAGAATGCCTACTTGACGCCGTAGTCGGCGTTGTAGCGCGCGACGACCTCGCGGATGGGGGCGTCGAGCACGAGGCGCCCCTTGTCGAGGTAGAGGCCGCGTTCGCAGAACCGCAGCAGATCCTTCTCGCTGTGCGACACGAAGAAGAGCGTGCGTCCGCCCGCGAGCAGCTCGCCGATGCGCTCGTAGCACTTCGCCTTGAACGCCGCGTCGCCGACGGCGAGCACCTCGTCGACGAGGATGATCGGCTCCTCGAGCCGGGAGATGACGGCGAACGCGAGGCGAACCTTCATCCCGCTCGAGAGGTGCTTGTAGGGGGTGTCGACGAACTTCTCGAGTTCGGCGAACGCGATGATCTCGTCGAAGCGCTCGGCGATCTCGGCGCTCGTCATGCCGTGGAGGCCCGCCGTGAGGTTGACGTTGTCGCGCACGGATAGGTCGTTGACGAAGCCGCCCGTGATCTCGATGAGCGGGGCGACGCCTCCCTCGACGGTCACCGAGCCCTCGTCGGGCAGCATCACCTGAGCGACCAGCTTGAGCAGCGTCGACTTGCCCTGACCGTTGCGGCCCACGACCCCGATCGCCTCGCCGGGCGCGACCGAGAACGACACGTCGCGCAGCGCCCAGAAGTCGTCGGGCTTGCGACGGCGGGTCTTGCCCGAGAAGAGGTCCTTGAAGCTGCGCCGCGCGCCGCGGTTGCGGCGGAAGCGGATGCCGACGCCCGCGACCTCGATCCCGCCCTCGGCCATCAGATCTCCTTCAACACGCGGCGGATGCTCGCGCGGTAGACGAGGTAGCCGACGACGAGGAACGCGACGGTCATCGCGGCCGAGATGCCGACGGCGAACCAGTCGAGCTCCTGCGGGAAGAACGCCGCGCGGTAGAGCGAGAAGATGCCGGCGAGCGGGTTGAACGCCCCCCAGAACTGCAGTTCGTCCGGCAGGTCGCCGAGGCCGTAGATGATCGGCGAGGCGTAGAAGAGGAAGCGCAGCACGAGCTTCACGGCGCGTTCGAGGTCGCGGAAGAACACCACGAGCGGAGCGACGAGCAGCCCGATCCCGAGCGTGAGTCCCGCCTGCAGCGGGATCGCGAGCAGCCACCACAGCGCCTCGAGGTGCAGCTGCGCACCGAAGATGATCGCGAACAGGGCGAGTACCGGGATGGCGAGCAGGAACTCGATCCCCTTGCTCAGCACGAGCCGCCCCACCCAGATCGTGCGGGGGATCGTCGTCGAGCGGATGAGCTTGGCCTCACGTGTGAAGGCCCGGGTCGAGTCGGAGACCGCGCCGGTGAACCACATCCACGGCAGCAGTCCCGCGAGCAGGAACACGATGTACGGCTCGTGCCCGACCCCGCGGCCGAAGACGACCGTGAAGACGAACCAGTAGATGGCCGCCATCACGAGCGGGTCGAGGATCGACCACAGGTACCCGAGCGCGCTCGTCGAGTAGCGCACCTTGAGGTCGCGTGTCGTCAGCAGCCACAGCGACCGGCGGTAGCGGGTGGCGGGCGACCACCGACGGCGCGCCACAGGGCGCGCGGGATCGTCGACAGTCACGCTGTCAGCGTACTGGCGCGACTCCTCAGACGAAGAGGTTGGCGCGCTCGAGGTCTTCGGCGAAGTCGATCTCGACCGCGTACAGGTCGGAGATGTCGACGGGCGCGAACTTCAGGCCGTCGACCTCGATCGCGACCTCGATGCCGCGCTCGAAGTAGTCCTGGTCGCCGACCTGCTGCAGGCGACGGATGAGCGCCGCCTTGTCGTCGCGCGAGACGAAGTTGATGCCGACCGCCTCGCCGAGGCCGCCGACGACCGTCTTCGAGAGCTCCTGGATGTGACCCGACGCGTCGGTCGTGTACTTGACCTCCTCGTCCGACACCTTGGCGGTGTTGACGCACACGAAGCTCTGGTTGCGGGCGACGAGGTCGCCGGCACGCACGAGCGCCTCGGGGTCGAACACGACGTCGCCGTTCATCCAGAGCACGCCGCCATCCTTCGACGCCTGCAGGGCGCGCAGGAGCGACTTCGACGTGTTGGTCTGGTCGTAGCGCTCGTTGTACACGTAGGTGTTGTCGGGGAACGCCTCGACGATGTGCTCGAGCTTGTAGCCGACGACCGTCGTGACGTGCACGTCACGACCGAAGGCCTGGTGGATGTTGTCCATCTGCTGCTGCATGATGCTGCGGCCGTCGCTGAGCTCGGTGAGCGGCTTCGGCAGCGAGCGGCCGAGCCGGCTGCCCATCCCGGCAGCGAGGATGACGATCTGCGTGGTCATGGCGCTGATCTCCTTAGGGTGTCGCCTCTGTGAAATGGCCCCTTCGGCGGTGATCTTTCACCTGCTGTTCACCAAGAGACCTTGTGCAAGACACCCCGTTGTGCTCGCCCGAGTTTATCGGCGCCTTCTGCGCGAAACCCAGGACCTTGACACGACCGTTCTCGGATCGTGATCAAACGTCGGGGAAATTCTCACTTGGTACGGTTGAGCCGTGGAACCGGACCGCGACACCCCCTCCGCGGGCCGCAAGAAGCCGAGCGGACGCTCGACGACCGCCCGATCGGCGACCACCCGTCGCGCCCCTGTCGCGGTCGCCTCGGCTCCCGTCGCGGAACCGGTCGCCGAAGTGGCCGTCGAGGCCGTCGTCGCGACCGAGGCGCCGACCGCCCCCTCGAAGACGACGTCGAAGGCGACCCCGAAGGCCGCGCCGACGGCGTCCCGGCCGTCGCCGAAGAAGAAGCCCACCACCCAGGCGGTCGCGACCGCGCGCGGCCCCCGCACCGCGCTGACCGCTCCCACGACGGCGGGTTCCGCGCTCTCGGTGCGCGGCCTCACCAAGCGCTTCGGGGATGTCGTCGCCGTCGACGACGTCGACCTCGACGTGCCCGCAGGCACCTTCTACGGGTTCGTCGGGCCCAACGGCGCCGGCAAGACGACGACACTCGCGATGATCACCGGGCTGCTGCGCCCCGACGCCGGCGCGGTGACCGTGCACGGCGTCGACGTGTGGCGCAACCCGGCCGTCGCGAAGAAGTCCCTCGGCGTGCTGCCCGACCAGCTGCGCCTCTTCGACCGGCTCACCGGTGCCGAGTTCCTCCACCACGCGGGCGCCCTCCGGGGTCTCGGACGCGACACCATCGCCCACCGCGTCGACGACCTCAGCGCCGCATTCGGGCTCCGCCACTCTCTCGACCGCTTCGTCTCCGACTACTCCGCCGGCATGATCAAGAAGATCGCCATCGCGGCGGCCATGATCCACTCGCCGCGGCTGCTCGTGCTCGACGAGCCGTTCGAGTCGGTCGACCCGGTGTCGGCGAACGCCGTCATCGGCATCCTCAAGAAGTACGCCCAGGCCGGCGGCACGGTGCTGCTGTCGAGCCACAGCATGTCGCTCATCGAGCGCACGTGCGACTCGGTCGCGATCATCGCCGAGGGGCGGATGCTGGCGGCCGGTCCGCTCGACGAGGTGATCGACGGGGAGAGCCTCGAGACGCGCTTCGTCGAACTCGCGGGCGGCGCCACCGCGGTGGAGGGCATGGAGTGGTTGCAGAGCTACTCCGACTGAAGGTCCGGCTGCTCGCCAACGCGTTCCGCACCCCGCGCGGCGCGGCCTGGGCGGGTGTCGGTGTCGTGCTCGCGGGCGTCGGCGTCGCGCTGCTCTGGGGCGGGGCGACCCTCGCCGCCGACCTCGACGCGGTCACCCGCGACCGGGTGGTCGCCCTCGTCGGCGCCCTCGTCTCGCTCGCCGCGTTCTTCGTGCCGGTCGTCGTGTCGCGCACGCACATCATCCCGCCGCGCGCGCTGCGCCTCTTCGGGCTGAGTCCGTTCACGATCGGCGTCGCCATCCTCGTGCTCACCCTCGTCGGACCGGCGCTGGTGCTGCTCCCGGTGGCGCTGTCACCGCTGCTGCTCTGGGAGGGCCCCGAGCGCGAGCTCGCGGCCCTCGCCGTGCCGCTCATCGTGCTCGAAGGGATGCTCGCTGCCCGCGTCGGAGCGGTGATCGGTGCCGTGCTCAAGTTCCGTCCCGTCGCGAGCGGCGTGCTGCGGGTCGTCGCGCTCCTGCTGGTGATCGGCGGCCTCGCGCTGATCGGCGCGCAACTCGCGCCCACGCTCGCGGCCCTGCTGCCCGGGGCGTGGTGGCCGATGACCCTCGGCGCGGTGCTCGTGCTCGCGCCGCTGCGTGCCCCCGTCATCACCGAGACCCTCGCCGCGCTGCCCGTCGGCGCGTTCTGGCGTGCACCCGGCCACGATCTCGCCGGGCGCGCCGACCTCGTGCAGCAGGACCTCCTGCTCGGCGCGCTCGCCATCCTCGTGCTTGCGGCGCTCTGGATCGCGTCGCTGCGTTACATGCTGCGCCCCACGCGTCGGGTGCCACGGGAGCGTGCCGCGCGGGTGCCGGGCTGGTTCCGGCGCCTGCGCTCGACGCCGACGGGCGCGATCGCCGCGCGCAGCTTCACCTACTGGGGGCGCGACCCGCGCTACCGGGCGGCGCTGCTCATCCTCCCCGCCATCCCGGTCGTGATGCTGCTCGCGATGATGATCGCCGGCATCCCGTTCTCCGTCGCGGTGCTCGTACCGCTGCCCGTGATCGCCCTGCTGCTCGCGTGGGGCACGCTGCACAACGACGTCGCCTACGACTCGACCGCCATCTGGACCCACCTCGCCGCGCAGACCCGCGGCGTGCACGACCGCATCGGACGGATGCTGCCGGTGCTCGCGATCGGCGTGCCCGTGGTGCTCCTCGGCACCCCCCTCACGGCGTGGCTCGCCGGCGACCTCATGCTCATCCCCGCGGTGCTCGGCGTCTGCGGCGGGCTGCTGCTCGGCGGTGTCGGGGTGTCGAGTCTCCTCTCGGCGCGCTCGCCCTACCCGGCGACGCGGCCCGGCGACGCCCCCTTCCAGCAGCCGCAGGTGACGGGAGCCTCGGGCGCGGGCATCCAGGCCGGGTCGATCCTGCTCACCCTGCTCGTCGCATCACCCGCGATCGCCGCGCTCGTGCTGGAGGTGCTCGGCGTCGCCGGGCCGTGGACGTGGGTCGCACTCGCCGCCGGACTCGTGGGCGGGGGGATCATGCTCGTCGTCGGCATCCGTGCGGGCGGAGCGGTGTTCGACCGGCGTCTGCCCGAGCTGCTCGAGTTCGCGCTGCGCAACTGAGACCTGCGCGGGGCGCGGTCGGGTCGTACCCTGGACGCATGGCCGACCTGGATCGCGGACCCGACACCGTCGGAGGCGGAACCGACACCCTCGATCGCGAACTCGAGAAGCTGCTCGAGGACGCCCAGCTCGAAGACGGCGACCACGAGCGCTTCTCGCACTACGTGCCGAAGGACAAGATCCTCGAGTCGGCGCTGACCGGCAAACCCGTGCGCGCCCTGTGCGGCAAGAAGTGGATCCCGGGTCGTGACCCCGAGAAGTTCCCCGTCTGCCCCGACTGCAAGCGCATCTACGAGCGCATGAAGCGCTGAGCCCCCAGGGTCTCAGCCACTCCGACGGTGGTGCCGTCCGTGGGTTCATCACCACGGCATCCGTGACATTCCGTCCTCCCCAGGGCGCGATCCGCGCGAACAATCACGGATGAGCGCCGGGCTGCGCGACGGTCGTGCCCGCCGGGACACGCTCGACGCATGGTCGAACTGTCGGGATCCTTCCGAGTGCGCGACGCGCTCGCCCAGGGCGTGAGCCCCGGAGCGCTGCGCGGGGCGCGTCTGTCCATGCCGTTCCACGGCGTGCGCTCGGTCGAAGCGCCGCGCGACGTCGTGGCCCTGTGTCGCGCTTACGCGACGAAGATGCGATCGGATGCCGCGTTCACCGGCGTCACGGCGGCGCGACTCTGGGGCATCCCGCTGCCGGCGTCCGTCGAGGGTCACATCGTCGAAGTGGCCACGCCCCACGGCACCGCGCGGGCGACGGGACGGGGAGTGCTCGGCACACAGGTCGACGCCGCGCGCGTCATCGTGGTGTCGCTCGAGGGGCTGCGCGTGCTCTCGCCCGTGCACACGTGGATGTCGCTGGCTCGCGTCCTCTCGCTCGGGGATCTCGTCGCGGCCGCCGACTTCCTCCTTACGCCTGCCTTCGGCTCCTCCGCGCCCGCGCTTGCCACAATCGATGCCCTGAACGACGTGCTGCGCGCGGCCCGGGTACCCGGCGCACCGCTGCTCAGGCAGGCGGCTCGGCTCGCCCAGCGCGGGCCGCTCTCGCGACCGGAGTCGTTGAGTCGCGTGCTTTTCGTTTCGGCGGGCATCCCGGCGCCCGTTGCGAACTTCCGGGTCAGCCCGCTGATCACACTCGACGAAGCCTGGGAGTCGGTGCGGTTCGGCTTCGAGTATCTGGGCGACCAGCACCGCTCGCCCGCGCAGTTCGCTCGGGATGTGCGCCGCCGCGAGCTGATCGCCGAACACGGCTGGGACATCCTCGAGGCGACGAAGGACGACCTGTTCGCGCATCCGCACCAGCTTGTTGCGAGGTTGCGGAGCCGTCTCTCCGAGCGCGGCCTTCCGCTTCGGCCCGTTCATCCGTCGAAATTCGTCCTGCCCAGGCCGTGATCCGCGCGAAAAGGCGCGGATGAACGTGAGTCGACCTGCCCGCGACCTGCGAGCGACCGGCCCGCGAGCGGCGCCCTGCAGCACTCAGATGTAGACGGTGGGGATGACGGGTTCGCCCCGGGAGAGACCGAACGCCGTGAAGGGCAACTCGGCGATCGCGGCCGCGTGGTGCTCGCGGGCGGCGACGACCCCGGCGGCGCTGAGGTGGGCCGAGTCGACGTCGCCGTCGGTGACGAGGGGCACGAGGAGCCCGCGGCCGGGCTTGGCGAGCGACTCGGGTTCTTCGACGTAGATCGTCTCCTCGACGGCGACGCCGTGGTCGAGGCTGCGCACGGGCGCTTTGCGTCCGGCGACGGTCGCCTTCGCATCCGACTTCTTGCCCACGGCGACCCAGTCGCCGGCGTCGGAGCGGTGCGCGACGAGCTTGTAGACCATGCCGGATGCGGGCGACCCCGACCCGGTGACGAGCGAGGTGCCGACGCCGTAGGAGTCGACGGGGGCGGCGCGCAGCGCGGCGATCGTGTACTCGTCGAGGTCGTTGGTGACGGTGATGCGGGTGCCGGTGGCGCCGAGCGCGTCGAGTTGGCGGCGGGCGGCGGCGACGACGACGGGCAGGTCGCCCGAGTCGATGCGGATGGCCCCGAGCGACGTGCCGGCGACCCGCACCGCCGTCTCGATGCCGGTCTCGATGTCGTAGGTGTCGACGAGCAGCGTCGTGCCCACACCCATCGCCTCGACCTGGGCGCGGAAGGCATCCTCTTCGCTGTCGTGCAGCAGGGTGAAGGCGTGCGCGGCGGTTCCCATCGTCGGCACCCCCCA
This sequence comes from uncultured Microbacteriaceae bacterium, assembly GCA_946481135.1. Next base: position 9,204 of record CAMLMQ010000004.1, read on the forward strand.
CGTGCGGCCCGCTTCGAGGTTCGACGTCGCCGAGAACCCCGCGATGTAGGCGGCACGTGCCGCGGCGACGGCCGAGCGCTCGCCCGTGCGCCGCGACCCCATCTCGGCGAGCGGGCGGCCGTCGGCGGCGGCGACCATGCGGGCGGCGGCCGATGCGACGGCCGAGTCGTAGTTGAGGATGCTGAGCGCGAGCGTCTCGAGGATGACCCCTTCGGCGAAGGAGGCCTCGACGACGAGCACGGGGGATCCGGGGAAGTACACCTCGCCCTCCCGGTATCCCGAGATCGAGCCCGAGAACCGGTACGAGGCGAGCCAGTCGAGCGTCTCGGCGGAGACGACCGAGTTCGCACGCAGCCAGGCGAGTTCGGCATCCCCGAACCGGAAGTCGGCGAGGGCCTCGAGCAGCCGCCCGGTGCCGGCGACCACGCCGAACCGGCGACCGGCGGGCAGTCGTCGCGAGAAGAGCTCGAACACGCAGCGCCGATGCGCGGTGCCGTTGCGCAACGCCGCGTCGATCATGGTGAGTTCGTAGCGGTCGGTGAGCAGCGCGCTCGTCATCCTGCGAGCCTATCCGCGGGGGATACCCTTGGTAGCCGTGACCTCCCGCACCGACGCCCCGATCGGCGTGTTCGACAGCGGGGTGGGCGGGCTCACCGTCGCACGGGCGATCATCGATCAGTTGCCGCGCGAGGCGATCCTCTATGTCGGCGACACGAAGCACTCGCCGTACGGCCCGAAGCCGATCGCCGAGGTGCGCGCCTACGCCCTCGAGGTGCTCGACGATCTCGTCGCCCAAGGGGTCAAGGCGCTCGTGATCGCGTGCAACACCGCGAGCGCGGCGATGTTGCGGGATGCCCGCGAGCGCTACGAGGTGGCGTTCGGCATCCCCGTCGTCGAGGTCATCCAGCCGGCGGTGCGTGCCGCGGCCCGCAGCACCCGCAACGGCCGGATCGGGGTGATCGGCACGGAGGGGACGATCCAGTCCCGGGCGTACGACGACGCGTTCGCCGCCGCGCCGGGCGTGGAGCTCTTCACGCGCGCGTGCCCGCGTTTCGTCGAGTTCGTCGAAGCCGGGGTCACGAGCGGCCCCGAGCTGTTCGCCGTCGCCGAGGAGTACCTCGCCCCCCTGCAGGCCGCCGACGTCGACACCCTCGTGCTCGGCTGCACGCACTACCCGCTCATGTCGGCCGCCATCCAGTACGTGATGGGCCCGTCGGTGCGTCTCGTGTCGAGTGCCGAGGAGACGGCGGCGGATGTCTACGGCCGCCTCGTCTCGGCGGGACTCGAGCGCACCTCCCCCGAGCCGCCGCGCCACGCGTTCGAGGCGACCGGCGACGACCAGGTCGCCTTCCAGTCCCTCGCCCATCGCTTCCTCGGCCCGGAGGTCTCACACGTCGAGACCTTCGAGACGGGAACCATCCCGATCACCCCGGCCTGAGGCGTCGAAATCTGTCGCCATCACCCTGGTGAAGCGACAGATTTCGACACCTCACCACCAGAAGGAGTCCCGATGACCGAACCGATGACCCGCGCTGACGGTCGCACCCCCGACGCGCTGCGCGAGATCACGATCGAACGCGGGTGGAGCGCGCAGGCCGAGGGCAGTGCCCTCATCTCGTTCGGCACCACGAAGGTGCTGTGCACCGCGTCGTTCACGAACGGCGTGCCGCGCTGGCTCACCGGCAAGGGCAAGGGCTGGGTCACCGCGGAGTACGCGATGCTGCCGCGCGCGACGAACGACCGCACCGACCGCGAGAGCGTGAAGGGCCGCATCGGGGGGCGCACGCACGAGATCTCGCGGCTCATCGGCCGGTCGCTGCGGGCGGTCATCGACACGAAGGCGCTCGGCGAGAACACGATCGTCATCGACTGCGACGTGCTGCAGGCCGACGGCGGCACCCGCACGGCGGCGATCACGGGCGCGTACGTCGCGCTCGCCGACGCCGTCGAGTGGGGTCGGTCGAAGGGCTTCATCGGCAAGAACGCGGTCGCCCTCATCGACTCGGTCTCCGCGGTGAGCGTCGGCATCATCGACGGCATCCCGATGCTCGACCTCGCCTACGTCGAGGATGTGCGCGCCGAGACCGACATGAACGTCGTCATGACGGGGCGCGGCCTGTTCGTCGAGGTGCAGGGCACCGCCGAGGGCGCTCCGTTCGACAAGCGCGAGCTGGATGCCCTGCTCGAGCTCGCCGGCCAGGGCACGGCCCGACTCGCGGCGATCCAGGCGGCGACGCTCGCGTGACGACGTTCGTGCTCGCGACCCACAACGCGCACAAGGTCGGCGAGCTGCGCCGCATCCTCGGGGAGCGTCTGGGGGAGCATGAGCTCGTCGCCTACGACGGCCCCGACGCGGTCGAGGATGCCGACACGTTCGAGGGCAACGCCCTCATCAAGGCGCGGGAGGCGTTCGCGCACACCGGGATGCCGGCGCTCGCCGACGACTCCGGCATCGCCGTGGACGCCCTCGGCGGCGCCCCCGGCATCCACTCGGCCCGCTACGCCGGCAGCCGCGACGACGGCGACAACCTGCGGCTGCTTCTGCGGAACCTCGAGGGCGTCGCCGACCGCCGCGCCCGCTTCGTCTGCGCCGCCGCCCTGGTGGATGCCGAGGGCGAGTTCGTCGTGCGCGGCGAGTGGCCGGGCGTCGTGCTCGAGGCGCCGGCGGGCGCGGGCGGGTTCGGCTACGACCCCGTGTTCCGTCCCGAGGGCGAGACCCGCAGCTCGGCCGAGCTCACCCCCGCCGAGAAGGATGCCGACAGCCACCGCGCCCGCGCGTTCGGGCTGCTCGTCGCGGAGCTGCGCCGCCGCCACGGCTGAGACCGGTAACCGTTCCCGACACCACCGCCGCAGCGGCCGGACGGCGAGAATGGATGCCATGGGTCACGATCACGCGCACGGTGCGTCGACGCGCACCCGCCTCGCGATCGCCTTCTCGATCGTCGCGACGGTGCTCGTCGTCGAAGTGCTCGGCGCGTGGCTGTCGGGATCGCTCGCCCTCCTCGCGGATGCGGGGCACATGGCGAGCGACGCGATCGGTCTGCTCGTCGCCCTCATCGCGAGCGCGTGGGCGCTGCGTCCCGCGACCGACCGGCACACGTTCGGCTTCCGGCGACTGGAGGTGCTCGGGGCGCTGTTCAACGGTCTGCTGCTCACCGTCGTCGGCGTCGTGGTCGCGATCGAGGCCGTGCGTCGCCTCACGTCGGCCGACGCGCACGAGCCGGCGGGCATCCCGATGCTGGTCGTCGCGGCCGTGGGTCTCGTGGCGAACGTCGCCGCGTACCTCGTGCTGCGCGGCGGCGATCGCGCGTCGATGAACATGCGCGGCGCGACGCTCGAGGTGCTCGGCGACCTGCTCGGCTCGATCGCGGCGGTGATCGCGGGCGTCGTGCTGATCGTCACGGGGTTCGCGCCGATCGACGCGATCGCCTCGCTCGTGATCGCGGCACTCATCGTGCCGCGGGCGGTGCTGCTGCTGCGTGACGTCGTGCGCGTGCTGACCGAGTCGGCGCCGCGCGAGACCGACGTCGCGCTCATCCGCGAGCACCTGCTGGAGACGCCGGGGGTCGTGGCGGTGCACGACGTGCATGTCTGGGCGATCACGTCCGGCGCCCCAGTCTTCACGGCCCACGTCGAGTGCGAGTCCGAGGTGTTCGCAGGCGGCCGCACGGGCGAGATGCTCGAACGGCTCGGGGAGTGCTTGCACGGGCACTTCGACGTCGAGCACTCGACCTTCCAGCTCGAGCCCGCGGGGCACGCCGAACGCGAGGAGCCCGCCCATCGCTGAGCCGCCTGCGGCGCCGCTGACGACGGTCGCCGAGAACTACCTCAAGGTCATCTACAGCCACACCGAGTGGCAGCCCGACCCGATCACGTCGTCGCAGCTCGCCGCGCGGCTCGGCCTCGCTCCGTCGTCGGTGACCGAGATGGTGAAGAAGCTCACGCTGCAGGGTTACCTCGAGCACGCGCTCTACGGCACGATCGTGCTCACCGACGTGGGCCGCGCCGAGGCGCTGCGCATGGTGCGTCGTCATCGGCTCATCGAGACGTGGCTCGTGCGCGAGTTCGGCTACGCGTGGGACGAGGTGCACGACGAGGCCGAGGTGCTGGAGCACGTGCTGAGCGATCGGATGCTCGCGCGGGTCGACGAGCTGCTCGGGCATCCGACGGTCGACCCGCACGGTGACCCGATCCCACGCGCGGACGGCTCGGTGCCGACCATGTCGGGGATGCCGGCGTCCCGGCTCGAGGCGGGGGAGCGGGGGCGGGTGGTGCGCATCAGCGACCGCGATCCGGAGGCGCTCCGCGGGCTCGCGGCGGCCGGGATCGGCGTCGGGTCGGAGGTCGCGGGCGGCGCGCTCGCCGACGATCTCGCGTCGGAGGTGTGGGTGCAGTCGCTGCGCTGAGGTGCTAAATTTTTCGGGCCACCGAAATGTTCGGTCGACCGAAAGATTCCGCATGACGCGTACGACGAAGACGCCCCGCCCCACTCGCACCCGCTCGCTGCTGCCGCTGCTCGGGCCGGCGATGGTCGCGGGTGTCGCCTACCTCGATCCGGGCAACGTCGCGAGCAACATGACCGCCGGGGCCGAGTACGGCTACCTGCTCGTGTGGGTCGTCGTGCTCGGCAACGCGATGGCCTGGCTGATCCAGTACCTCTCCGCCAAGCTCGGGTTCTCGACCGGCGAGAGCCTGCCCGGACTGCTCGGGCAGCGGATGCGGAACCGTCCCGCCCGGTACGCCTACTGGGTGCAGGCCGAACTCGTCGCGATGGCGACCGACATCGCTGAGGTGCTCGGCGGCGCGATCGCCCTCCACCTGCTGTTCGGTCTGCCGCTCATCGTCGGCGGGGTGATCACGGGCGTCGTGTCGATGCTGCTCCTGCTGCTGCACAGCCGCCGCGGCTCGCAGCCGTTCGAGCGCGTCATCACCGGGATGGTCGTCATCATCGCGGTGGGTTTCTGCGCCGGCATCGTGTTCGCGCCGCTCGACGGCGGCGACGCGATCGCGGGCCTCGTTCCGCGCTTCGAGGACTCCGGTTCGGTGCTGCTCGCGGCATCCATCCTCGGCGCGACCGTCATGCCGCACGCGATCTACGCGCACTCCGCCCTCACCCGCGACCGCTTCGGCAAGGTGCCGGAGGGCCGGGTGCGGGACCTCGTGCTGCGGGCGACCCGCGTCGACGTGACCATCGCCCTCGTCGTCGCCGGGACGGTGAACCTGGTGATCCTGCTGCTCGCCGCCGCGACCCTGCAGGGCGTCGCCGGCACCGACACCCTCGAGGGTGCGCACGCCGCGATCGGCGCCGCACTCGGTCCCGTCGTCGCGACGCTCTTCGCGGTCGGTCTGCTCGCCTCGGGTCTCGCGTCGACGTCGGTCGGCGCCTACGCCGGCGCGGAGATCATGAGCGGGCTGCTGAAGGTGTCGATCCCGCTCGTCGTGCGACGCATCGTGACCCTCATTCCGGCGCTCATCATCCTCGTGCTCGGCGTCGACCCGACATTCGCGCTCGTGATGAGTCAGGTCGTGCTGTCGTTCGGCATCCCGTTCGCCCTCGTGCCCCTCGTGCGCCTCACGACGCGGCGCGAGCTGCTCGGCGCCTCCGTCAACCGGTGGTGGACGACGGCGCTCGCGATCGGAGCCGCGACGGTGCTCATCGTGCTCAACGTCACGCTGCTCGCGCTCGTGTTCACGGGGGCCTAGCGTGGGTGGGGTCAGCCCTTCGGCTTGCCCGTCTGACCCTCTTCGAAGATGTCGGCGATCGCCTCGGAGTCGGTCATCGGCTGGTCGAGCCCGAGGCGGCGACGCTTGCGGGCCTTGAGCGACGACTGCACGTAGTGGAACACCGTCGGCACGATCGCGCACGCCACCGCGATGAGCAGGATGATGTCGATGTACTCGACGATGAAGTCCTTGAGCGGCGGGATGAAGCCGAGCAGGAATCCGATGAACGTGAGCCCCGCACCCCAGATGAGCGCGCCGATGCCGTTGTAGAGGGAGTACTTGCGGTAGTTCATGTGCCCGACGCCCGCGGCGATCGGCGTGAACGTGCGCACGACCGGCACGAAGCGGGCGACGATGACGGCGAGCGGGCCGAAGCGGTCGAAGAACTTGTTCGTGCGTTCGACGTTCTCCCGCGAGAAGAGCCCGCTCTCGCGGCGCTCGAAGATGCGCGGACCCACCTTGTGCCCGATGAGATAGCCGACCTCGCCGCCGATGAAGGCCGCCGCCGCGATCGCGAGGCACACCCACCAGATCGGGATGAGGATGCCGACGGGCGGATCGACCATCGTGCCGGTGAAGGTCAGCACCCCGGTGATGATCAGCAGGGTGTCGCCGGGCAGGATGAAGCCGACGAGCAGCGCCGTCTCGGCGAAGACGATGAGGCACACGACGAGCAGCGCCCAGGGCCCGGCCGCGTTGATGATCTCCGCGGGGTCGAGCCAGGGGATGAGCCCGGTCGGCGCGGTGAGGGCGGCGGGGAGGGAACTGAGCACGGGACTCCAGTCGTCGGTCGCAGACGCGATCGGCGGATACGTTCGCCTCAGCGTAGCGGTCGGCGCTGAGGGTCACCCGGGGGTCAGCCCCCGGTGCCGATCATTCCCGGCGGCGCAGCAGGACGGCGACATCCTCCAGGTGGGCGTCCGTGCCGTCGGGCGCGACGGCGGCGCGCTCACGGTGCTCGGCGACGACCACCTCCCACGCGTCGTCGAGGCCGAGCGCCGCGATCTCTCCGGCGGCGTCGAGCAGCAACTCGTCATGGTGCGCATGCTCGGCCCACGGCGGCGGCGCGGCGTGCGACACGATCGCGACGTGGCCGCCCGGGGCGACGCGGGCGGCGGCGCGGCGCAGGATGTCGGCCCGCGGCAGCTCCTCGCGCGAGTGGAAGAAGGATGCCGTCACGAGGTCGACCTCGTGCGGCGGCTCCCAGGTCGCGAGGTCGTGCGCCTCGAAGGTCGCGCGGTCGTCGACCCCCGCCTCCGTCGCCGCGCCGCGGGCCCGGGTGACGGCGGTGGGCGAGATGTCGACGCCGAGCACCTCCCACCCCTGGCGGGCGAGCCAGATCGCGTCGGCGCCCTCGCCGCACCCGAGGTCGACGGCACGGCCCGGGGTCAGGCCGGCCACGACGTCCACGAGCGTCGGGTTCGGGCGGCCCGACCAGCGCTGCGGGCTCTCGGCGTAGCGGAACTCCCACGCCTCGGCGGGGGTGACGTCGTGCTCGTGCTCCACGCAGCGAGCCTAGGCGGCGGCGCACCCGCGGCGCCGAGATGAGCGATGTATCGTGAGATATCGCTCCCGCCGCCACGGCGGCACGACGAGAGGATTCCCGGATGCGCAGCTCCGCCGGCTTCGACCTGTGGGAGGCCGTCGACTCCCTGCGTGACGCATTCGCGCCCCGACCGTCGGGACGCATGGCGCGCGGCGACGTGCGCGCCGCCATCCTCGCCGCGCTCACGACGGGACCCATGCACGGCTACCAGATCATCCAGGCGATCGAGTCGAGTTCGGGGGGCACCTGGAAGCCGAGCCCGGGCTCGGTCTACCCGACGCTGCAGTTGCTCGCCGACGAAGGGCTCGTTACGGCCGAGCAGGTCGCCGAGCGCAAGGTGTACTCCCTCACCGACGCGGGGCGTGCCGAGGCGTCGCAGGGTGCCGGCGGCACGCCGCCGTGGGAGAGCCGGATCGCGCGCGACGCCGAGCGGGTCGGCTCGCTGTCGAAGGCCGGGGCCGGTCTCGCGTCGGCGGCGGCACAGATCGCGCACAGCGCGTCGGCCGAGCAGACGGAGCGCGCCGTCGAGGTGCTCGACGAGGCGCGCCGCAAGCTCTACGCGATCCTCGCCGAGGGCTGAGCCGGTGTCGGACGCGCGCGGGACGATCCCCGCGCCCCCGCCCGACCGCGCCTCCCGGGCCCGCTACCGCCGCATCCTGCGGTTCGCGTCGCTCGCGCTCGCGCAGACCTGGTGGTTCGAGCTCGCTCTGCCGCGCCTCGGGCTCGGCCGCCTCGCCGCTCGCGGCCGCGTCGCGCGGCTGCGCCGCCTCGCGCGCCGCTTCCACGCGCTCGCCGTCGACCTCGGCGGACTCATGATCAAGGTCGGCCAGTTCATGTCGTCGCGCCTCGACGTGCTGCCGCCCGAGATCACGAGCGAGTTGGAGGGTCTGCAGGACGAGGTGCCCGCCGAGCCGTTCGACCGCATCCGCGCCCTCGCCGAGGCGGAGCTTGGGATGCCGCTGGAGCATGCCTACGCCTCGGTCGACCCGGTGCCGATCGCGGCTGCGTCGCTCGGTCAGGCCCACCGGGCCCGCCTCTCGCCGTCGCTCGCGGAGGAGCTCGGCACCGCCGACGTCGTGCTCAAGGTGCAGCGTCCCGGCATCCGCACGATCGTGGACACCGACCTCGCCGCGCTCCGCCGGGTGGGTCGCTGGGTGTCGCGGGTGCGGTTCGTGTCGTCGCGGGCGGACGCCCCCGCCCTCGTCGAGGAGTTCGCCACGACGAGCCTGGAGGAGATCGACTACCTGCACGAGGCCGCGAACGCCGAGCGCTTCGCCGCCGACTTCGCCGACGACGCCCGGGTCGCGATCCCCGCGATCGTGTGGGAGCGCACGACGACGCGCGTGCTCACCCTTCAGGATGTGACGGCGCTCAAGATCACCGACGTCGACGGCATCCGGGCCGCCGGGATTGACCCGCACGCCGTCGCGTCGGAGCTCGCGCGCGTCACCTTCCAGCAGCTCTTCGTGACCGGGTTCTTCCACGCCGACCCGCATCCCGGCAACCTCTTCGTCACGCCGGGTGCGGGGGCCGACGACTGGCGGCTCACCGTCATCGACTTCGGGATGATGGGCACCATCCCCGACGACACCCGCGACGGGCTCGTCGACTTCCTGTTCGCCGTCGTCGCGCGCGACAGCCGCGGCCTCGTCGCGGCCATCCAGCGCCTCGGAGTGCTGCTGCCCGCCGCCGACACCGTCGAGCTCGAGCGCGCGATGTCGGAACTCTTCGACCGTTTCGGAGGCGTCGGCATCGCCGACCTCCAGCGGGTCGACCCGCGTGAGTTCGAACGCTTCGCGGTGCGCTTCGGCGAGACCATCCGGGCGCTGCCGTTCCAGCTGCCTGAGAGCTTCCTGCTGCTCATCCGCACCGTCTCGCTCATCTCGGGCGTCACGAGCGCCCTCAACCGCGACTTCAACATGTGGGATGCCGTCGACCCGTTCGCGCGCACCCTCATGGGCGGGGCCGGGGCCAGCACCCTGCGCGGAGCCGCACGGCAGGCCGGGGCGTTCGCGCGCATCCTCGTCGGGCTGCCGCGTCGGCTCGACGACCTCGCCGCCCGCGCCGAACGCGGGGAGCTCGCGGTGCGGGCGCCCGAGGTCGAGCGACGGCTGCGGGGCCTCGAGCGGGCGATGAGCCGCATCGGCGCGGCGATCGTGTTCGCGGCGCTCTTCGTCGGCGGCGTGATGCTGCGTTCCGACGACCCGACCCTGTCGTGGGTGCTGTGGGGGGTCTCCGTGGTGCCCGGGCTCGTCGCCATCCTGCCGCGGCGCGTGCGCTGAGCCGGGGCGTCGTGCGGAAGGTGGGACTCGAACCCACACGCCTCTCGGCACAGGAACCTAAATCCTGCGTGTCTACCGGTTTCACCACTCCCGCGCGCCGCCAGTCTAGAAGCCCGCCCGCGAGTCGGTCGGTGGTGCGTAGGGTCGACCCATGGAGCTCGACGCCGAAGCCGTAGAAGCCGCGATCGCCGACGGGGAGTTCAGCGGGGTGGTGACGGTGGATGTCGGCGACCGCCGCGTGCTCGAGCGCGCTGCCGGTTTCGCCCACCGCGCCCACGGCATCCCGAACACGCCGACGACCCGGTTCGCCCTCGCGAGCGGCGGCAAGGGGTTCACCGCCCTCGCGGTGCTGCGTCTCGTCGAGGACGGGCGGCTCGCGCTCGACGACAGGGTGCGCCCGATCCTCGGCGACGACCTGCCGCTCATCGACGACGCCGTCACGATCGAGCATCTGCTGACCCACACGTCGGGCATCGGCGACTACCTCGACGAGAGCGGTGACCTCGAGATCTCCGACTACATCCTCAGCGTGCCGGTGCATACCCTCACCACCGCGGAGGCGTTCCTGCCCGTGCTCGACGGGTTCGCCCAGGTGTCGCCGCCGGGGGAGCGCGTCGCCTACAACAACGGAGCCTTCGTCGTGCTCGCGATCGTCGTCGAGCGGCTCGCCGGGGATCCGTTCCCCGAGTTCGTCGAACGCGAGGTCGTCGCCCGCGCAGGGCTCCAGCACACGGGGTTCCTCCGCTCCGACGACCTTCCGGGGGATGCCGCGTTCGGCTACCTCGACGCCGAGGGCAACCGCACCAACGTGCTGCACCTCCCCGTGCGCGGCAACGGCGACGGCGGGATCTACTCGACCGCCGACGATCTGCACGCGTTCTGGGGGGCGCTGCTCGGCGGTCGCATCCTCTCGCCGTCGATGGTCGCCGAGTTCGTTCGTCCGCGCGTCGCCGACGAGGACGAAGATGCGCGCATCGGCCTCGGGCTCTACCTGCACGCGACCGGTCCGGCGCTCTACCTCGAGGGCTACGACGCGGGGGTGTCGTTCCGGTCGACCCACGACCCGGCCACCGGCACGACCGCGACCGTGATCGGCAACACCTCCGAGGGTGCGTGGCCCTTCATCGCCGCCCTCGCTCCGCTGTTCGACTGACCCCGTCCGGGCGGGGCACGGGACGGGCAGACTGGGGGAGTGGACCCCGTCGATGCGCTCACCGAGATCGCGTACCTGCTGGAGCGGGAGCGGTCGAGCCGCTACAAGTCGAAGGCGTTCCGCACCGCGGCGGCGGCGATCACCGATCTCGACCCCGCCGTCCTGAACGACCCCGTGCGGCTCAAGGCCGTGCCCGGCGTCGGCGACTCGTCGTTCGCGGTCATCCGGCAGGCGCTCGCGGGGGAGGTGCCGGAGCGGCTGCTCGACCTGCGGGAACGCAACGGCCCGAAGCCCAGCGAGTTGCGCGGGCTGCTGCGCGGCGACCTGCACTCCCACTCGGAGTGGAGTGACGGCACGACCCCGATCGACGCGATGGTCGCCGGGGCGCTCACACTCGGGCACGAGTACCTCGCCCTCACCGACCACTCGCCGCGGCTGACGATCGCCCGCGGACTCTCCGCAGAGCGCCTCGAGGAGCAGCTCGGAGTCGTCGCCGGGTTCCGCGACGACGGATTCCGGCTGCTCACCGGCATCGAGGTCGACATCCACGAGGACGGCGCGCTCGACCAGACCGACGACCTGCTCGGCCGACTGGATGTCGTGGTCGCGTCGGTGCACTCGAAACTGAAGTCCGACCCGCGCGAGATGACGAAGCGGATGCTGGGGGCCATCCGCAACCCGCACACCGACGTGCTCGGTCACGTCACGGGCCGGCTCGTCGAAGGATCCCGGGGGACGCGGCCCGGGTCGACGTTCGACGCCCGGGCGGTGTTCGGCGCGTGTGCCGAGGAGCGCGTCGCCGTCGAGATCAACTCCCGGCCCGAGCGGCAGGACCCGCCGGACGAGCTCATCCAGGTCGCGCTGGACGCCGGGTGCCTGTTCTCGATCGACTCCGACGCGCACGCCCCCGGGCAACTGTCGCTGCTCGACTACGGCGCGGAGAGGGCGGAGCGGATGGGCGTGCCGGCTGAGCGGATCGTCACGACGTGGCCGCTCGACGAGTTGCTGGAGTGGACCTCGCGCGCGCGTTAGGCGACGCTTCCGCTGCTGTCAGTTGCTTGCGCCGCCGTGAGGACGCCCGCGCGTGCAACGAATGGGAGCGTTAGCGGGCGGGCCGGTCGAACGCCTGCGGTCCGAGCAGCACCGACCACAACCAGTGCACGGCCGTCTCGACAGGCGGTCGCGGGTCGCGGGTGAGCCACGCCTCCAAGACGCCGAGTACCGAGCCGGACAGACCTGCGGCCAGCACGTCGGGGGGCACATCGGAGAACGCGTCCTGGTGGGAGGTGGCGACGGCGTCGATGACGATGCGCTGCACCCGGTCGCGGAGGCGCGCGAGCACGACCGGGGAACCGTGCTCGCCGAAGATGCGGGCGTAGACGGCGGCGTTCTGTTCGACGTGGCGCAGGTATTCGATGAGGATGGCGGGCGGCTGCTCGGTGATCTCGCTCATGACCGGGATCGACGTGCCGGCCTCTTCGACGACCGCGTCGATCGCGTCGGCGAGGAGGGTGTCCTTGTCGGAGTAGTGCTGGTAGAAGCTGCTGCGGTTGACGCCCGCACGCTCGGCGATGTCGGCGACGGAGATCTCGTCGAGGTCGCGTTCGCGGGCGAGTTCGAAGAGGGCCTCCTGCAGGCTGCGTCGCGTCCGCGCGATCCGGGGGTCCACCCCCCGAGTCTGTCAGCCCTGCGCGCGTCAGGCGGGTTTCGGCCGGGCTTCCCTGCGAGTTCTCCGACAATCGTCCGATTTCCGACATGTGTCGGATAGTGTCGGTCGCAGCCCGACGACGTGCGCCGCATCTGCTCCTCCACCCTCGTCGAAAGGCCCGCTCGTGGCTCGACTGCTCGCCCGACTCGGTCGCTTCTCCGCTCGCAAGCCCTGGACGGTCATCGTCGGATGGCTCGTGCTGCTCGGCCTCGCCGGCGGCGCCTTCCTCGCCTTCGGCGGCAGCCTCGCGAGCGGCTTCAGCATCCCGAACACCCCGACGCAGCAGGTGACCGACCGCCTGAACGACGAGCTCGACGGCGTGGGAGGAGCCGTCGGCACCGTGGTGTTCCAGACCGACGACGGGTCTGCCTTCACCGACGCGCAGCGCGAGGCGATCGCCGACGCCCTCGCCGACGTCGAACGCCTCGACCGTGTCGCCGAGGTCGTCGACCCGTTCGCGACCGAACAGCAGCTCGCCGACCAGGCCCAGCAGCTCGCCGACGGTCAGGACCAACTGGATGCGGGCGCCGCCCAGCTCGACGCGGCGCAGGCGCAACTCGACGCCGGCCGTGCGCAGGCGGAAGCAGCGGGCCTCGCCGACGCGCTCGCCGCGCAGTTCGAGGCTCAGCAGTCCGAGCTCGATGCGAGCCGGGCCGAACTCACCGAGCAGCAGGAACGACTCACCCTCGGCCAGACCCTCGCCGACAACGCGAGCGCGCTCGTCACCGTCTCCGACGACGGGGCCACTGCGCTCGGCGCGGTCGTGTTCGACGCGACGCTGTTCGACCTCGACCCCACCGACCGGCTCGTCGTCACCGAGACGCTTCAGGATGCCGACATCCCCGGTGTCACCCTGGAGTACTCGGCCGAGCTCACGAGCTCCCTCGAGGGCATCCTCGGCGTCGGCGAGATCGTCGGCGTGCTCATCGCCGCGGTCGTGCTCGTCGTGGTCTTCGGCGCCCTGCTGCCGGCTGTGCTGCCGCTCGTCTCGTCGATCATCGGCGTCGGAGTCGGCGTCGCCGGGTCGCTCGCGTTCTCGGGCGTCGTCGAGATGGCGTCCGTCACCCCCGTGCTCGGCGTCATGCTCGGCCTCGCGGTCGGTATCGACTACGCCCTCTTCATCGTGCACCGCCACCGGCGGCAGCTGAAGGCGGGCGGCTCGCTGGAGCGGGAGGCGATCCGCGACTCGATCGGGCTCGCCAACGGCACAGCCGGCAACGCGGTCGTCTTCGCCGGATCGACCGTCTTCATCGCGCTGCTCGCGCTCAACGTCACCGGCATCCCGTTCCTCGGCGTCATGGGTACGGTCGGGGCGGTGTGCGTGCTCATCGCGGTGCTCGTCGCGATCACCCTCACGCCGGCGCTGCTCGGCCTGCTCGGCAAGCGCGTCCTGGGTCGCCGGGCGCGCGCGAGGCTCGGCTCCGGGGCGCACGCCGCGTCGCCCGTGAAGGCGATGCCCACGTGGCGGGCGATCGTCTCGGCCGTGCTCGCGATCGGCATCCTGCTCGTCGCGGCGATCCCGGCGCTCTCGCTGCGCCTCGGCCTGCCCGACGGGTCGAGCGAGCCCGAGGACTCGACCCAGTACCGGTCGTACATGATCGTCGCCGAGGAGTTCGGCGCCGGACGCAACGGCACGCTCGTCGTCACGGCCGAGCCCGCCACCCCGGTCGACGCCGACGACGACCTCGCCGTGCTGCGCCTGCAGGTCGAGATCGAAGACGTGATCATGGCGCAGGACGACGTCGCCGCCGTCGCGCCCGTGGGTGTCGCCGCCGACGGCGAGCTGCTCGCGTTCCAGGTCATCCCCGAGGAGGGGCCGTCGTCGGTGAGCACCGAGCAGCTCGTCGGCGACCTCCGCGCGCTCTCCCCGATCGACACCGCCGACAACGGGGAGGCCGTGCTCGGCGTCGCCGGTCAGGCGAGCGGCAACATCGACATCTCCGCCGCCCTCGCCGACGCGCTGCCGGTGTACCTCGCGGTCGTGATCGGACTCTCGATCCTCATCATGATCGTCGTCTTCCGGTCGCTGCTCGTGCCGATCATCGCGACCGGCGGGTTCCTGCTGTCGTTCTTCGCCGCCCTCGGCGCCGTCACCGCGATCTACCAGTGGGGCTGGCTCGGCGACGTGTTCGGTGTGCACGACCCCGGGCCCGTGCTCAACTTCGCGCCCGTCATCCTCGTCGGGGTGCTCTTCGGTCTCGCGATGGACTACCAGCTCTTCATCGCGTCGGGCATGCGCGAGGCGTTCGTGCACGGGATGCCGGCCCGCACCGCGGTCGTCGCCGGTGTGCGGGGCGCGCGCGCCGTCGTGACCGCCGCGGCGATCATCATGATCTCGGTGTTCGGCGGCTTCATCTTCAGCCACCTCGCGATGATCCGCCCCCTCGGGTTCGGCATGGCGGTGGGCGTGCTCTTCGACGCGTTCGTCGTGCGGCTGCTGCTCATGCCCGCGCTCATGCACCTGCTCGGGCGCTCCGCGTGGTGGCTGCCGACGTGGCTCGACCGCATCCTGCCCAATGTCGACGTCGAGGGCGCCTCGCTCGAACGGGATGCCGCGAGCGCGTCGGCGCTGCACGGGCACCACGGCGCCCGGGCGCGCCCGGTGGCGGCCAAGCCGGTCGCCGCGAAGTCGGGCGCCCGCGCGCGCGCCCGACACCGCTAGGCGGCTCCGAGCGGGAGCAGCTCAGACGACGCCGAGGGCGAGCATCGCGTCGGCGACGCGCGTGAAGCCGGTGATGTTCGCCCCCGCGACGTAGTCGCCGGGCGAGCCGTAGGCATCCGCCGTCTCGAGGCAGCGGTCGTGGATCGAGCGCATGATCTCCGAGAGCCGCTCCTCGGTGTGATCGAACGCCCACGAGTCGCGTGACGCGTTCTGCTGCATCTCGAGCGCGCTCGTCGCGACGCCTCCCGCGTTCACGGCCTTGCCGGGGGCGAAGCGGATGCCGGCCGCCGTGAGCACGCGCACCGCGTCGGGCGTCGTCGGCATGTTCGCACCTTCGGCCACGATCCGGCAGCCGCCGGCGGCGAGGGCCGCGGCCCCGTCGGCATCCAGCTCGTTCTGCGTCGCGCAGGGCAGCGCGATGTCGCAGGGCACGTCCCAGATCGAGCCGCCCGCGACATGGGGCACGCCCCGGGCGTCGGCGTACTCGGTGAGCCGACCGCGCCGCACGTCCTTGATCTCCTTGAGCAGCTCGAGGTCGATCCCCGCCTCGTCGACGACGTATCCGCCGGAGTCGGAGCACGCGACGACAGTGCCGCCGAGCGCATGCACCTTCTCGATCGCGTAGATCGCGACGTTGCCCGAGCCCGACACGACGACGCGGGTTCCCTCGAGCGAACGACCCTGGGCGCGCAGCATCTCGTCGACGAAGAACACCGTGCCGTAGCCCGTGGCCTCGGTGCGCACCTGCGATCCGCCCCAGGTGAGGCCTTTGCCGGTGAGCACGCCCGACTCATAGCGGTTGGTGATGCGCTTGTACTGGCCGAACAGGTAGCCGATCTCGCGGCGTCCGACGCCGATGTCGCCCGCGGGCACGTCGGTGTGCTCGCCGATGTGTCGGTAGAGCTCGGTCATGAACGACTGGCAGAACCGCATCACCTCGGCATCCGACCGGCCCTTCGGGTCGAAGTCGGAGCCGCCCTTGCCGCCGCCGATCGGCATGCCGGTGAGCGAGTTCTTGAAGATCTGCTCGAAGCCGAGGAACTTCACGATGCCGAGGTACACGCTCGGGTGGAAGCGCAGGCCGCCCTTGAACGGCCCGAGCGCCGAGTTGAACTCGACCCGGAACCCGCGGTTGAGCTGCACCCGGCCGCTGTCGTCGGTCCACGGCACGCGGAAGATGATCTGACGCTCCGGCTCGCACAGGCGTCGGATGATCTCGGCGTCGGCGTACTCGGGATGCTTCGCGACGACGGGGGCGAGGCTCTCGAAGACCTCGCGCACCGCCTGGTGGAACTCATCCTCGCCGGGGTTGCGCTGGATCACCTCCTCGAAGACGGGAACGAGACGGTCGTCGAGGTGGGGCATGGTGGGGCCTTCGGATCGGTGGAGCGGCCCCGCGTGGTGCAGCGGGGTCAGATTCGACCGTACTGCAGCACGAGCGGGCACTCGAAGACGCGCGGGGCGCTGCGGCCCACGGTGCGCATGTAGCGCAGCACGACCCGGTACGCCTCGACGATGCCCGTCTCGGTGTAGCCGATGCCTTCGCGCTGGCACGCCTCGCGCACGAGGCGGCGCGCCTTCGCGAGCTGCGGGCGGGCCATGCTCGGGAAGAGGTGGTGCTCGACCTGGTGGTTCAGTCCCCCCATGAGGAACGTCATCGGCAGCCCGCCGCTGATGTTGCGCGACGAGAGCACCTGCTTGCGCAGGAAGTCGGGCTTCGCGTCGGCGCCGAACATCGTCATGCCGATGTGGTTCGGGGCGAACGACAACCCCATGTAGGCGCCGAAGACGACGAGTTGCACGCCGACGAAGGCGAACGCCATGCCGAGGGGCAGCACGAGGAAGACGGGCAGGATGACGACGCCCATCCGCAGCAGCAGGAGGCCGATCTCGGCGGCGCGGTTGTCGACCTTGCCGGGTCCGAACGCGTGCGCGAACGACTTCACGTGGAGGTTGACGCCCTCGAAGGCGAGCAGCGGGAAGAAGAACACGCCCTGGTGCCGGGTGATGAAGGCGCGCAGTCCGCGCGCCGCGGCGGCGTCGGTGTCGACGAACGAGACGACGTCGACATCCAGGTCGGGGTCGCGCGTCAGCACGTTCGGGTTGCCGTGGTGGCGGGTGTGCTTGTTCATCCACCACGAGTACGACAGGCCGACGACGCCCGACGCGAGGGCGCGTCCGAGCCGGTCGTTGGCGGCGTTCGACGACAGCACCTGACGGTGGGAGGCTTCATGCCCGACGAACGCGAACTGGGTGAAGATGACGCCGAGCGCACCGGCGATGAGCAGCTGGAACCACGAGTCGCCGAGCAGCACGAACCCGGTGATCGCCCCGCCGAGGGCGAGCGCGAGGGTCGCGATGAGGCTCAGGTAGAAGACCTGGCTACGGCGGAGGAGCCCGGCCTCCTTCACGCGCGCGAGGAGCGGACCGAATCCGCTGGGCGTCGTGGAGCGGGGCGTGGTCGAGCGGAAGCTCGGGGAGGATGCGAGGGTCACGTCGGCCTTCGGGATTCGGGACGACTTCCCAGCCGACAGAGATGAGCGGATGCTCCAGATACTCCGACGCTAGCGGACGTACCTGGACGTCGGCAGGTCGCCACCCGCACGCCGGGTGTCGATCACGAGCGTCTCGTGGGTCGGGCTGAGGGCCTCGACCCCCCGTGCCTCAGGCGTCGTCCGACACGGGTGCCCGCGCGGCGAGAAGCTCGGCGATCGCACGGCGCGTGCGCACGTACGGCTCGACGCTCCCGTGGAGGAGTGAGGCGTTGTTGGCGGCGTCGAGAAGTGCCGTGAGCTCGTAGGCGACCTGAGCGGCATCCGTCGCCTCGGCGAGGTCGCCGGCCTCGACCGCCCGCGTCACGGCGCCCGCGACGAACTCCGCCCAGGTGCGGAGGTGGGCCGCGATCGCGTCGCGCACCGGGCCGGGCTTCGCGCGGTATTCGGCGGTGACGGCGGCGAAGAAGCACCCGCCGGTGAACACCCGCGTCTCGCTGTACCGCAGGAAGCCGTCGACGAGGGCGCTCAGCCGGGGGAGCCCGGGGGGCGCGCTGAGTGCGGGAGCGACGACGTGGTCGCGGAAGGTCTCCGCCGCCGAGGCGACGACGGCGAGCTGGAGGTCTTGCTTGCTGCCGAACAGTCCGGCGATGCCCGCCTTGCTCAGGGAGGTGGTCGCGGCGAGACCCCCGAGCGTGAGGCCGTCGAGCCCGTCGACGCTCGCGAGGTCGGCGGCCACCGCGAGCACGGTGGAGCGGGAGAGGTCGCCGCGCGCGCGTCGACCGTCGGTCGCAGTCATCCCCGCCATTGTGCCTCGGGACTCGAGAGAAGACGATCGTTCGTATTTAATACGAACGATCGTACACAATCTGGAGGTCCCCGTGTCCCGTGCTGCTCGACTCATTCCCCCTGCCCTCGCGGCGCTGAGCGCGGTCGCGCCACCCGTGGCCGCCGAGCTCGGGTTCCGACTCTGGCGCAGCCTCGGGCATCCCGAGCCGGTGCATCCCCGGGATGCCGACGTGCACGCCCGGGCACGGCGGGGAACCGTCGACCTCGACGGCACACCGGTCGTCACCTATCGATGGGGTGACGGACCGCAGACGGTTCTGCTCGTGCACGGATGGCGCAGCCGCGCCTCCCGCTTCGCGAGCCTCGTCGCGGCTCTGGAGCGTCCGGAGCGCACCCTCGTCGCATTCGACGCCCCCGGCAACGGCGACACCCCGGGCGACCGGACGTCCGTGCTGGACTACGCGCGCATCATCCGACGCCTCGCCGATCGCTCGCCCGCCCGTCCCGCCGTCGTCGCGCACTCGTTCGGCGTGCTCGCGACCTTCCTCGCCGCACGGGAAGGCGCGGGTGTCGACCGCATCGTCGGCATCGCCGGTCTCCACGACGCCGACGAGATCGTCGCGCAGTTCCGTCGCGAGTCCGGTCTCGGCGCGCGTGCGACACGGCGTCTGCGCGGGCACATCGAGCGCCGCTTCTTCGCCGACGTGCCGGATCTCTGGCGGAGGTTCACCGCCGAACTCGATCCGGCCGACACCGTCACCCCCGTGCTGCTCGTGCACGATGTCGACGACCCCCGCGTCGCGTTCGAGCAGGCGGAGGCCATCCGGGATGCCCACCTCGGCCCGGTTCGGCTCGTCGCCACGTCGGGCCTCGGACATACGCGGATCCTGCGCGACCCGGGGGTGATCGCCGAGGTCGACCGCTTCCTGGAGGGCGGATGAACCCGAGTTGCAGCCGATTATTGCGAGGGTTATAGTAAGTCGTGAAATAAGGCGGGCGACCGCCACGGCTTCTACCCGAGAGGCGATCGATGACGATTGCGGCCCGCTTGTCCGACGAACCGGCGCTCGGCGACCTCGGGGCATTCCCCGCGGACTTCCGGTGGGGGCTCGCGACGGCGGCGTACCAGATCGAAGGAGCCGCGACCCTCGGCGGGCGCGGGCCGAGCATCTGGGACACCTTCGCCCACACGCCCGGTCGCTCGCTGCACGGCGACACGGGTGACCTCGCGTGCGATCACTATCACCGGTGGGAGTCTGACCTCGATCTGCTCCGCGACCTCGGCGTGACCGACTACCGGCTCTCGGTGTCGTGGTCGCGCCTCCAGCCGCGCGGCGAGGGCGACCTCAACCCCGAGGCGGTCGCGTTCTACCGGGCCGTGCTCACCGGGCTCAGGCAGCGCGGTATCCGCCCTCTCGTCACCCTCTACCACTGGGACCTCCCGCAACCGCTCGAGGATGCCGGCGGGTGGCCCGAACGCGCGACCGCCGAGCGGTTCGCCGACTACGCCGAGCGCACGGTGCGGGCCCTCGGCGACCTCGCCGACGAGTGGGTCACGCTCAACGAGCCCTGGTGTTCCTCGTTCCTCGGCTACGGGTACGGTGCCCACGCGCCGGGCCGCACCGACCCCGCGGCCGCCGTCGCCGCGGCGCACCACCTCAACCTCGCCCACGGCCTGGCCCTGCCGCGCCTGCGTGCCGTCGCTCCGACAGCCCGGATCGGCATCACCAACATCGTGACCGATGTCGTGCCGCAGACCGACGCCGTCGCGGATCGCGAGGCGGCGCGACGTGTGGATGCGGGCAGCAACCGGTTCTTCCTCGACCCCGTCTATCTCGGCGGCTACTCCGACGCCGTGCACGCCGCCTTCCCCGGCCTCGCCGCGCTCGTCCAGCCCGGCGACCTCGACCTCATCGGCGCGCCCGTCGACTTCGCAGGGATCAACCACTACCAGCGCGTGCTCGTGCGCCACGCGGCGGGAGCCGGGATGCTCGACGCGGTCGAGACGCCCGCCGAGCCCGCCACGACCTCGTTCGGTTGGTCGGTCACCCCCGACGCCTTCGCCGCGGTGCTGCGCCGGGTCGCGCGGGAGTTCACCGCGTTGCCGATCTACGTCACCGAGAGCGGCGCGAGCTACCACGACTACGTCGATCCGGATGGCGTGGTCGCCGACCCCGAACGGGTCGCCTACCTGCGGGGATACCTCGACGCGGCGGCCGAGGTGCTGCGCGACGGCGTCGACCTCGCGGGGTACTACGCCTGGTCGTTCCTCGACAACTTCGAGTGGGCCGAGGGCTACAGCAAGAGATTCGGACTCGTCTACGTCGACTACCGCACCCAGGAGCGCATCCCGAAGCTCAGCGCGCACTGGTACCGGCGGACGATCGCCGAGCACCGAGCACAGGCGACCGCGTTCTCGCGGTCGGCCTGATCACCAGGGGGCGCCGCCCCCGATGCACCACAATCCGAATCACATGATGAGCGGAATCTCGATGAAGAGAACGGTCACTCGCACCCTCGCCGTGGTCACGGCGCTGGGTCTCGCCGCGGGACTCGCGGCGTGCTCGGCGGACGGCGGCGGCGACGCCGACGGTCCGCTGACGGTCTGGATCATGGGCGACTCCGGCGCGAACTTCGAGCAGCTCGTGGAGCCCTTCACGGAGGACACCGGCACCGAGGTCGAGGTCGTCGCGATCCCGTGGGACGCGATCGACGAGCGCCTCACGACCGCGGTCGCCTCCGGGTCGGGGCCCGACCTCCTGCAGATCGGGCTGTCGAAGCTCAGCACCTTCGCCGCCGCGGGGGCGCTCCTGCCGCTCGACGAGCACCTCGCCGACCACCCTGGTCTCGCCGCCGACAACTTCCCCGACGGGATCGCCGAGGCGCTTCAGGTCGGGGGTGAGACAGTGAGCGTGCCGTGGGTGAGCGACACCCGCGTGCTCTTCTACCGCTCCGACATCCTCGAGGAGAACGGCATCGACGCGCCGCCCGCCTCATGGGAGGAACTGCGCGAGGACGCGAAGGTGCTCGCCGCGCGGGGGTCGGGCCAGTACGGCTACTACATTCCGCAGTGGGACAGCCCGCTGCCCGTCATCATGACGTGGGACTTCGGCGGAGACATCGTCGCCGGCGGCGAGATCGACTTCGACACCCCCGAGTTCCAGCAGGCCGTCGACCTCTACACGGGGCTCTACGCCGACGGCTCGGTGCCGACCAACGGCGACTTCGACCAGACGCAGGGCTTCATCTCGGGCATCGCGCCGATGCTCGTGAGCGGGCCGTACCTCGCGAAGTCGATCATGGATGCCGCCCCCGAGCTCGAGGGCAAGTGGGGCGTCACGATGATCCCCGGTGCCGACGAGAAGACCTCGGTCTTCGCGGGCTCCAACTTCGGCATCTGGCACAACACGCCGCAGGTCGACGCCTCGCTCGAGCTGCTCGAGTACCTCTCGAGCACCGAGGCGCAGCTGAGCTGGTTCGAGATCAACGGCGAATTGCCGGCGGCCTCGGCGGCGCTCGAGGATGCGACGCTGCAGTCCGACCCGCTCGTGCAGGTCTACTCGGCGCAGCTCGCCGACTCGAAGGTGCTGCCGCTCGTGCCGAACTGGGACGGCCAGACGGGTGCCGACCTGCTCGCGGCGCTCAACGCGATCGTGCTCACGGGCGCCGACCGCGACGCGACGCTCGCCGAGCTGTTCGCGAAGACCGCCGGCACCCCGGCGGGCTGATCCGACCGGTGCGGGGCGTCGCCCTGCGGCGTCCCGCACCCCCTCATCCACTCGACGAACGGAGAACAGCATGCGCCGCGCGACGCTCGTGCCGTATCTGTTCGTGACGCCCGCGATGCTCCTGCTGCTCGCCTTCGGCGTGCTGCCGATCGGCGTCGCCGCGGTCGTGAGCCTCACCGACATGAACATCTCGGGGCTCGCCAACTGGCGCAACGTCGAGTTCATCGGCGTCGGCAACTACGTCGCCCTCGCGGCCGATCCCGACTTCTGGCGGGCGCTCGGCAACACCGGCCTCTTCGTGGTCGTGGGCGTGCCCGCGATCGTCGTCGTGTCGCTCGCGGTGGCGCTGCTGCTCAACCGCAGCGACAGCCGCTTCGCCCGGGCGCTGCGTTCGTTCTACTTCGTGCCCGCGGTCACCGGCATCGTCGCCATCTCGCTCGTCTGGGGCTACCTCTACAACACGCAGTTCGGGCTCTTCAACTACCTGCTCTCCCTCGTCGGGATCGAGCAGGTGCAGTGGCTCTCCGACCCCACCCTCGCGAAGTTCTCGGTCGCCCTCGTCGCGATCTGGCGGGGCACCGGGCTCAACATCATCATCTTCCTCGCGGCGCTCCAGGGCATCCCGCGGGAGTACCGCGAGGCCGCGGCGCTCGACGGGGCGGGCGAGTGGCGCACGACCCGCTCGATCGTGCTGCCGCTGCTCGGCTTCGCGATCTTCTTCGTCACGGTGACGACGACCATCGCGTGGCTGCAGTTCTTCGACGAGCCGTACGTGCTGACCGACGGCGGACCCCTCGGGGCGACGACGTCGATGTCGGTCTTCCTCTACAAGGAGGGATTCCGACTCAACCAGTTCGGCTATGCGAGCGCGGGGTCGCTCGTGCTGTTCGCGATCATCGCCGTCATCACGGTCGTGCAACTGCGACTGAGGAGGCGCGATGTCGAGGACTGAACCGCGCCGCCCGCGCCGCCCGCGCCCGCCTGAGGTGCGTCGCCGCCTCGCCGTCTCGCTCTCCGTCGGGCTCGTGCTGCTCGTCGGCGCGATCGCGACGGCCTTCCCGCTGCTGTGGATGGTGGCGGGGTCGTTCAAGCCGCAGCGGGAGGCGATCGACTTCCCGCCGACGCTCCTGCCGCAGCAGCCGACCCTCGCCAACTACGTCCGGCTGTTCACCGAGCTCGACTTCGGTCGCTACCTCGGCAACACCGTGATCGTGGTGCTCATCGGCGGGTTCGGTCTGCTGTTCATGGCCATGGCGGGCTACGCGTTCGCGAAGTTCCGGTTCCGCGGCAAGGGGGCCCTGTTCTTCCTCGTGCTCGCGACGCTCATGATCCCCGTGCAGGTCACGATGATCCCGACCTACCTCATCCTCAACGGGATGAAGCTGACGAACACGCTCGTCGGGGTCGCGCTGCCGACCCTCGTGAGCGGGTTCGGGGTGTTCCTGTTCCGCCAGTTCATGTCGACGATCCCCGACGAGGTGTTGGAGGCGGCGCGCGTCGACGGCGCGGGCGAGGTGCGCACCTTCTTCCAGATCGTGTTGCCGATGTCGAAG
The DNA here is from genome assembly GCA_946481135.1 of uncultured Microbacteriaceae bacterium. Next base: position 32,841 of record CAMLMQ010000004.1, read on the forward strand.
CCGATCCTCGCCGTGCAGGCCGTGCTCGCGTTCATCACCGGCTGGAACTCGTTCCTGTGGCCGCTCATCGTCGCGAGCGATCAGAAGCTCTACACCCTCTCGGTCGGCCTCTCCCTGCTCAACCAGCAGCTCGCCGTCGACCCCGCGCTGCAGATGGCGGCCGCGTCGATCATGGTCGTGCCCGTGCTGCTCGTGTTCGTCGTCTTCCAGCGCTACGTCGTGCAGGGCTTCGCCCTCTCCGGACTCAAGTGACCCCCGAACCAGGAGCAGCATCCGTGAGCATCCCCTTCCCGCGCCGTCCGGCGTCGTTCGACGGCTTCGTGCGCGCGCACCGCGGCCGCCTCATCGACGGCGCGGGCCGCGACCTCCTGCTGCGCGGCGTCGGCCTCGGCAACTGGATGCTGCCCGAGGGCTACATGTGGCGCTTCGGTCCGGGAGCCGAGTCGCCGCGCGAGATCGAGGCGCTCGTCGCGCGCCTGTTGGGAGCCGATGCGGCGGCGTCGTTCTGGTCGGGCTTCCGGGATGCGTTCATCTCGGAGGCGGACATCCTGCGGATCGCGCACAGCGGCTTCGATCACGTGCGCCTGCCGATCAACGCCCGCGTCATCCAGAACCCCGACGGCACGATGATCGAGGAGGGGCTCGCGCTCATCGACCGGCTCATCGGATGGTGCCGCACGCACGGGCTGTGGGTGCTGCTCGATCTGCACGGCGCCCCCGGCGGGCAGACGGGCACCAACATCGACGACTCGCTCGGTCGCCCCGACCTGTTCTTCGACGAGCGTCACCGCGCGAACACGCTCATCCTGTGGCGCGCGCTCGCCGAACGGTACGCACACGATACGACCGTGCTCGGCTACGACCTGCTCAACGAACCCCTGCCGAACGAGTGGCAGCACACGTTCGCCGACGAGCTCGTCGCGCTGTACCGCGACCTCACCGCGGTGATCCGGGAGGTCGACCGCGACCACCTCATCATGTACGAGGGCAGCCACTGGGCGACCAACTGGTCGATCTTCACCGAGGTGTGGGACGAGAACTCGGTGCTGCAGTTCCACAAGTACTGGTCGTCGCCCGACCGGGCGTCGATCGCCCCGTTCCTCGACGCCCGCGATCGCCTCGGCCTCCCCATCTACATGGGCGAGGGCGGCGAGAACACCCTCCCGTGGCTGTACACGGCGTTCCGCCTCTACGAGGCCGAGGGCATCGGCTGGAACTTCTGGCCGTGGAAGAAGATCGACACCGTGACGTCGCCCGTGTCGGTGCGCGCACCGGCGGGCTGGGACGACGTGATCGCGGCGATCCCGGGCGGCGACGTGCCCGATGCGCCGCGCATCTTCGACGAGCTGCTGCAGAACATGCGGATCGAGAACTGCGTCTGGCGTCCCGAGGTCGTCGCCGCGATCACGGGGGTGCGTCCGCGGGTGGTGCCGGCATGGGGGTTCGGCTTCCGCGGAGCCGGGGAGTCGTACGCGGTCGCCGAGGGGGTGGGGCTCACGGGCATCCGGGCCGACGACGCCGTCGCCATCCGGTTCGCGCGCCCCGGCGACAATCCCGCGAACCCGTTCGAGCAGTCCGACGGTCGGGCATATCGGCCGGAGGAGCAGCTCGAGGTCGCGCTCGGCGCGGGGGACTGGCTCGAGTTCGAGGGCGAAGGCCTCGAACCCCGAATGCTCCGGGTGGTCGCGGACCAGCCGGACGCCCTGCGCGTCGTGCCGAGCGCGCGCGGTGTGCGCGTCGTCGCCGAAGCCCCCGCCGCCCTCGCCCGGCTGGAGGTCGTCGGCGAGGGTGGTTGATATCTTCGGGTCCATGGTCGACGTCCGCTCCGGGCGCGCCGGCGGCGCCGAGTCGGCGACCGTCAGCTCGCTGCGTCAGCGCAACCGCGGCCTCGTGCTGACCCACGTGCTGCAGACGGGACGCACGACGCGCGGCGACCTGGCGCGCGAGTGCGGGCTCTCCGCCGCCTCGGCGACCAACATCGTGGCCGAGCTCGTCGCCGAGGGGCTCGTGCACGAGACCGGATCGATCGCGTCGCGCGGCGGTCGGCCGATCACGATCGTCGAGCCGCGACCCGAGGGCGCCTATCTCGTCGGCGCGGATGTCGGCGAGCGCGGAGTCGCCGTCGAGCTGTTCGACCTCACCATGACGCGCGTCGACCGGGAGTTCCGCGGCGGACGCGACGACGAGAGTCCCGAGACGATCGCGCACGACCTCGACGACGCGCTCGCCGCGCTGCGCGCCCGCAACCCGGGCCCCTGGGCGTCCCTCGTCGGCGTCGGCCTCGGGCTGCCGGGCATCGTCGAGACGGATGCCGGCGGCGCGCAGACCCTCTACGCGCAGAGCCTCGGCTGGGATCCGGTCGCGGTCGGCGACCTCGTGCACGCCGACGTGCCGGTGTACGCCGACAACGGCGCCAAGACGCAGGCGATGGCGGAGCTCTGGTTCGGCGCCGCGCGGGGCGTGCAGCACGCGCTCGTCGCCCTGCTCGGGCGCGGCGTCGGTCTCGGCATCATCGCCGACGGCCGTCTGCAGCACGGCGCGACGAGCACCGCCGCGGAGTGGGGTCACACCAAGATCGAGCGCGGCGGAGCGCTGTGCCGATGCGGGGGACGCGGATGCGTCGAGGCCTACGTCGGGGGCGATGCGATCCTCGACGCCTGGCGTGCCACCGGGGCGCGCTTCGAGGGTCGCGGCTGGAACGCGGTCGGGCAGCTGCTGGATGCCGCCGACACCGGGGACGCCGCGGCAGCCACGGTGGTCGACGACGTCGTGCGCACGCTCGGCGCCTCGCTCGGCAGCCTCGTGAACCTCACGAACCCGCAGCGGATCGTCGTCGGCGGGTGGGTCGGCCTGCGCCTCATGGAGCGTCTCTCCTCCCGACTTCTCGACGCCGTGCGGGCGGAGGCGCTCGTCCGGCCCGGCAGCCAGATCGACCTCGTGGCGGCCACCTTCGGCGGCGACGGCGTCGCGGCGGGGGCCGCGATCATGCCGCTCGAGTCGCTCGTGCGCGACGCCCGGGTGCCCGTGCTCGGATCGCCGGTGCCGGCGTGACCGTGATCGGGAGCCACGCGTAGCGGATCGGCCGTGTCGGGTGTCGCCGCTCGGCCCTAGCGTCGGAGGATGCCCTCCCGCTCCGGTCTCGTCTGGGGCGTCGTCGGTGTCGTCGCGTTCTCGCTCACCCTCCCGTTGACCCGGGTCGCGGTGGGCGGCCTCTCGCCGCTGTTCATCGGCTGCGGCCGCGCGGTCGTCGCGGCCCTGCTCGCCGCGATCGTGCTCGCAGCGACGCGTCAGCGGCTGCCGCGCGGCACGCAGTGGCTGCGGCTCGCGGTGGTCGCCGCCGGGGTCGTGGCGGGCTTCCCGCTGCTCACCTCCTACGCGCTCACCACGGCATCCTCGTCGCACGGGGCCGTCGTGATCGCGCTGCTGCCCGCTGCCACAGCGGTGCTCGCGGTGCTGCGCGCCCGGGAGCGTCCGCCCCTGCCGTTCTGGGTCTTCGCCGCGCTCGGGGCGGTCGCGGCGCTCGTGTTCGCGTCGGTGCAGGGCGACGGCTTCGGGATGCCGGTGTGGAGCGACCTGCTCTTCTTCGGCGCCGTCATCGCGGCGGCCGTCGGCTACGCGGAGGGTGCGCTGCTCAGCCGCGAGCTCGGGTCGTGGCAGACGATCTCGTGGGCGCTCGTCGTCGCGGCGCCGGTCATGGCGGTGCTGACGGTCGTCGCGTGGTCGGCGCAGCCCCCGGCGGCCGAGCCGATCGAGTGGGCGGCGTTCGCGTACCTCGCGGCGGTGAGCATGTTCCTCGGCTTCTTCGCCTGGTATCGCGGGCTCGCGATCGGACCCATCGCCCGCGTCAGCCAGGTGCAGCTCGTGCAACCCGTGCTGACTCTCGTGTGGTCGGCGCTGCTGCTGCGGGAGCAGCTCACGCTGCCGCTGCTGCTCGGGGGTCTGGTGGTCATCCTCTGTGCGGCGCTCGCCGTTCGGGTGCGGATGCGCCCGCGCAAGGGGGTGCCCGCCGTCGCGCGCGGCGGCTAGCGTTCGCAGCGACCGAGGAGGTTCCCATGTCGACCGACACCCCTGCCGCTGCGAACACCCCTGCCGCTGCGAACAGCCCCGCCGCCCGCCCCGAGCGCACCTCCCGGCTCTACGCCGCGGCGATCGTGCTCAGCTCACTCGTCATCGCCTTCCCGCTCTTCGTGGGGCGGGTGGTCGAGGCGATCCTCGACACCGTCAACCCGGCGAACGTCGACACCACCCAGGATCTGGCGTATCTCAGCGAGATCCTCGGCTGGTCGTTCGCGCTGCTCGGGGTGCTGCTCGTCGTCATCGTGGTCGTGCTCGCGATCCTCTATCGCCGGGCGAAGACGCTCGACGCGATCGCACTGCCGCTGCTCGTGCTCGCGCTGCAGATCGTGATCGGCGTGGTGAGCCTGCTGTTGACCGGCCTCGCCGGCTAGCTCTGTGGAGAACCCCCGCCGGCTGGGGCGCGGGGTTCGCACAATGGCGGGGTGACCGCAGCCGTCGACCTCATCACCGACCGGGTGCGTGAGCGCGTGCGGCGGGAGGGCGTCGACCTCGTCGCCGACTCGGAGCTCGCCGACCGCTACGTGCGCGAGGAGCTGCGCCGGTACTCGGAGCGCGCCCTCGGTGGGTCGGCGCCGCTGCTCGCGGACGAGGCGGCGGCATCCCGGCAGATCCTGGCCGCGGTGACGGGCCTCGGGCCGCTGCAGCCGCTGCTCGACGACCCGACCGTGGAGGAGGTGTGGATCAATGCCCCCGACCGGGTGTTCGTCGCCCGCAACGGCGTCTCGGAACGGGTGTCGCTCGACCTCACAGAGGCGGATGTGCGCGACCTGGTCGAGCGGATGCTGCGCAGCACCGGTCGGCGCGTCGACGTGAGTTCGCCGTTCGTCGACGCCTCGCTTCCCGACGGGTCGCGCCTGCATGTCGCGATCCCCGACATCACGCGGGCGCACTGGGCGGTCAACATCCGCAAGTTCCGGTCCGGGATGCGCGACCTGCGCGAACTCGTGCGGCTCGGGTCGCTGAGCCCGCAGGCCGCCGAGTTCCTGCACGCGGCCGTGTGGGCGGGTCTCAACATCCTCGTCTCGGGCGCGACCCAGTCCGGCAAGACGACCCTGCTCGGCGCGCTGCTCGCCTCGGCGCGGCCCGAGGAGCGCATCGTCACGGTCGAGGAGACGTTCGAACTCGCGGTCGCGGCGCCCGACTGGGTCGCGCTGCAGTGCCGGCAGCCGTCGCTCGAGGGCACGGGTGAGGTGACGCTGCGGCGGCTCGTGAAGGAGGCGCTGCGGATGCGGCCCGACCGACTCGTCGTCGGCGAGGTGCGGGAAGCCGAGTCGCTCGACCTGCTGATCGCGCTCAACTCGGGACTGCCGGGCATGTGCTCCCTGCACGCCAACTCGGGATCCGACGCGCTGCGGAAGCTCACGACCCTGCCGCTGCTCGCCGGCCGCAACATCGATGCGGCGTTCGTCGTGCCGACCGTCGCGACGTCGATCGATCTCGTCGTGCACGCCGAACTCGACCGCTCCGGACACCGCCACGTCGTCGAGATCGTCGCCCCGACCGGCCGCGCCGCCGACGGGGTGGTGGAGTCGACGCGACTGTTCGCGCGCAGCGGGTCGACGCTCGTCGCGACGGGGGAGTCGCCGGCGCAGCGCGACAAGTTCGAACGGGCCGGGGTCGACGTCGACGCGTACCTGGGGTCGCGGTGACGATCGCGGCGGGGCTGCTGCTCGGGGTGGGGCTGCTGCTCGTCGCGTCGCCAATCCTGTGGCCGCGCACGTCGTCGGCGCCGCGCCGCGGTGGGGTGCTCGACGGATGGCGCGAGCGGCTCGCGCAGGCGGGGCTCGGGCGGGTGGCGGTCGGCGTGCCGATCGCGGTGAGTATCCTCGCGGGGCTCGTCGTCGGCGCCCTCGTGCTGGCGGTGGCGCCCGTGCCCGCGCTCGCGCTCGCCGGTGCCGGGCTCGGGGCCGCCTTGCCGGTCGCGGTGCTCTCCGCCCGCGCCCGCGCGCTGCGTCGCACGCTGCGGCTCGCGTGGCCCGACCTCGTCGACCATCTCGTGTCGGGCATCCGCGCCGGCGTGCCGCTCGCGGAGGCGGTCGGAGCGCTCGCCGAGGTCGGACCGGCCGAGACCCGGCCCGCCTTCCGCGCGTTCGAGCGGCGCGCCCTCGGATCGGGCAACCTCGCCTCCGCCCTCGACGGGCTGAAGGCCGACCTCGCCGACCCGATCGCCGACCGCATCGTCGAGACGCTCAAACTCGCGCGCGAGGTGGGCGGCTCGGAGCTGCCCGCGATCCTGCGCACCCTCGCGGCATCCCTGCGGGTGGATGCCGCGGTGCGGTCCGAAGTCGAGGCGAGGCAGTCGTGGGTGCGGGGCGCCGCCCGACTCGGCGTCGTCGCGCCGTGGGTCGTGCTGCTCCTGCTCGCGTCGCGCCCCGAGGCGGCCGCCGCCTACAACTCGCTCGCGGGGCTCGCGCTCCTCGCGGTCGGGCTCGCGGTGACGATCGTCGCCTACCGCGTCATGATCGCCCTCGGTCGCCTGCCGGAGGAACGGCGGTGGTTCGCATGACCCCGCTCGTCGCGCTCGCGGTGCCGGTCGGCATCCTGCTCGGTGTCGGGCTGTGGACGCTGCTCGGCCTCGTGCCCCGCGTGGGGGCGCAGCGCCTCGCCGCCCGCGTCGCCCCGTACGTCGTCGACGTGTCGCCCGAGGCGCGGGAGTTCCTCGACCGGCGGGTCGCCGATCCGCTCCCATTCGTCGGCGGGCTGCTCGCGCCCGTCGGGCGCCGCGTCGTCGGAGTCCTGCAGGCGGTCTTCGGCGGCGACGACTCGGTCGAGCGGCGGCTCCGTCAGGCGGGGTGGGTGGTCACCGTCGAGGGGCTGCGAGGGAGGCAGCTGCTCGGGGGCGTCGCGGGGGCCGGCGTCGGGGTGTTGCTCGCCGTGGCCGTCGGGCGGTCGGCCGCGGTGTCGCCGCTGCTGCTCGGTGCACTCGTCGTCGTCGGGCTCGCGATCGGCGTGCTGGCCCCCGACCAGTGGCTCACACGCGCGGCCCGGGTGCGGCGGGACCGCATCGCCGCCGAACTGCCGACCGTGCTGGAGTTCCTCACCCTCAGCCTCTCGGCGGGGGAGGGCGTGCTGGATGCTCTCCGCCGGGTGGCCCGTGCGGGCAACGGCGACCTCGCCCGCGAGCTCGGCGTCGTCGTCGCGCAGGTGAACGCGGGCGTGCCGCTCGCCCTCGCGCTGGAGCGCCTCGCCGACGAACTGAGGCTCCCGGCCCTCACGCGCACCGTCGAGCAGTTGCTCGGCGCGCTCGACCGCGGCACCCCACTCGTCGATGTGCTCCGCGCGCAGGCACAGGACTCCCGCGACGACGCGAAGCGCGGCTTGCTCGAAGCGGCGGGGAAGAAGGAGATCGCGATGCTCGTGCCTCTGGTGATGGGAGTGCTCCCCGTTACCGTGCTCTTTGCGATCTTCCCCGGCGTCATGGTGCTGCAGCTCGGCCTCTAATCCACGCGGACTACGGTCGACCCATGGCTGATCAGGTCGGCGGCATCGCGACGAGTCGTTCGTCATTCCGTACCAACCTCGTGGTGGGTGTCCTCGCGGTGCTCGCCGTCGCCGCGATCATCGCCGCGTGGGTTACGGGCGGCGACACACGAGCCGCGAACCCTTGCGCGTCCGGGTGGGACAACGTCTGGGCACTTTGCGCCGCGATATTGATCTGCGCGGCGACCGCGGCGTCAGCTACTCCAGCACTGGTTGCGCTCGCAGCGCGTCGGCTCAATGGCGCCGCGCGCGGATTGTTGCGGACCGCTCTGATCTTCCTCGGGCTCTTCGCGGCATGGACTGTTTTGGCGGTCGGCGGCTACGGGTGGCACTGTTCGTGAGCAGTCAGCGCCCGCCCAGCAGCACCCCAAATCGAACACGAGGCCGCTCGTCTTCGGCGTGCTGCCGGTGACCGTCGCGTTCGCCATCTTCCCGGGCGTGATGGTGCTCCAGCTCGGGTTCTGAGTTCCTCCGCGTCTCCGCCGTCCCGCCGCGTCGCCGTCAACTCGTTCGTCCGCGACTTTTCGCGCGGATCGCGCCTTCATCAGCGCGAGAAGTCGCGGATGGAGGGGCGCGACGACAATGTGAGCCCTCCGGTCAGTCGGCGTCCGAGCCCATGCGCTCCCGGAAACCCTGCTGATTGACGCGGTTGCCGCAGCGCACCGAGCAGAAGCGTTTCGAGCCGTTGCGGGACTGGTCGAGCAGCAGCCCGGTGCAGTCGGCGGCCTCGCACACGCGCATCCGGTCGGTGGCCCGCAGGCGCACGAGCTCGGCGAGGGCGAGCGCCCCCTCGGCGCGCATGCGGTCGACGAGGGGCGCGTCGTCGACGGTGGCGTGCAGGTGCCAGTCGAACCGGTCGTGGCGCACGAGCACGGGGAGGGCGTTGACGTCGCGCAGCCACCCGTTGACGACGGCCACCTGCTCGTCGCGCGGCAGCGACCAGACGCGGTGAAGTTCGTCGCGCAGTTCCCGAACCGAGGCGAGTTCGGCGGCGTCGCGATCGAAGCGCCCCGTGTAGCCGTGCTCGGTCAGCAGCGCCGTCAGCGAGGCGGGTGTCTCCAGCTCGTCCGACCCGCTGCGGGAGGCCGAGGCCTGTGTGTTCCCGAGCGCGACGAGGAACGCCATCGTGTCCTCGGTGTCAGGGGTGAAACGCAATTTGAGTCCTTACCGGCTCGAGTCCTACTGTCAGGATCGTAACCGCCACTCGTTCCTGACAGGACCGCCCATGCCCCGCTCGGCCGTGACCACCGGACTCGCCGCCGGCATCCTCGCGTCGCTCACCTTCGGCACCTCCGGTGCACTCGTGAAGCCGCTGCTCGAAGCGGGCTGGAGCCCCGCCGCGGCGGTCACCATCCGGGCGGCGCTCGCCGGCATCCTGCTCGTGCCGTTCGCGATCCGCGCGCTGCGGGGGAAGTGGGATGCCGTGTGGCGCGGGCGGTGGCGCATCCTCGGCATGGCGCTCGTCGGGGTCGCCGGCACGCAGGTCGTGTACTTCGCGGCGATCCAGCGCATCCCGGTGTCGACCGGGCTGCTCATCGAATACGCGGCGCCGCTGCTGCTCGTCGCGTGGGTGGCCGCGACGACGCGACGGATGCCGCGCCCGATCGTGCTCGTCGGCGCCGCCGTCGCGGTGCTCGGGCTCGTGCTCATCATCGGACCGGTCGGCGGCGGCGATCCGGTCGGCTACGCGTTCGCCGCACTCGCCGCGGTCGGCTGTGCCATCTACTACGTGATCGCCGCGCGCCCCGCCGACGGACTGCCCGCCGTCGCGCTCGCCGCGGGGGGACTGCTCGGCGGCGCCCTCTCGCTGCTCGTCGTCGGCGTGACCGGCCTCGTGCCGTTCACCGCGACGTTCGGGTCGGTGCCCGCCGTGGGGGGCGGCATGCTGCCCTGGTGGGTGCCCGTCGCCGTGCTCGCGGCCACGACCGCCGTCGCCTACTCGTTCAGCATCCGGGCGTCGCAGCTCTTGGGGTCACGGCTCATGTCGTTCGTCGGGATGCTGGAGGTCGTCTTCGCGGCGCTCTTCGCGTGGGTGCTCATCGGCGAGGCGCTCACCCTCGTGCAGGCACTCGGCGGGGCGCTCATCCTGGTCGGCATCGCGTGCGTGCGAGCCGAGCGGCGCGACAGCCCCGCGGAGGTCGCGGTCGTGCCCGACCCGCCGCTGCCCGAGTTGCCGTTGCACGACGCCCCCGAACCCGTGCGCTGAGCGCCCGCAGGGCTCAGTGCGGCCCGGGCGGCAGCTTGTCGACGCCGTGCCGTGCGGGCTTGTCGGGCTCCGCCGCCGTGTCGGGAGAGACGCCGCCCTCGGCCTCGGCGCCGTCGATCGGATATGGCGCCTCGGCGGTCGTGCGGTCGTCGCCGGGCTCGCGCTCGTCCTCGGGCGGGAGGTGGTCTGTCGGCTGCTTGTGGTCGGCCATGACTCCACCGTGCGTCACGAGGATGCGGGCATCCAGGGGGTTGCATTCGCGGGCGGACGGGCGCAGGGTGGCGGCATGGACCAGCCGACCGCCGAGGCGGCACTCGCACGCCTGAAGCGTCTCGTCGGAGAGTGGGACGTCGAGTCGACCTGGCCCGACGACCGCATCGGACCCGCGCACGGGCGCACCGCGATCACGTGGCACGACTCCGGGGCGCACCTCGTCGTGAGGTCGACCGTCGACCTGCCCGAGGTGCCCGACTCGACGAGCATCATCGGCTGCGACGGCGCGAGCGACGGGTACGTCATGCTCTACGCCGACGAGCGCGGCGTCAGCCGCATCTTCCGGATGAGCATCGACGACCGCGAGTGGATGCTGTCGCGTGACGGCATCCCGTTCGCTCAGCGATTCGTCGCACACGCCAGCGACGACGGGAACACGATGTCGGGCGGCTGGGAGATCGAGCGGGACGGCGTGCTCCAGCACGACTTCGCGATGGTCTACCGACGCGTCACCTGAACCCCGAGCGCGCCGATAGCCTCGACCCATGCGCAGGCTCATCTCCTCCGGTTCCACCTTCGAGTCGCGGATCGGCTACTCGCGCGCCGTCGTGTCGGGCGACTGGGTGTTCGTCTCGGGCACCACCGGCTACGACTACGCGACGATGACCATTTCCGACGACGTCGAGCAGCAGGCGCGGCAGGCGCTGAAGAACATCGGCGCCGCGCTCGCGGAGGCGGGGGCATCCTTCGCGGATGTCGTGCGCGTGCACTATCTGCTGCCCGACGCCGCCGACTTCGAGAAGACCTGGCCGGCGCTGCAGGAGGTCTTCGGCGAGGTGCGTCCCGCGGCGACGATGCTCGTCGCCGGCCTCGCGGAGCCCGAGATGAGGATCGAGATCGAGGTCACCGCGCACCTCGGCCAGGCATGAACGCCGCCAGCCGTCCCCGCCCGGAGCGCTTCATCTCGGTCGACGTCGAGACCGCCGGACCGACCCCCGGCGACTACGCGATGGTGTCGATCGGCGCGTGTCCCGTCGACGAACCCGACCGCGGCTTCTACGTCGAGTTGAAGCCCGACCGTGAGGCCGTCGTCGAGCGTGCGATGGCGGTGAGCGGCCTCGACTTCGAGGAGTTGAAGACGACCGGCACCGAACCGGCCGAGGCGATGGCGGAGTTCGCGCAGTGGGTGCGGGATGTCGTGCCGCCTCAGACGCACCGCGCCGTCTTCGTCGGGTTCAACGCCGTCTTCGACTGGATGTTCGTCACCGAGTACTTCGTGCGTTACGGCATCGAGAACCCGTTCGGGCACGGGGGTCTTGACATCAAGTCGTACTACGTCGGCATGATGGGCTCGACCTGGGAGCAGACGAGTATGCGGCACCTCT
>CAMLMQ010000005.1 GCA_946481135.1 uncultured Microbacteriaceae bacterium
TCCTCGACACCCGTCAGGGCCCGCGGCTCATGCCGATGGACCTCTACCGCGACGGAGACCACTACGTGCTGAACGCCGACCTGCCGGGCATCGACCCGGGCAGCGTCGACATCGACGTGGACGGCCAGCTGCTCACCATCCGGGCCGAGCGCACCACGCGCAGCCAGGAGGGCGTGAAGTGGATCACCCGCGAGCGCAGCGCCGGCACGTTCCTGCGCCAGCTCAACGTCGGCCAGGGCGTCGACACCGCGGCCATCTCGGCGTCGTACGAGAACGGCGTGCTGAGCGTCGTCATCCCGATCAGCGAGAAGGCGAAGCCGCGCAAGATCGAGGTTCAGGCGGGCGCCCCGGCGACCGAGGTCGCCGTCGAGGCCTGACGCGACACCACGAAGAGCCCTGGATGCCCGACATCCGGGGCTCTTCCGCGTACTCCTCCCGTCCCGCGGGGTCGGCGGCTGACCATAGAGTCGCGGCATGGTGAGCTTCGCCGACAAGCCGATCCACGAGTTCACGATCGAGCAGTGGGAGAGCTTCCTCGCCGAGGATCCGCCCGACGGCGGCGTGCGCCTCAAGCTGCGCAAGAAGTCGTCGACGGCCCCGGGCATCACGTGGCAGGAGGCGCTCGATGTCGCCCTCTGTTACGGCTGGATCGACGGTCAGGCCGGCCGGTTCGACGACGACTACACGTTGCAGGCGTTCACGCCGCGTCGCAAGAACAGCCCGTGGTCGCAGATCAACCGCGAGCACGTCGCACGCCTCATCGCCGAGGGCCGCATGCGGCCCGCCGGGCTCGCCGAGGTGGAGCGCGCGAAGGCCGACGGCCGGTGGGATGCCGCGTACCGTCAGAAGGATGCCGAGCCGCCCGACGACCTGCGGGCGGCGCTCGACGCGAACCCCGAGGCGGCGGCGTTCTTCGCCACCCTGAGTGCGGTCGAGCGATTCCGGGTGTACTTCCGCATCGGTTCGATCAAGACACCCGCCGTCCGCGCCGCACGCATCGCCGACGTCGTCGAGAAGGCCGCCCGCGGCGAGCAGCACTACCGCTGACGTGGGTCAGCCTCACGCGTTCCGCGTAGCCGTCACCGCAAAGTGGTAGCGATCTCCACGGTAGCGGGACAACGCCCGCTCGATCGGGAGGCCGCGCGAGTCGTAGCCCGTGCGTGCCACCTCGAGCAAGGAGCCACCGACCTCGATCCCCAGAACAACAGCCTCCTCGCGGTGAGCCACCACCGCATAGACTCGCTCATCGGCGACCACGACATCGAGTCCGTAGACGTCCCGCATGAGACCGTAGAGGCTCCCGGTGAGATCAAGCTCGAGAAGCCCCGGGAACGATCGAGCGGGTACCTCCACAGTTTCGAGACACATCGGAACCGAATCGGCCAGGCGGAGGCGTTGGATTCGGTAGACGTCCCCGGGCCAAATGCCGAGGGTCGCCTCTCCGGCGGCCGTCGGCAAGCGCTCGGCTCGGATGACCCTGCTAGTCGGGACCATCCCCCGTGAGCGCATGTCCTCACTGAACCCGGACAGTCTCGAACCCTTCTCGATACCTCGCTCCGAGACAAACGTGCCCGTACCTCGAACCGCATATATGAGCCCCTCGCGCAGCAAGCGCTTGAGCGCGACTCGGAGGGTGGAGCGGCTGACTCCGAGAAGCTCGGCGAGGGCGAATTCGCGAGGGAGCATCTCGTGCGGCGACATGGAGCCGACGCGCTCCAGTAGCGCAGAATGGACCGAGTCGACCTTCGTGCTCAGGGCCGGGTCCCCTCTTCGACAGCCCTGCCGAAGAGGGCGGCCAGCCGAACGGGGTCCGAGATGGCAGTCCCTACGACGACGGCCCAGGCACCCTGGCTCATCGCGCGCCGGGCCTGATCTGGCCGCGCGTACCGCCCCTCGGCAAAGACCGGTCGGCCGAAAGACCTCACCAGCTCGCCCACAAGTTCGATGTCGGGTTCGCCCGTCGCAGGCCCACCCGTGTAGCCCGCGAGTGTTGTACTGAGGACGTCGGCGCCGACCTCGACGGCGTACTCAGCCGATTCGGGCCCATCAACGTCCGCCATCACCGGGATGCCGAGGTCGTGCGCCGCCGCAACGAGCTCTCCGAGCGCCTCGCCGCCCGATCGCGTACGACGTGTTCCATCTGTTGCGATCATCGCGGCTCCGGCTCGGGCCAGCGCGAACACATCGGCGACGGAGGGCGTGATGTAGACGTCACTTCCGCTGCAACGGCGCTTGACCAGGCCGATGACCGGAACCCCGAGTGGACGCATGGCAGCCACGTGCACGAGGCTCTCGACCCGAACGGCAGCCGCCCCGCCGAGTACGACGGCCCGCGCCATCTCGAGCATCAGTTCTGGGACGTGAAAGGGGCTGTCGTCAGACGACTGACAGGAGACGACGAGACGCCCCCGCAGGCGATCGAGGAGCGGTACCTCGTGATTCGCGCTCACGAGATGGCTTCTCGCATCACGAGTGCATCCTCGTGCGACGACGCCGACGTCGCGAGAAGCAACGCGCCCTGCAGAGGATCGCCCGCAGAGTCGATGAGGCGGGCGCCCTCCGGCAACGCGGCACGAAGCGGACCGGCGATCAACTCACCGGCCCGCGAGACTCCGCCTGACAACGCCACCCTCGTCGCCCCGCTTCGCCGTAGTGCGTAGGTGGCGGATTCCGCCAGCGCTATCCCAGCAGCCCTCCACACCTTCGCCGCGATGCGAGACCCGAGCCCAGCCAGCGAGGCCGTCTCCTCAGCGAACGCGGCGACGTCCCGGACCGACGGGGCTTGGTCTCGCCAGCGGTCCAGAAACCCGTCGAACTCACCCCACCGATCGCGGACGGCTTGCAGCAGGATGTCCTCCCGGCCCGCGTCGACCCACCGCAGGGCTTTGCGGATGCAGGCCCTGCCGATCCAGTATCCGGAACCGTAGTCGCCGAGCTCGTGACCGCGGCCGTCGACAACCGCGTGCCCACGTGGACCACGGCCGAGCACGACCACGCCGGTTCCCGCGGCGATCGCGACCCCGGGCTCGCCGCCGAAGGAGCCGAGGTGCGCTGTGACTCCATCTCGTGCGAGTCGCAGCTCGCCTCGGAGTCCCGCCGAGCACAGGGCATTCGCCAATCCTCTGACTTGATGCGAATCGACGGGACCTGTCGCGCCGACCGCCACCACGACGTCCCGCGTCTGGTCGAACTGTCGGATGATCCCGACCACGAGTTCGGCGAGCGGAGCCTCCCAGAATCCTCGGCGGTCACCCCGGATGGCGCCGTCGTCGCGGAGCGCGCGCACACCCCCTTGACCGACGTCGACGCCGATACGCGCCGTGCCCGGCACAGGAGATCTCATATGTATATACATACAGGACGACCTATCCGCGCCGCACCTCACGACGACGCGGCCGTGTCGTGACGAGCCGAGCCAGGTGCACCCCGTCCGCCTGCCCCGGCCTCACGGGCCCGGCGGTAGTAGTCCGTCAACACGAGGCCGGACGCCGCCTCGGTGTCGAGCACAACCGTGACGCGAGGGTGATGCTGGAGCACGGAGCCGGGCCACATCGCGGATACGGCGCCCTCGACCACGGCGGAGACAGCGACGGCCTTCGCAGTCCCTTGGGCGACCAGGACGATTTCAGCAGCCTCCATGATGGTGCCGAGACCTTGTGTCACGCAGTGGGTGGGCACCTCCTCAGGGCGGGAGAAGAAGCGTGCATTCGCCTGCCGAGTCTCTGACGCAAGCGCTTTGACTCTGGTCCGTGAGGCCAGCGATGACGTGGGCTCGTTGAAGCCGATGTGCCCGTTGCGCCCGAGCCCGAGAATCTGCAAGTCGATACCTCCCGCGGAACGAATCGCAGCCTCGTAGTCGGCGCAGGCGCGGCTGAGGTCAGCGGCACGTCCGTCGGGAACTCGCACGTTGGCAGGTTCGAGGCCGAGTGGAACCACGACCTGCTGACTGATCACCGACGCGTAGCTCGCCGGATGACTCGCCGGAAGTCCGACGTACTCGTCGAGCGCGAACGCACGGACGTGCCCGAAGCCTGCTCCCCGTGCGCGACGCGCCCTGAGCTCCGCGTAGATCCCGAGAGGCGAGGAACCGGTGGCCAGACCGAGTACGGGGTTGGGTTTGCGCGTCACTAGATCTGCGACAAGTGCGCCCGCGTACAGCCCCACCGCATCTGCGGAGTCAAGGATCACGACTTCCATTTGCGACACGATAGCCCGGATGAGCCGTGCCGCGAATCGTCGCTCCCGTTAGGTACGAATGGCCTTACGCGGGTCGAATCAACCTGATGAGATTGCTGTTCGATCACAGAGTTCGTCATTTAGGTAATACCTATTAGACGCTTGACCGCGGGACGGGCGGCTCCCACAATCGGCCACAAGACGAGGGAGATCTCATGAACCAGGCGAGAGCGGGCGCGAGTGGGCGCCGCCGGATCACAGCGTCGCTCATCACCACGTTGATCGTGGCGATGTGCGTGTCCCCGTGGGTCGCACGTCCAGCCCTTGCGAACGCACCCGAGGGGGTCATCGACTCGCTCGGCACCCCGCTCGTCCCGTCATCCTTCGACATTCGGGCCGCCGCCGCCGGGTCGTGGCCCGATGGTCGCACCGTCCTGTACGCCACGAGTCCCGGCTCGCCCGCCGTTCTCAACGCGATCGACGCGGTCAGCGGCCGCCTGCTCGCCCAGCCTCCGCTCACGGGCCAGTCGAGCACGTACTACACGGCGGTCGCGCCGGACGGCACCGTGTACGCGGCGACGCAGAGCCCCGGCGCTCGGCTCTTCAGCTACGTGCCGGGAGACGCGCACGCGACCGACCTCGGCGCGCCGCTTCCCGGCCAGTCGTTCGTGGGACGACCCGCCGTCGGGCCGACCGGCATCGCCTACGCGGGGCTCTATCCGAGTGGCAAACTCGTCTCCTACGATCCGTCGTCGTCCTCATTCGCCGACCTGGGAACGATCGCGGCGGGCGAGACTTACCTGCGCGCTATTGCGACGGACGGCGCGAACCACCTCTACATCGGTACGGGACCCAACGCTCGACTGGTGCGCTACTCGACGGCGACCGCGACGACGACGACGATCGCGCTCCCGTCGCCCTACGACTCGGGGCAGACCTTCGTGAATGAGGTCTACTATCGCGACGGACTCGTCTTCGCGCTCGTGACGCCCGCCCAGGCCTGGCTCGTCTACGACACGACGACCTCGACATGGGTCGCAACGATCTCGGGCGCGACCGCGAGCTCGATCTCGCCGGTCATCGACGGCGACGTGTATCTCACGCGCAGCGGCACGAACACGATGTGGCGCTTCGATGTCGCCACCCACGCGGCGACGGTGACGTCCGTGCCGACCGGCACCTACGCCTACAACGACGTCCGCGCGCTCGCCGCGCTCGAGCTCGACGGCGTGGGCTGGCCCGACGATTCGCTCGTCGCGATCGGCACCGACGGCACACTCCAGCACTTCAACCCGACGACCGAGGAGTACCGCGAGGTCGCGAATCCCGGAGCGGGCGGCGCGTATACGATCACCGAGCTCGGGACGGATGCCGCGGGGGACGTCGCCGCCGTGAGCGCCGACTGGCCGGGCGGCGTCGCGATCATCGACCCCGTGGCGGAGGCAACCGACATCCGTCCCGGCGTCGGCGAGGCGCGCTTCGTCGGCAACGTACCCGTGCCGGACAGCTCCGCGCTCTTCTTCGGCACGACGGGCGACGCGGGCCTCTGGCGCCACGCGCCCGGCGCCACCTGGGAGCCTCCGACCTCGCCCGCGCGCGTGCTGAGCCAGACGGCGAACGGGCAGACGGCGGTCGTCACGGCCGCGACGGCGAGCCAGCGGATCGTCGTCGGCTCGATCGCGACGGGCGCCGCGGGCGGGCTCTCGATCTACGACTCGCGCACGGACGCCGTGCGCTGGGAGGGCGCGCCCGTCGCCGGACACGGGGTGACGGCGCTCGCGACCATCGGCACGACGACCGTCGGCGGCACCTCGACGGTCGACAGCGGCACGACGGGCGACGCCCGGCTCTTCACCTTCGATCTCCGCAACCACGTCACGACGTGGTCGGGCGTGCTCGCGGCGGGGATCACGGAGATCCACGACCTCGTCCCGCGGCCCGACGGCACCGTGTGGGGCCTCGCCGACGACTCGACGATCTTCTCCTTCAACCCGGTGACGAAAGCGATCGGGCCCCAGGTCGACCTCTTTGGCGACGGGCGCGACGCGGGCACGCTCGGCGAGCCGTCGCTCAAGCCCTACGGCCCGCACCACCTCATCGCAAGCGCCGCGGGCGAGATCTTCCTCGTCGACGTCGTGACGCGCGAGGTGCAGTCTCTCGGCGACGGCGCGTACGGCACCGCCGCCGCCGACGGGACGATCGTCTTCGCGGACGGTGCGGAGCTGCTGCGCTTCACCCCCGCGGCGGCGCCGACGCCGGCGACGCCGCCGAGCCTCACCGTGCAAGAGCTCGGCGACGCGATGGAGTCGCCCAACGTGCGCTCCATCGCGTACGACGAGCTGAGCGACGGCACCCCCGTGGGCTACGTGACCTCGGGCGGCGTACCCGCGACGTTCTCGGTCATCGACCTCGAGACGGGCGACCAGCTCTTCAGCTCCCCCCTGCCCGGATACCAGGTGGTCGGCTCGACCGAGATCGCCGCCGACGGCACCGTGTACTTCTACGCGATGGACCCGACTCCGGGCGCCGCGTTCCGCTACCACCCCGACACCGAAACGCTCGAGCACCTCGGCGACAGCATCGCGAGCCAGAACTGGGTGCGCGATTTCTCCGCCGCGGCCGACGGGACCGTCTACATGTCGACGTTCCCCGACGCCAAGCTCGTGCGCCACGACCCCGCGACCGACACGTTCACCGACTTCGGCCGGGTCACGCCCGACACGGGCGCGACCTACGGTCAGAGCGTCGAGGTGATCAGTCCGACCGAGGTCTGGGTCGGCACGGGCCCCGAGCCGCACCTCGTCTCGATCGACACGACGACGGGCGTCAAGACCGAGATCCCCTACCCCGGCGGATGGCCGACGGGCGTCGACTACATCGCCGCGATCCAGAAACTCGGCGACAAGGTCTACGTGAACACGACGCCGCTGTCGACCGATCAGGTCTTCGCCTACGACCTCACGACGTCGTCGTGGGAGACGACGCGCCTCGACGACGTCATGGGCGCGGGGATCACCGAGCCCGACGCGAGCGGCGACCGGTACTTCCTGCGCATCGCGGACGGCACGGGCGAGCGGCAGCTGCACGCGCTCGAGGCCGCGACGATGACGGAGACCCCCACCGCGTTCGGGTCGACCGACATCCCCGACGAGATCCGCTGGGCAGGCACCGTCTACGACATCCAGGTCGTCGAGCTCGACCTCCCCGCCTTCCCCGGGGACACCGTCGTGGGCATCACGGCGACCGGGCAGCTGTGGCGCTACAACCTGACGAACGAGGACGGCGACGTCATCACCGCCGATGTCGAGCCCTCGGCCGTCGACCTCGTCGGCTTCAGCCCCGGCCCCGACGGTCGCATCTACACGGGCGCGAAGATCGGCGCGGGCTTCATGTCGATCATCGACGACGAGACGCACGTCATCACCCAGGTGACGGGACCGTCGCAAGCGGAAGGCGTCGGGGGCGTCGGCGACTTCATCGTCGTCGGCACGTACACGGGCGCCGACATCTTCGTCGGCGACCTCTCGGAGCCGTGGTCGTGGGGGACGAACCCCGTCGACGTCAACCTCGTCGCCCCGCAGCCGATCGAGCTCGGTCGCGAGGGACCGTACTACCAGGACCGCATCTGGGATGTCGAGGCCGCCGGCGACCTCGTCGCGATGGGCACGATCCCGAAGGGCGGGGTCAACGGCGGCCTCCTCGTCGTCCTCGATCCCGACACGCTCGAGGCCGACATCTTCGAGGACGTCGTCGAGGATCAGAGCATCCTCTCGCTCGCCTATCGCGACGGTCTGCTCTACGGCGCGACCTCGATCTACGGCGGCACGGGCACCCCCGCGACCGCGACCGAGGCGAAGCTCTTCATCTGGGACGTCGCCGCGGAGGAGAAGGTCTGGGAGGGCACGATCGTCGCGAACGCCGTGAACCTCACGAGCCTCACGTGGGGCCCCGACGACATGCTGTGGGGTATCTCCGAGAACGGCTACGTGTGGGAGTTCGACCCCGACGAGCGGGTCGTCACGCGCTACCAGCAGATCCTGCCGCCGTCGGAGCTCATCACCCACCGCTGGGGGCACCACACCTCGATCGTGTGGGATCCCGTGAGCGACGGCTTCATCGGAACGATGGGCTGGAAGATGTTCTGGCTGGACGACGACACGCTCTCGACGGGCTTCTACCGCTCCGGATCCGACACCTACCGCGTCGTGCAGGGCGGCAACGGCGACGTGTTCTGCGTCGGCACGTCCGACGTGTGCGTGATCGACCGGACGCCGTGAGCCGCCCGGTCCGCATCGCGGTCGTCTCCGCGTTCCCCCTCGTCCTCCCGGGAGACATCGGGGACGAGGAGATGCTCGCGGCGATCGTGGCGCACTGGCGGTCGCGGATCGCCGAAGTACTGCCCGACGCGCCCGACCTCATCGTGCTCCCCGAGCACGGCGACCGGCCGTGGGTGCGCCTCGAGCCCGTCGAGCACTTCCCGGTCGACCGCATCCGGCGCTTCACCGAGTTCAAGGGCGACCGCGTGCGCGACGCGCTCGCCGAGATCGCGGTGGCGCACCGCACGCGCATCGCGTACTCGGGCTACCGCCTCGTCGACGGGTCGTTGCGCAACTCCACCCAGCTCGTCGGGATCGACGGCGCCGTCGTCGCGACCTACGACAAGAACTACCTGACGATCCCCGAGCACGGCACGCGCGGCGTCGACTACGGCGCGAGCATCCCGGTGTTCGAGACGGATCTCGGTCGCATCGCGATGCTCATCTGCTTCGACCTCAACTTCGTCGAGGCGATCCCGGAGCTCGAGCGGCAGCGTCCCGAGCTCATCGTCTTCTCGTCCGCGTACCACGGGGGCTTCGTGCAGCAGCACTGGGCGTACTCGACTCGCGCCTATCTCGCGGCATCCGTCTATCCGCCCAACACGAGCGGCATCGTGAGCCCCGCCGGGGACGCCGTCGCGACGAGCACCAACTACCGGCACAGCGCGGTCGCGACGATCGACCTCGACTACGCCGTCGTCCACATCGATCGCAACATGCCCGCGATCCGGCGCGCCAAGCAAGAGCTCGGATCCGGACTTCTCGTGCACGACCCGGGCCGTATCGGCTCGCTCCTGCTCACCGCCGCAACACCCGAGCTGAGGATCGACGACATCCTCCGCGACTACGGCATCCAACGACTCGAGGACTACCTCGAGGAGAGCCGACGCGAACGCGCTCGGAGCCTCGGGGAGTGATGAAGGAGAAGAGAATGAAGAGAATCGCCCTCGCCATCGCGGGAGTTCTCGCGACGGCGCTGCTCGTGGTCGCGGCCCCCGTGACGGCGAACGCCGCGACCACGACGATCCCGGCCGGCACCGCGCTCACGGTGCAGGACCAGACCTCGGCCGGGGCGTCCGTGCCGATCCTGCTCGCGACGCACACCGTCACGACGACGAGCGCGAACGAGGTGCGCCGCATCGCGACGTCGCTGCCGATCGCGCACACCCGATCGGGATCGGTCGTCGCCCCCGACCGCTTCTACTTCGTCGCGACGGTCACGTGCGACTCGCCGCTCGACGGCTCGTTCGTCGGGCAGAGCCGCAACATCCTCGCGACGCAGACGGCGACGCTCGCACCCAACCTGCTCGTGACCTTCCCGACGGCGGGCACCTACGACTGCGACCTCACCTACAAGATCATCACGAGCGGCACCTACGACGACGTGACCGACGACATGGAGGTCGGCCCGGGCAACGCCGTCATCACCGACACCCTCGTGACCTCGGCGTGGCAGACGCAGTGCAACTGGGCCTCGCTGTACACCGCGGGCGACCCGAGCGAGTGCGACTACGCACCGGGCGACGAGGGCGCAGTCGCGATCGAGTTCGGTGAGACGTCGGCGGATCGCACTCCCGTCGTCGTGGAGATCCCCGCGGGCACCTCGGCCGCGGTGCGATCCGCCGCGACGCTCACGACGTGCGGAGGATCGGGCGGGGGCGCCGACATGCTGCTGTGCGGCGACGCTCTCGCCTCGTGGCGGCCGTCCGCGGCGCGCAGCAACATCGTCGTCACGCCGGTCGGCTCGAGCGACCCGGGTTGCCTCCCGACGCTCTCGACGGCGAGCGCGACCGACGGCGTCTCCTACGCCGACATCCCCGTCAAGGTCCACCACATGCCCGCCTACAACGTGCTCGCGTTCACGACGAGCACGCAAGCGGGATGCCCGACGACCTACGAGGTCGCGCAGCGGATCACGACGACGAGCGGCGAGACGATCGTGATGCACCAGACCGGCAGCATCCTCTACGTGCACTGAGGACTACGACCGGATCGCGGAGCCGGCTGGTCCTCGGCTCACGCGATCCGGTCGTAGTCCTCGACGCTCACGCGCGAGAGGAGCGCCTCGCCCGCGAGGAAGCGCGCGACCTCCGCGACCGCGAACGCGCCCTGGGCGCGTCGCGCGTCGCGCGTCGCGCCCGCGACGTGCGGCGTGAGCAGCACGTTCGGGAGCCCCCGCAGCGGGTGGTCGGCCGGCAGGGGCTCGAGATCGAACACGTCGAGCCCGAACCGGAGGCGACCGCTGCGGGCTTCCGCGACGACCGCGCGCTCCTCGAGGATCGCGGCACGCGCCGTGTTGACGACGATCGCGTCGTCCGGCAACAAGGCGAGCAGCCGCGTATCGACCATCCCGCGCGTCTCGGCCGTGAGGGGTGCATGCACGGCGAGCAACTCCGACGAGGAGAAGAGTTCGTCGAGCCCAACCAGGCTCACACCGAGTTCAGCGGCGGCAGCAGGTGTCAGATATGGATCGGCGACGGAGACATCGTTCGCTCCGAGCGCGCGCAGCATCTCGATGTACGCACGTCCGACACGGCTCGCCCCGAGGACGCCGATGCGCATGGAGGCGAGCGAGCGCCCAAAGGCGCGTTCGGCCGCGACGGGCCACCCGACGCCGCGGCCGAACGCGCGGTCGTACGCGTGCACGTGTCGTGCGAGCGTAAGCGAAAGCGTGAGCGCGAACTCCGCCACCGGAGGCACCATCTGCGCAGAGGCCTGGGTGACGACGACGCCCGAGGCGACGAGCGCCCGCGGCACGATTCGACGGATCGACCCGCCCGTATGCGCAACCAGACGCAGGTCTGGCGACTCAGGGGGGAGTGGCGGCGAGTCCCACGTCGTGACGACCACCTGAAGCCCGTCGGGAATGCCCTGGTCGGGTCCGACCAGCACAAACTCTCCGAGTGCTGCGAGCCGCTCGAGCGCGGCCGGCTCGAAAAGGAGCTCTCGCAACTCCTTGCCCGATGAGAGACCGATCCTCGTCACTTCATCCCGCTCATCGTCACACCCCGCACGAAGTACCTCTGCATGAACAAGAAGATGATGAAGACCGGGAGGAAGGTGATGACCGCTCCCGCCATGATGATGGCCAGCGACGTCTCCTGCGCTTGCAGCGTGCTGAGCCCGACGGTGAGCACCCGCATCGATGACGCGGGAGCGACGATGAGCGGCCAGAGGAAGTCGTTCCAATGCCAGAGGAACACGAATACCCCGAGCGTCGCGAGAATCGGCTTCGTCTGGGGAAGCACGATGACCCAGAAGATCCGAAACTCGCCCGCTCCGTCGATGCGCGCGGCCTCCATGAGTTCGTCGGGGATGTCCGCGATGAACTGCCGCATAAGGAAGAGCGCTTGCACGTTGGCGATCGTGGGCAGGATGAGGCCCCAGTATGTGTTCAGCCCGCCGGTCTCTGCGAGCAGGATGAATTGGGGAATGATCGTCAGATGGTGGGGCACCATCATCATCGCCACGAGCACCCAGAACAGCGCCGTGCGCCCGGGGAACGGTCGCTTCGCAAACGCGTAGGCGGCCATGGACCCGAGAATGAGCACGAGGACAACCGACACGACCGAGTAGATGGCCGTGTTGAGCAACCATCGCGGAAGGTCGCTGCTCCGGAACACCGCGAAGTAGGCATCGAGGTTGATCGACGTTGGGATCAGCGACTGCGGCAACTGGACGGGCTGGCCGGCCTGGACCGAGAGAACCGTCATGACGTAGAACGGGAAGATCGTCACGACGGCAACCGCCAGGAGCGGTCCATGCGCGCCCAGCAGAGTCAGCCAGCGCGGCCGACGACGACGCGTGCGGGCGGGGTCGATGACTGCCATCAGTCCTTGTCCTCTCGAAACACACGGCGCTGAACGAGCGCGATGGCAAGCGTGATGGCGAACAGGATGACGCCGGCGGCGCTCGCATAGCCGAAGTCGAAGAAGTGGAAGCCTTGGTCGTAGATGAAGAAGACCAGCGAATAGCTCGACCGCACGGGACCGCCCCCGGTCATGACATAGATGATGTCGAAGATCTGAATCGACGTCGTGAGTTCGAGCACCAGCACGAAGAAGATGGGTCGTTTGAGTTGCGGGAGCGAGACATAGCGGAATTGCTGCCACTTGCTCGCGCCGTCCATGACAGCCGCTTCGTAATATTCCTTGGGAATCGCGAGCAGTCCCGCGAGGAGGATGAGCAGGTCATAGCCGAACCGGCTCCACACTCCGACGGCTGAGAGCGACGGGATCACGAACGCACCGTCGGAGATCCAGGGGATCGGCCCCACGCCGATGAGGCTGAAGATCCAGTTCAGGGGCCCACGCTCGGAGTAGATCCACTGCCAGATCACCGCGCTCGTGACGAGGCTCGTGATGACGGGCAGGAAGAACGCGGCGCGATACGCCCCGATTCCGCGGATCGACCGCATGCTCAGTTGCGCCATCGCGAGCGAGATGACGAGCACCATCGGCACCGTGATGACGACGTAGAGCGCGGTCACACCGAGCGCGTTCCAGAACAGCGGGTCGGCGAACAGCTGGACATAGTTATCGGCGCCCTCGAACTCGATCTCGCCCGTGATGCTGTATTCGGTGAGGCTCAGCAGCATCCCGCCGATCGCCGGGAGGATTCGGAACACGAGGAACAGCAGCACGTAGGGCAAGACGAAGATGACCGCGATGGTCGCGGGATCGGCCCACCATCGGCGGCGACGCGAGCGCTTGCGCTGCGGCGGCGACGCCACGAGCGGCGAAGTCGTCAGGGTCATGAGCTCTCAAGTGTCCTCTCGCACTGTTCGATGAGGGGGTGGGCCGGAGCCCCGGCGACTCCAGCCCACCCCTGTCTTTCTCGCTATCCGGCGAGGAGGGCGTTCACCTCGTCCGCGGCCGCATCGAGCGCTGCCTGCGGTTCGACCTGCCCCAGCAGCGCCGCCTGCAGGTGCGGCTTGAGGATCTCCATGATCTGGGTCGCCTCGGGGATATTGAGGCCGATCGTCATGAACTCCAGCTGCTCACCGTCGGAGGCCTGCAGGGTGCCGGCCTCGTAGAGGTCTTCGACCGAGAGGCGGGGCGAGTGCGCGTTGCGGGGCGGCAGGAACTCGCGCAGCTGGTCGGCGCTCGTGATCCACTGGATCCAGGCCTCCGCTGCCGGCTTGTTCTCGGACTGCTCGAACATCGCGAAGCCGGCCGCCGTGCCATAGCTGAGCTGCTCGACGTTGCGCAGCGGCGGCGCGATGAGGATGCTGTCCGCCGCAAGTCCGTTCGCCGTCATCGACGCGACCGAGCGCGAGAACACCATGAGCACCTCACCGTTCGCCACGGGGCTCGTCTCGACGGGAAGGGCCGTCGTGAGCGAGTCGCGCGGCGTGTATCCACCGTCGACGAGCCACTTGACGAACTCGAGCGCCTCCAGGCCCTCGGGCCCGTT
Source organism: uncultured Microbacteriaceae bacterium (assembly GCA_946481135.1). Next base: position 13,908 of record CAMLMQ010000005.1, read on the forward strand.
GAACGCGGCCTCCGTGTTGTCCTCATTGAGCACGTTGCCGCCGGCCTGCCAGAGCAGCGGGTAGAAGCTCCCGTTGAGGGTCTGCGTGGGCGCGCCCTCGTACTGCGTGACGAAGTATCCGGCGTCCTTGACCTCCTGCGCGATGTCGCGCACGTCGTCCCACGTCTCGGGCTGGTCGATTCCGAGCTCGTCGAGCACGGTCTTGTTGAACATCGTGGTCGTGACGCTCATGAGAGTCGGCACGGCGTAGAGCGTGCCATCGACGGTGAGCGCCGAGAGGGCGTTGGGGCGGAAGTCGTCGCGGTCGTCGGCGATGACGCCGCTCACGTCGGCGAGCACGCCGAGGTCGCCGTAGTTCGCGACGTCCGCGGGAAGCAGGTAGGTCACGTCGGGCGTCGTGCGGCCCGCGATCGCCGTCGTCAGGCGCTCACCGCGACCCTCCCACGGGATGACCTCGACCTCGACGGTCACGTCGGGGTAGAGCTCGTTGAACCCCTCGATCGAGGTGGCCCAGTAGTCCTGCTCGAGCTGCGGGTCTCCGCCGGTGGGCGGAACCCACATCGTCACGGTGCCACTGACGTCACCGCCTGCGGGACCGGACTCGGTGCCGCACGCGGCGAGACCGAGAGTGAGTGCGGCGGCAGTCGCCACCGCGAGGGTTCTCTTGTGCATTGCGATCTCCTTCGTTCGACTGGTGCATTGTCGCGTGTTGTGGGCCGACGGCTCAGTAGCCGTCGATCCCGCCGGGCCAGTGGACGTCGATGCCGTTCGCGACGACGAGCTCCTGGAGCTCGGCGCTCAGCGCGGGATCGCCGTGGATCTGATGCGGCTCGAGACCGCGCTCGAGCGACATCGCGAGCAGCAGTCCGGCCGCCTCGCCGATGTTCCACTCGACGGGGTGCAGGCGGTAGCACCCGTTCGTGATGTGCGTCGTGCCGATGTTCTTGCACGCGGCGACGACGTTGCGCATGCGACGCGGGATGAGGGCGCCGAGGGGGATCTCGAAGGGCGCGGCGCCGACGTCGATGTAGTTGTCGCCGCCCGTCGAGGGGTGCAGGTCGATGCGGTACATCCCGATGCCGACCGAGTCGTCGTAGCGGCGCGCGCCCGCCGAGCCGCGGATCTCGAGCGAGACGTCGAGCTCGGTGATCGTCTCGAGGGCGCGGATGCGGCGACTCTCGCGCACGTAGGGCGCCATCGCGAGGCCGTCGACCGTGCCGACGACGTCGGGGCGGAGGCGGAGGCCGGGGAACCCGTGGCCGCCGTCGGTGCGCGGCGCCTCCGTCTGCATCCAGTAGAGCATCGACAGGCTCAGCTGCTTCGCGTCGTGGAGGCGCTGCGCGCGCGTGTCGTCGTCGACGTCGATGATCGAGCCCTCGAAGTAGTCGATGTTGGGCCAGTTGACGAGTGTGATGTCGCTCGGCATGAACCCCGGCTCGAAGTTGCCGCGCGCGAGGATGCGGCGGTAGAGCCAGAGATCCCACCGCGCGGGGTCGTCGCGCTCGTCGGGTCCGACGGAGCGCGGGTCGGCGGCGGGGTTGGGCGTGAAGTTGCGCTCCGTCCGCGCGAGGGTGCGCGGATTGGGCGACACGAAGCTCAGCAACGGGCCGCCCCAGAAGTCCGGCTCGATCGAGCGCCAGTGGTCGTACTGCGCGGGCTTGTCGATCGTGTGGTCGCCGTCGACGTGGTCGACCGCGAAGCAGTAGCTGACCGCCTGCATGTTGTCGGGCTGCGCGACCTCGGGCGCGCTCGGCTCGCCCGTCTCGGCGCGCGACTCGAACCCCGTGACGTACTCGATGCCGGCGAGGGGCAGCAGCTCTCCCGTCTCGGTCGCATCGACGACGTAGAGCGCTTCGAGCGACCACACGACGTCCTCGTGCACGACCTCGACGCCGAGCACGCGATCGCCGTCGACGTCGGCCCGCACCGCACGTCCGCGGACGACCGTGAGACGACCCGACGAACGCCACGGCGCGAGCAGCTCGTCGATGACGGATGCGGCGACGCGCGGCTCGTGGCACAAGCGGCTCACGTGGCCCGCGCCGGGGTTGAGCTGATCCCACGTGCGAGCGGCCTCGGTGAGCGGATAGGCACGCCGGTAGTAGTCACGGATCCGCTCGCGGAGTCCGCGGTAGCTGCGCGTGATCCCGAGGTCTTCGACCCACGGATGCTCGTCGGGCGGGACGGCTTGCGACGTGAGCTGCCCGCCGAGCCACTCGTACTCCTCGACGAGCACGACCGTGCGTCCACGACGCAGCGCCGAGAGCGCCGCCGCGACTCCGCCGAGTCCTCCCCCGAGGACGAGCACTTCTGAACGGAGGTGGGGCACGGCGGATCTCCCGGGGTAGAGGACGACTTGCACCCCCGGCATCCACGCCGGTCGACTCGGGTCGTCATGAGTTGTCGACATGGTGTGTGGAGGCTCTTCCGGACGTCAAGCATCTAATAGGAAAAACCTGATGACCTGCATCAGCACGCAAGATCGACACGACGGCGTACAGTCCTGCGATCAGGTATTTTGTCCAGCTCTATGGCGACGTCGCGAGTGCGGCGCTACAGTCATCGCGACGTCGGTCATGAGGTGGGCTCGACTGGTCATAGGGAACATCTGGAGGATACTGATGGCAGCACGACGCGCGACCCAGGCTGACGTCGCGCGCCTGGCGGGAGTGAGCCAGGCAACCGTCTCACTCGTGCTCAACGGCACCAAGAACCCGAGATCACGCGTCGGGGGATCGACCGAGCGCCGCGTTCTCGACGCCATCCGTGAAACCGGCTACACCGTCAACCCCCTCGCACGGAGCCTCACCGAGGGCAGCAGCAACATCCTTGGGGTCTTCACCTACGAGTCGGTCTTCCCGCGCGACCGCGCCGACTTCTACCACCCGTTCCTCGTCGGCATCGAGTCCGCTGCCGAGTCGCTCGGAGTCGACCTGCTGCTGTTCACGAGCGCGCCGAGCCACAACGGGAGGCGCCGCATCGTCGACTCGGGTTGGAACCGGCTGCGGTTCACCGACGGGTGCATCATGCTCGGCGAGTACGACGACAAGGACGACATTGCGACGCTCCTCAGCCAGCGCTTCCCGTTCGTGTTCGTCGGACGACGCGAGATGGAAGGCTCCCCCGTGCCGCACGTCGCCGCCGCCTACACGGAGGCGACGCGCGCCGTGACCGACCGTCTGATCGGCCTCGGGCACCGCAACATCGGCTTCCTCGGGATGCTCGGCCGCGAGGAGTCCGCGGTCGACCGCATCATCGGCTATCGCGACGCCGTCCACGACGCGGGCCTGCGCCCCGTGCTGCTCGAGCAGACGACCTTCACGGCGAGCGAGATCGTCGACCTCGTGCTCCACAACCGGCTCACCGCGCTCGTGCTCGGGCCGAAAGCGCCCGCGGAGGAGATCGCCGCGACCGCGCGCCACCGCGGGCTCACGGTGCCGGGCGACCTGTCCCTCGCCGTCCTCGGCGATCCCACCGTGCCGTTCGCCGACGACGACGCCTGGTCGGGGTTCCGACTGCCGCGCGTCGAGATGGGCACGACGGCGCTCGAGCTCCTCTACGGCGTCGTCCACAACGAAGAGGAGCTCTCCCTCGAGCAGTCGCTCCCCTGCCGAATCGTCGAGGGCACGACCATCGCGCCCCCCACGAGCGTCGACCCATGAGCCCGGGCGCCGACCCGCTCGTCGTCGGACTCCTTGGGCTCGCGACGTCGCACCCCGCGAGCGACGCCGCCGCACTCCGCGGGCTCGACCGCGGCATGAGCTTCCTCGTCGCCGACGAAGACGACGCCCGCGCGTCGGAGTTCGCGGGCGCGACACCCGACGTGGAGTACGTCTCGCGCGCGACACTGCTCGCGGCGCGGCCCGCACTCGTCATCGTGACGACGCCGCCCCCGGAGGTCGCCGACACCGTCGCCGACGCCCTCGACACCGGCGCCGTGTGCTACGCGAACAAGCCCGCCGCGGTGACGCACGCGCAGGTCGACGCTCTCGACCGCGCGGTGGCCGGTCGCGACGACCGATTCCTCACGACCTCGACGCTGCGGCTCGCCCCGGGGATGCCGTCGCCCGCTCCCGTAGACGGCATCCTTCTCGCGCGAGCCACGATCCGGCACGACGTCGCGCGCTGGACGCACGCACCCTCGTGGCAGGACGATCCCGAGATCGGCGGCGGTCTCGTCGGCACGATGGGGCTGCACGGGATCGAACTGCTCGCCGCGGTCGTCGGCCCCGGGCTGCGCGTCGAGCACGTGTCCACCTCCACGCGCCTCCTGACCGGGCTGCGCAGCGAGGACACGGCGACCCTCACGGTGCGCTGGCCCGACGGCCTCACGGGGACCGTCGACGTGCTCGGCAACGCCGCGGAGGCGCGCTACGACGTCGTGCTCGCGACGCGCGAACGCGAACTCGCGTACGCGCTGCCCGCCGACCGCGCCGACCCCTTCGGCACGCGCGCGACCATGACCGCCCTTCTCGCGATGACGACCGGCGCTCCGCCGCCCGTCTCCTGGTCCGAGAGCCGCGCGGTGCTGCGCGCGCTCGCGGACGCCGTCGCGCGAGCGCACCCGACCCCGGCACAGCCCGACCGTCTCGCGAGGCGGTCCTGATCCTCCCAAGGAGCATGTGCATGAGAACCACCCCTGAGCTGGAGAGCCGGCTCGCGACGCCGAGCGACGCCCTCGTCGCCGACCTGCGGGAGCTCGACGGCGACTTCATCGTGCTCGGCGCCGCCGGCAAGCTCGGCCCGAGCCTCGTGAGCCTCGCCGTCGAAGGCATCCGCCGCGCCGGCACGGGCGCGACCGTGTACGCCGTGAGCCGCTACAGCACGCCCGGATCGCGCGAGGACATGGAGGCGCGCGGTGCCGTCGCCGTCTCCGCGGACGTCGGCGACGACGACGCGCTCCGCGCACTGCCCGATGCCGCGAACGTCGTCTATCTCGTGGGCGCCAAGTTCGGCAGCGACGGCAATCCCGCCGCGACGTGGGCGACGAACTCCTACCTCCCCGGCCGCATCGCCCGGCGCTTCGGCGGATCGCGCGTGAGCGCGCTCTCGACGGGCAACGTATATCCCTTCACGCCCGGCGGCAGCGGCGGCGCCCACGAGGCGACGCCGCTCTCCCCCGTCGGCGAGTACGCGATGTCGTGCCTCGGTCGCGAGCGCGTGCTCGAGGAGATCGCGCGGCAGACTGGATCGCCGCTCGCGATCGTGCGCCTCAACTACGCCGTCGAAATGCGCTACGGCGTGCTCGTCGACCTCGCCTCCACGATCGTCGCGGGTGAGCCCGTCGACGTGTCGATGGGCTCGGTCAACGTCGTCTGGCAGGGTTACGCGAACGAGGTGACGCTGCGCGCCCTGCGGCACGCCGCCAGCCCGCCGTTCGTCATCAACGTCGCGGGACCCGAGACCGCGTCCATCCGCCGGCTCTCGGAGCTCCTCGGCGCGCGCCTCGGCACCGAGCCCGTCTTCACGGGCGAGGAAAGTCCGACCGCGCTCCTCTCAGACGGCTCGCGCGCGCACGCGATGTTCGGATACCCCGAGCTCACGCTCGGCCAGCTCGTCGACGCGACCGCCGACTGGTTCGCGGCCGGCGGCGAGCTGCTCGGCAAGCCGACGAAGTTCCAGCGCCGCGACGGGAGGTTCTGACGTGGCGGCGAACGCGTCGCGGCTCGACCGCTTCCGTCGCGGCGGTGTCATCCCCGCCCATCCGCTCGCGATCGACGCGAGCCGTCGCCTCGACGAGCGTCGCCAGCGCGCGCTCGGGAGGTACTACGTCGCCTCGGGGTCGATCGGACTCGCCGTCGCCGTGCACACGACGCAGTTCGCGGTGCACGAGTCCGCACGCGGGCTGCTCGAGCCCGTGCTCTCACTCGCGGCGGGCCTGCGTACGGAGCGGGGCGGCGACGAGCTCGTGCTCGTCGCCGGTGCGTGCGGCCCCGTCGGCCAGGCCGTCGCCGAAGCCGAGCTCGCGGCATCCCTCGGCTACGACCTGTGCCTGCTCACCCCGTACGGCGTCGGCGACGCGAACGAGGACGACCTCATCGAGCGCGCCGCCGCCGTAGGCGAGGTGCTGCCCGTTGTCGGGTTCTACCTCCAGGAGGCCGTCGGCGGTCGCCCGCTCTCGCGCGACTTCTGGCGGCGACTCGCCGCGCTCCCGACCACGATCGGCATCAAGATCGCCCCGTTCGACCGCTATCGCACGCTCGACGTCGTCGGCGGCGTCGGCGAATCCGGCCGGGCGTCCGACATCGCCCTCTACACGGGCAATGACGACGCGATCGTGAGCGACCTCATCACTGCGTACCCGTCCCCCGCAGGCGCCCAGCGCATCGTCGGCGGGCTACTCGGGCAGTGGTCGGTGTGGACGCGCGAAGCCGTGCGGATGCACGCGCTCGCGCAGGATGCCGCGGCCGGCGACGACGCAGCGCTCCGGGAGCTGGTCTCCCTCGGACCGGCCCTCACGGATGCCAACGGCGCACTCTTCGACGTCGCGGGACGCTTCCACGGATCTGTACCCGGCATCCACGAGGCGCTGCGCCGGGTCGGCCTGCTCGAGAACATCCTGTGCCTCGACGAGAACGAGACCCTCTCGCCCGGGCAGCTCGAGGAGATCGACAGGATCTGGGCGGCGTACCCCGAGCTACGCGACGACGACTTCGTCGCCGAGAACCTCGAACGGTGGCTCGCATGATCGCCGAGCTCGTGCGTTCGTCCGACCCCGTCACGTGGTGCTTCATCGGCGACAGCGTGACGGCCGCGCAGCGCTACACCTACGGCGCCCGCGGATACGTCGAACTGTTCCACGAACGGATGCGCGAACTCGACCGCGGGCTCGACGCCGTCATCAACACCGCCGTCTCGGGGTGGCGCGTGACCGATCTGCTCGAGCACCTCGACCACATCGCGCTGCGCCACCGGCCCGACGCCGTCGTCATCGGCATCGGACTCAACGACACGAAGGAGGGTGCCGAACGCATCCCCGGATTCGAAGCCGACTACGCGCGCCTCGTCGCCCGGCTTCGAGATGCGGGGGCGCACGTCGTCGTCCAGACACCTGCGGGCACGCTCCCGACGGCGCCGCGCGACGTCGTCGAACACCTCCCCGCGTACACGGAGGCGGTGCGGCGGGTCGCTGCAGCCACGGGCGCCGAACTCGTCGACCACGACGCGGCCTGGTCCGCCGAGAATCCGGGAGTCGTCGAGGAGTGGCAGGGCCGCGGATGCCATCCCAACGAACAGGGGCACCGGGCGATGGCGCGCACGCTTCTGCGCGCGGCGGGCGTGTGGGATCCCGCGGCGAGTCGCGTCTCCCGCGGGGATCCGTCATGAGCCGCCCGGCCTACGTCTCGGCGCTCGACCTCTTCACGATCGGCATCGGCCCGTCGAGCTCCCACACGGTGGGGCCGATGCGCGCCGCACGCGACTTCGCGGAACGGCTTGAACGACACGGGGTGCTCGAGCGGGTCGATCGGGTCACCGTGCGGTTGCACGGGTCGCTCGGCGCCACCGGCGTCGGGCACGGAACCCCCGACGCGGTCGTCCGCGGCCTCGCCGGAGCGCATCCGGAATCGGTCGACCCGGGGATCGTGCGCGGGACGTGGGCGCGCCTCGACGACGATCCGCGCGTCGAACTGCTCGGGTGCCACCCCATCGTCATGAGGCGTGACGACGTCGAGCTCGCGCCACGCGACATCCTGCCGGGCCACCCCAACGCGCTCACCCTCATGGCGTGGGACACGGGGGTCGTCGTCAACGTCGAGACGTACTACTCGACGGGAGGGGGATTCATCCGGCGCGAGGGCGACGCGACCGACGAGACCCTCGCGCCCCCGCCGCATCCGTTCTCGACCTCCGCGCAGCTGCTCGCCGAGTGCGCTGCGACGGGATCGTCGATCGCCGACCTCGCCCATGCCAACGAGGTCGCGCGCCACGGGTCCGGCTACGAGACCCGCCTCGACGCGATCTGGGCCGCGATGTCGGGATGCGTCGACGCAGGGCTCACGGCCGAAGGAGTGCTGCCCGGGAGGCTCGGAGTTCCCCGCCGCGCGGCAGCACTCCGGGCGCGGCTCGAGCGGGCCGGCGACCGCGACACGACGCTCGAGTGGCTGCACGCCGAGGCGATGGCGGTCAACGAGGAGAACGCCGCCGGCAACCGCGTCGTGACGGCGCCGACGAACGGCGCCGCCGGGATCGTGCCCGCCGTCGGACGGCACCTCGTGCGGACGGTCTCCGGCGCGGATTCCGCACTCCTGCGGATCTACCTCCTCACGGCGACCGCGATCGGCTCGCTCATCAAGGCCAACGCCTCCATCTCGGGGGCGGAGGCGGGCTGTCAGGGCGAGGTGGGGTCGGCCTGCGCGATGGCCGCCGCGGGGCTCTGTGCGGCGCTCGGCGGGTCGCCTGCCCAGGTCGAGAACGCAGCGGAGATCGCGCTCGAGCATCACCTCGGCTTGACGTGCGACCCGGTTGACGGGCTCGTCCAGATCCCCTGCATCGAGCGCAACGCGATCGCATCTGCGACGGCGGTAAGCGCCGCGCGGCTCGCACTCAACGGGACGGGTGCGCACATCGTCTCGCTCGACGTCGCGATCGAGACGATGCGTCAGACCGGCTTCGACATGCTGGACAAGTACAAGGAGACCGCCGGAGGGGGCCTCGCCGTCAACGTCGTCGAGTGCTGACGCGAGGCAGAGGGTTCAGCAGACGGCGTCCTTACCCTCCGCTCCGTAGATCGCGAGACGCTGCTCCTTGTAAGCGCGCCGCTCTTCCGGCGTACGCCAGATGTCATCCTCACGCGCGTAGTGGAACTGCAGGGCCCAGCGGCGCTTGTCGCTCAGGTTCGCGGGCGTGCCGTGCTTGAGGAGTCCGTCGAACACCATGAGCGAGCCGGGCGTGAGCGGCACCGCGATCGTCTGACCGCGCTCGAGGTCGGTGTCGCAGATCTGAAAGTCCCGCCGCTTGAAGTGGACGACCGGGCCGTCGCGATGTGAACCGGGGATGACGTGCATGCATCCGTTCTCGACGACAGCATCGTCAAGAGCGATCCAGACGCCGACGACGGGGGCTCCTTCGCGGATGTCGAAGAACGCTTTGTCCTGATGCCAGGGCTTCTCGCGGCCGTACCCGCTCGGCTTGAGGAGCGCTTGGTCGGCGAAGAGCACGGGCGGCGCCCCGAGGATCTGCTCGACGATGGCGAGCAACGCCGAGTCGTAGGCGATCGCGTGAAGGCGCGGCTCGTGGTCGACATAGTAGATGAGCTTGCGAACCCAGTCGCGACGCTGCTCGGGCGTCGAGCCGGGAAGTGCTTCGCGAGCTCGGGCCTCCCACTGGACGCCTCGAAAGCCCGGAACCCCCGCGAGGAGCCGGTCGATGCCGTCGAGTCCATCGGCGACCACCTCTGGTCCGATGGCGCGCTCGATGCTGAGGTACCCTCGCTCGGCATACCGGTCGAGAAGCGCCGCGGGGAGTGGGTCGACTCCGACCTGGTCGGTCTCGGCAATGCCGGTGATCGCGTAAAGGTCGGGGTCGTAGTCGCCACCGGCCTCTTCGTCGAACTTTCCAGCGGTAGCCGTCATGCCTGCGTGGTCGAGCATCTCACATTTCCCTTCACGATACCTACAAAAGCATTGGCTTCTCATCATACCCGAAGCGCTTCGGATATGATGAGAACTCCGGGAAAAGGGATCTGGGAGACTGGCGGCGTGACCACCCCGGCCCGACCCGCCCCCTTTCGGCGCGTCCGACTCCAGGACGTCGCCACGGCTGCCGGCATCAGCCTCAGCCAGGCGTCTGCCGCCATCTCAGGTGCGTCTGGCGTCAATCCCACGACGCGGGAACGGGTACGAGCCGTCGCCGCCGAGCTCGGCTACCGCCCGAACGAGCACGCGCTCGGTCTTGCGCGCGCGACACGCAATCGCTTCATCAGCGTCGTCGTGCTCGGACTCGACCCCGACGCAGAACCCCCCAGCCATTACCTGGGCGCGCTGCTCAATGGCATCCTTCTGAGCACCGCCGCCGCGGGCCTCGACGTCCGGATGAGCCCGGTGGGTTCCGGCTCATCGATCGCGGAGCAACTCGTCGAACTGCCGGCACGCGACACGGCCGACGGATACGTGCTCGTCCCGTTCGTCGATGTGACAGCCGACGACCTCGCGCCGCTTGAACGCGTCGGCGACCCATTCGTCATCGTCAACAGACATCCGGTGGGATCGGAGTCGAGCGTCGTGACCGCAGACTTCGCCGAAGCCGCCGCGATCGCAACCGAGCACCTCGCCGGCCTCGGGCACGAACGGATCGCCCTCATCGGGCCGTCCGCGACATCCTCCATCGTTCGTGACTATGTCGACGGATGGCACGAGGGCGCCCGGCGAAGCGGACTGGCCGCGACGAGCTCGCTCTTCGCCACCTACGGGGCGACCGAACTCCGCGACCCCGCAGATGCGCTCACCGCGGCGCTCGGGTCCGGAGCCACAGCCACTCTCTGCCTCAACGAGATTGTCGCGCATCGCCTCCTTCACGATCTCGCCGAGCGTGGGCTCAGAGTTCCCGACGATTTCTCCCTCGTCACGTTCGACGACGCAGTCGCCCCGTTCACGTCGCCGGCCCTCACGAGCGTTGACCTTCATCTCGACCGCGTCGGACGCGCAGCCGTAGATTCACTCGCCGAGCGGCTGCGCGGGGGGGCGGCCTCGCCGAGGCGCGTCGCTCCCACCCTCAACGTGCGGGCTTCCACCGCCCGCGCCATCCACTGACCCGCACCTCCAGTCGAGTCAACGGCGGCCAAGGCGGCGCGGGGCGAGCAGCACTACCGCTGACGGCGGGCGTCAGCTCGCGGGCATCATCCCGCCGACGGTGGGCGGCGCGAAGATCGCCCAGAGCAGGGCGAGGTAGGTGAGCACGAAGATCACGGGGGTGACGACCCGCACCACGACGGTCCACTTCGCCGACGCGACGATCCGTCGGCTCACCACGCTCAGCTCACCGTGAGCGGCGAGCGCCTCGAGGTCCGCGGCGATCGCCTGCGCCTCACGGGCCGCCGAGATCTGCGCGAGGGCGCCGAGGATGCCGCTCGACAGCAGCACGAGCGCCGCGGCGATCTTGATCGGACCGGGCTGCGCGCCGAGCCCCTCCAGCACCATCCAGATGGTGGCGGCAAGGAGGAGCGTCGGCGCGAGCTGCGACGTGATGAGGTGGGTGCGGGCCTTCGCCCACATCCCGTGGAGTTCGTGTTCCGTCATCGCGCCGCTCCCGTCATCGCGCCGCCGGCTCAGCCGCCGAGCTTCGCCTTGAGGTTCTCGTCGATCGTCGCGAGGAACTCCTCGGTCGTCTGGTACGGCTGATCGGCCGAGACGAGCGCCGCGAGGTCCTTCGTCATCTTGCCGCTCTCGACGGTCTCGATGACGACATCCTCGAGGGTCTGCGCGAAGTCGATGAGAGCCTGGTTGCCGTCGAGCTTGCCGCGGTGCATGAGGCCGCGCGTCCACGCGTAGATCGACGCGATCGGGTTGGTCGAGGTCGGCTTGCCCTGCTGGTGCAGGCGGTAGTGCCGCGTGACCGTGCCGTGGGCCGCCTCGGCCTCGACGATCTTGCCGTCGGGCGTCGTGAGCACCGAGGTCATCAGGCCGAGCGAGCCGTAGCCCTGCGCGACGGTGTCGGACTGCACATCCCCGTCGTAGTTCTTGGTGGCCCAGATGTAGCCGCCCTCCCACTTGAGCGCGGAGGCGACCATGTCGTCGATGAGGCGGTGCTCGTAGGTGAGGCCCGCGGCGTCGTAGTCGGCCTTGAACTCGGCGTCGAAGACCTCCTGGAAGATGTCCTTGAATCGACCGTCGTAGGCCTTCAGGATCGTGTTCTTCGTCGACAGGTAGACGGGGTACTTGCGGGCGAGGCCGTAGTTGAACGACGCACGCGCGAAGTCGCGGATCGAGTCGTCGAGGTTGTACATCGCCATCGCGACGCCCGAGCCGGGTGCCTGGAAGACCTCGAACGACTGGGCCTCGCTGCCGTCCTCCGGCTGGAACGAGATCGTGAGCGTGCCCTTGCCCTCGAAGCGGAAGTCGGTGGCGCGGTACTGGTCGCCGAATGCGTGGCGGCCGACGATGATCGGCTTGTTCCAGCCGGGCACGAGGCGCGGGATGTTGCTGATGATGATCGGCTCGCGGAAGATGACGCCGCCCAGGATGTTGCGGATCGTGCCGTTCGGCGACTTCCACATCTTCTTGAGCCCGAACTCCTCGACGCGGGCCTCGTCGGGGGTGATGGTGGCGCACTTGACGCCGACACCGTGCTTCTGGATGGCGCGGGCCGCGTCGATCGTGACCTGGTCGTCGGTCGCGTCGCGGTGCTCGATGCCGAGGTCGTAGTACTCGAGCGTCACGTCGAGGTAGGGGTGGATGAGGCGGTCTTTGATGAACTGCCAGATGATGCGGGTCATCTCGTCGCCGTCGAGCTCGACGACCGTTCCCTCGACCTTGATCTTCTCGACCACGTGTTGCGTTCCTCTCGCCGGCGTCGGCCCCTCGTGGAGGCCGCCGACCAGCCTACCGTCTCGCCGGATTATCTCGACATCGAGATATCTGCCCGGCGTGCGGGAGATCGTGATGGGGGCTTGCCCGGGCATCCGGCCCGCGGGTTAGCCTGGACCCATGGCCGAGCTGCGCATCGAAGAGCTGACCGCGGGAACGATCTCCGCGGCGAACAGCCTGTCCCTGAAGCCCGGCCAGGAGGCGTTCCTCGAACCGGTCAGCTACACGAGCGTCGAGCAGTCGCTCGATCCGTCGGGCTCGTGGCCGCGCGTCGTGCTCGACGGCGACGACGTCGTCGGCTACATCATGGGCACCTTCGACGACGACTCCGACGTCGACTACCTGCGTGCCGCGATCTGGCGCATCAACGTCGAGGCGTCGGCGCAGGGGTCCGGGGTCGGCCGGTTCGCGGTGGAGGCCTTCGCCGACGAGGCCCGCCGCCGCGGCTTCACCCGCGCGACCGTCGTGTGGGCCTCCGGGGATGCCGGGCCCGGTGCGTTCTTCGAGTCGGTCGGGTTCCGCGTCGTCGGCGAGACGCCGTACGGCGAGAACCTCGGCGCGCTCGACCTCTGAGCGTCGGCGCACGAGCCGTCCGATGCGCCGCACCCCGCACGCCGACTTCGTCGAGGCCGTGCTCGACGTCGTCGCCGACATCCCGCCTGGTCGAGTCATGACGTACGGCGACGTCGCGGCGGTCCTCGGGTCGCGGGCGGCACGGGCCGTCGGGAACGTCATGGCGATCGCCGGGGCCGACGTGCCGTGGTGGCGCGTCGTCCGGGCGTCCGGACAGCCGCCGGTCGCGCATGAGGAACGGGCGCTCGTGCACTACCGCGAAGAAGGCACGCCGATAGTCACCACCTCAGGCGGTTACCGCATCGATCTGCGACGCGCCCGGCACGAGCCGTGGGCGTGACACGTCCTACTCCGACGAGAGCCGCACGACCCTGTCGACGAAGTACCGCACCTCGCCGTCGGCATCGCCGACTCCGATGACGAATGCGCCGGACGGCGTCGCCCGCACATCGACGACCTCACCGGCCCCCCGCGGCGTGACGACGACGGTTCCCGGCGTGAAGACAGACTCGCTCATGTGCGACATTGTGCGCGCAAACGGCACCCGCCACCTCCCCCGCACGGCGGAGTCGCCGAGCGGGGCGCGGCCGCGTGAGTCCGTCTCTCAGCCGAGATGGGTCAGACGAGCGAGTCCCGCCACGCGGCGTGCAGCTTCGCGAACCGTCCGGTGCCGGCGATGAGCCGCTCGGGGGTGTCGTCCTCGACGATGCGACCGTGCTCCATCACGAGCACCCGGTCGGCGATCGACACCGTCGACAGCCGGTGCGCGATGATGATCGCCGTGCGGTCGGCGAGCAGCGTCTGCAGCCCCTCCTGCACGAGCCGCTCCGACGGGATGTCGAGCGACGCGGTGGCTTCGTCGAGGATGAGCACGGCCGGGTTCGCGAGGAACGCGCGCGCGAACGAGATGAGCTGCCGCTGCCCCGCCGAGACCCGACCGCCGCGCTTGTTGACGTCGGAGTCGTAGCCGTCGGGCAGCGCCTCGATGAACTCGTGCGCCCCCACCGCCTTCGCCGCCGCGACGATCTCGTCGACCGTGGCATCCGGCTTGCCGAGCGCGATGTTGTCGGCGACCGACCCGCTGAAGAGGTAGGCCTCCTGCGTGACCATGACGATCGCGCGGCGCAGATCCTTCGGGTGCAGGCGCCGCAGGTCGACGTCGTCGAGCTCGACGGTTCCCGTCGACGGGTCGTAGAAGCGGGCGACGAGCTTGGCGAGCGTCGACTTGCCGGCCCCGGTCGAGCCGACGAGCGCGACCGTCTGCCCCGCCGGGATCTCGAGCGAGAAGTCGGGCAGGATGACGCGGTCGCCCCGGTAGGCGAAGCGCACGTCGCGGAACGCGACTTTGCCGCGCGCCTCCCACAGGTCGACGGGGTCGACCGGGTCGGGCACGCTCGGCTCCTCCTCGAGCACGCCCGAGATCTTCTCGAGCGCCGCCGCGGCCGACTGGTAGGAGTTGTAGAACATCGCCATCTCCTCCATCGGGTCGAAGAAGCGGCGGGTGTAGAGCAGCACGGCGAGCAGCGTGCCGATCGCGAGGGCGCCGTCGATCACGCGGAAGCCGCCGACGAGCAGCACCACGGCGACCGCGGTGTTGCCGATGAGCACGAGCCCGGGGTCGTAGATGCCGAACAGCCGGATGACCTTCGCGTTGGCATCCCGGTAGTCCTCGACGAGGCCGCCGAACTCGGCGTCGTTGCGCTTCTCGGTGCGGAACGCCTTGACCGCGCGGATACCCGTCATCGTCTCGACGAACTTGACGATGACGCGCGCCGAGACGACGCGGGTGAGCCGGAATCCGCGCTGCGAGCGGGTCTGGAACCACCGCGTGAGGATGGCGAGCGGCACGAGCGCCCCGACGATGACGAGCGCGCTCACCCAGTCGAACGCGATCAGCGCGACCCCGATGAACACCATGTAGAGCACGCCGCGCACGAGTCCGTTGATGCCGGAATCGAGCAGCTCGCGGATCGACTCGAGGTCGCTCGTCTGGCGCGCGATGATGCGTCCCGACGTGTAGCTCTCGTGGAACTCCAGGCTGAGACGCTGCGCGTGCAGGAACACCCGGCGGCGCAGGTCGAAGAGGATCGCCTGGCTCACCCGCGCCGAGAGCATCGTGTACCAGGCGATGAGCACCGCCCCGAGGATGCCGGTGGCGAGGTAGGCCGCGACGGCCAGACCGAGTGGCAGGAGGTCGCCGCCGATCGCGGCCGGCAGACCCTGGTTGATGCCGAGCGCGATGAGCGCCGGCCCGGACACCTGCGCCGCGGTGCTGACGACGACCACGACGAGGGTGAGGGCGACGCGGGCGCGCACGGGACGCAGCAGCGAGCCGAGCAGCCGCAGCGACCGCTGCCGGATCAGCCGCGACTCCTCGCGCGAGTAGTCGTCGCGCTCCTCGCCTTCGACGCCCGTGACGCTCATGCCGTCACCTCCCGTTCGCGCGTGTTGTCGGCATCCAGTGACGAGATGACGTACCGGTAGTGGGCGTTCGTCGCGAGCAGTTCGGAGTGGGTGCCGACCGCCGTGACGCGACCGTCCTGCAGCAGCGCGACCCGGTCGGCAAGCTGCACGGTCGAGGGTCGGTGGGCGACGATGAGCGCCGTCGTCGTCGCGAGCACACGGCGCAGTGCCGCCTCGACGCGCGCCTCGGTGTCGACGTCGAGCGCCGACAGCGGGTCGTCGAGCACGAGCACCGACGGCTTCGCCGCGACGGCCCGCGCGAGCGCGAGGCGCTGGCGCTGCCCGCCGGAGAGGCTCAGCCCCTCCTCGCCGACGGTCGTGTCGGCACCCTCGGGCAGCTCCGCGACGAACTCCGCCTGCGCGATCTCGAGCGCCTCGTCGAGCACCGCCTGCGCCGCATCCGGGTCGTCGACGGGCTCGGGACGCCCGAGCAGCACGTTGTCGCGCACGCTCGCCGAGAAGAGGGTCGCATCTTCGAACGCCATCGCGATCCGCGCGCGCAGCTCGTCACGGGTCAGGTCGCGGATGTCGACCCCGTCCAGTCTGATCGCGCCGCCGGTGACGTCGTAGAGGCGGGTCGTGAGCGCCGTGAGGGTCGTCTTGCCCGAGCCCGTCAGCCCGACGAGGGCCATCGTCTCCCCCGGTTCGAGCACGAGGTCGACGCCGTCGACGAGGTCGCGGGCGGATGCCGGCGCATCCTGGTAGCGGAAGTGCACGTTCTCGAACGCGAGCCGCCCCCGGGGTTCGGCGACCGTCGACGGCGCGTCGGGGTCGGTGATCGGGTTGGGCTCGTCGAGCACCTCGAAGAGCCGGTCGACGGCCGTACGGGTGTCGAACGTCATCGACAACAGGAAGCCGATCGACTCGATCGGGAAGCGCAGCACGGTCGCCGTCGCGAAGAACGCCAACAGAGCGCCGGCCGTCATCTGATCGGTCGCGACGAGCCAGACGCCGCCGCCGAGGCACAAGGCGAACGCGACATCCGGAACCAGCAGCAGCCACAGCCAGATGCCCGCGATCGCGCGCGCCTTGGCCATCTCGGTGCCGCGCAGCTCGTCGGCCTGCCGGGTGAACTTCTCGAGGGAGTGCTTGCCGCGGCCGAACGCCTTGAGCACACGGATGCCGTGCACGCTCTCCTCGACGGCCGTCGCGAGGTCGCCCTGCTGGTCCTGCGACCGGCGCGCGACGACCGAGTACTTCTGCTCGAACACGTAGCCGTAGATCCACAGCGGGATCGAGCACACGAGGAACACGAGCGCGAGCATCCAGTTCCAGAAGAACAGCACGACGGCGCCGATGACGATCGTCACGAGGTTCACGATGAGCAGCACGATGCCGAACGACAGCCACCGCCGGATGAGCCCGAGGTCGCTCATCGCCCGCGACAGCAGCTGCCCGCTCTGCCAGCGGTCGTGGAAGGCGACCGGCAGGTCCTGCAGCTTCGTGTAGAGGGTGCGCCGCATCGCGGCCTCGACGTGCGTGCCGGGGGTGAGCACGAGCCAGCGGCGCGCCATGATGAACGCCGCCTCGAGGGCGCCGAGCACGAGCACGAGGATCGCCGCGGGCCACACGGCGGCCGGGTCGCTCTGGGCGAGCGCGCCGTCGACGAGCGACTGCAGCACGAGCGGGATGCCGAGGGCAACGAGCCCGGCGAGCAGCGCGGCGACAGCCCCGAGCACGATGCGGGGCAGGGCGGGGCGCACGAACGGGTACAGCCGCAGCAGGGTGCGGACCGTCCCGGCGCGTGACGGAGTGGTGGCGGTTTCAGGCATGGTGAGTGGTGCCGCGCCGTCGACCCGGAAGCGGGCGCGGCGCAGCCTTCCAGCCTAGACCTGTCGGCGGAGCCGCCGCGAGTCGGGGGTCGGGGGTCGGGGTCAGCCGATCACGGGATGCCGGCTGATGAGGAGATCCCAGACGATGCCCGGCGGCAGGTCGCCGATGTCGAGGCGTGCGATCGTCACATGCCCGTCGGCCTCGACCGCGACGATGCGGGCGCGCTCGTCGCCGTCTCCCTCGAGGGCGACTGCGGCATCCTCGGCCGCGGCGTCATCGGCGTGGGCGCGCACGACGACCGGGGTCGACCGCCCGTCGTCGAGCACGAGTCCGATGCCGACGGTTCCGTCGTAGGTGTCGGTGAGCATCGCCGCGTCGACGCCTGCGGCGTCGAGCGCCTCCGCGAGGGGGAGGAGGGCGTCCCACGCGTCGCCCGACCCCGCGAGGTAGCGTTCGGCGAGCCCGGTTTCGAGGGTCATCATCAGGCGGCTGTCGTCGCCGGCGAGCCTCACCGGCCTGCCGATCTGGTCGGGTCGCCCGAGGTTCTCCAGGTTGGGGCGCAGATCCTCCCCCTCCTGCGCCCACACCCCGTCGACGGGGTCACCGAGCGCCGCGCCCACCGCGGCCAGATCGAACTCCCCGTCGACGAGCAGCATCTGCGACGGCGGCACGCTCACTTCGAGGTAGGCGTCGACGTCGCGCACGTCGAACCCGACGGACTCGACGAACACGCCGTCCGCGGCGGAGCCGTCCACGATGCCGAGCGACTCGGGCCACGGTACCGAGACGGTGGCATCGACGGCCGTCCCGGAGGTGGCGATGAGCCACGCCCGGAGTTCGTCGCCGATCTCGGCCGGGCGGTCGAGTCCGGCGGATGCGACGGCGGTGAAGTCGCCGAAGGTCACGACGACCCCGTCCCCGTCGGGCTCGGGGAGGGCGGCGAGCATGTCGGCGAGGGCAGATGCGGCGGGCGCACCCGTCTCGGTCGGCGACGTCGTCGGGGACGGCGTGGGCGACGGCGCTGCGGTGCATCCGGCGAGAAGGAGCAGGGAGACGGGGAGGAGCGCGCGGCGAGTCCTGATCATTGCTCGACGATAGCCTGGCGCGCGACTCCTCCCCAGGATTGTGGAGAACGGGTTATCCCGAGAATGGTTCGTCTATCTCGTACACACGTTCGAATGTTGGGATCATGGGGTATGTCCTTCCCCGTTCCCGCTGGCACCTGGTTGGGTGCTGACCCGAGCGTGCTCGACGACGAGACGCTGTTGGCGGGGGCGCGGGAGTTGGGTGAGTTGCGGCGGCTCGTGGAGGCGTCCCTGTCGTCGTTCGCGGCCGAGGTCGCGCACCGGTCCCGCCGGGAAGACGGATATGCGGGGCTCGCGCAACGGCTCGGGGCCGGCACGGCGCAGAAGCTCGTCGAGCAGGTGTCGGGGGTGTCGAAGCGGGAGGCGCACGTGCTCTCCCGCGTCGGACGGCAACTCACCGTCGATGCCGACCCGTGGCTCGCCCCCGTCACCTCGGGTGTCTCGGGTGGGGTGGTGTCGGTCGAGAAAGCCGACGTCATCACCACCGGACTCGGCACCCCCACCGCCGAGGTCGCCGCCGACGACCTGCTCGACGCCGCGACCCGGCTCGCCGCTCTGGCACCGACGCTGCCGGTGGAGAAGCTCGCGGTCGAAGCCCGCGCCGCACGGGACGAACTGGATGCCGCCTCGGTGCGGGACCGTGCGTCTGCGTTGCGGGAGAAGCGATACCTCACCCTCACCCCCCAGCTCGACGGGATGACCCGACTGTCGGGGATGCTCGACCCCGACAGTGCCGCCATCGTCCGCGCCGCCTACGACGCCGCCACCTCACCCCGCCGCGGCGGACCCCGCTTCGTCGACACCGAACAGCAGGCCCGTGCCGACAAGATCGTCGCGGATGACCGCACCACCGGGCAGATCGCCGTCGACACGTTCGTCGACCTGCTGCGGGTCGGATCCGAGGTCGACCCCGACCGGGTCCTCGGGGCTCGTCGTCACGCGGTGCGGGTACTCGTCACCGACCACGACCTCCACACCCACACCGGCGCCGCCTTCTACGCCGACCAGGCCGAGGGTGTCCCGGTCGAGACCGCGGAGCGGCACGTGTGCGACACCGGCATCCTGCCCATCCGGTTCGACACCGACGGACACACCGTCCTCAACGTCGGACGCACCCACCGACTCTTCACCGCCCGCCAACGCGACGCGCTCGCCGCCCGCGACGGAGGATGCCGCTTCCCCGACTGCGACCGCCCCGTCTCCTGGTGCGAAGCCCACCACCGCATCCACTGGAAGAAGGGCGGGAAGACCGACATCGCCGACGGAGTGCTCCTCTGCCGCCACCACCACCTCCTCACCCACGACAACGGATGGACCATCGCACCCGACCCCGACCACGGATTCGTCGCCATCCCACCCCGAACACGAGACCCCCAACAAACACCCATCCCCATGCCACCCCGATCACCCGCCGCCGCGAGACTCCGACGGTAGGACGCTGTCGAGGGCGTGCTCAGTGGAAGCTCAGTGGAAGAAGTGGCGTTCGCCGGTGAAGTACATCGTCACGCCGGCACGCTCGACGGCGGCGATCGTCTCGGCATCGCGCACCGAGCCGCCGGGCTGGACGATCGCACGCACGCCGGCGTCGAGCAGGATCTGCGGACCGTCTTCGAACGGGAAGAAGGCGTCCGACGCCGCGACGCTGCCGCGCGCCCGGTCGCCCGCACGCTCGACCGCGAGCTTGCACGAGTCGACGCGGTTCACCTGGCCCATGCCGACGCCGACCGAGGCCCCGCCCGAGGCGAGCAGGATCGCGTTCGACTTCACCGCCCGGCAGGCGCGCCACGCGAATTCGAGGTCGGCGAGGGTCTGCTCGTCGGCGGCCGGACCGGCGGCGAGCTTCCACTGCAGCGGCGGCGCGAACTGGCGGTCGACCGTCTGCACGAGCAGGCCACCCGAGATGCGACGGAACTCGGTGCCGCCGTCGCCGAACCCTGCCGGCAGCTCGAGCAGACGCAGGTTGGTCTTGCCCGACAGCACCTCGAGCGCGCCCGGCTCGAAGCCCGGCGCGATGATGACCTCGGTGAAGATCGGGGCGATCGACTCGGCCGCCTCGCGGGTGATGGGGCGGTTCGCCGCGATCACGCCGCCGAACGCCGACACCGGGTCGCACGCATGCGCGAGCGCGTGCGCGTCGGCGATGGTCGCCGCCGTCGCGATGCCGCACGGGTTGGCGTGCTTGATGATCGCCACGGTGGGGGTGTCGTGGTCGTACGCGGCGCGCACCGCCGCGTCGCCGTCGACGTAGTTGTTGAACGACATCTCCTTGCCCTGCAGCTGCCGGGCCTGGGCGATCCCCGCACCGTTGGGCGACGTGTAGAGCGCCGCGCGCTGATGCGAGTTCTCGCCGTAGCGCAGGATGTCAGCCCGCTCCCACGAGGCACCCATCCAGCCCGGGAAGCCCGACCCCTCGTCGTCGGGTGCGTGCACCGAGCCGAGCCACGACGCGACGCCGATGTCGTACGTCGCCGTGTGGCGGAACGCCTCCCGCGCGAGGTCGCGCCGCTGCGCGAGGGTCGTGCCGCCCGCGGCGAGCGCGTCCACGATGTCGCCGTAGCGGGCGGGGTTCACGACGACGGCGACGTTCGCGTGGTTCTTCGCCGACGCCCGCACCATCGCCGGCCCGCCGATGTCGATCTGCTCGACCACCTGGTCGGGCTCCGCGCCCGACGCGACCGTCTGCGCGAACGGGTAGAGGTTGATGACGGCGAGCTCGAACGGCGCGATCTCGAAATGCGCGAGCTCCTGCTCGTGCGACTCGAGACGCAGGTCGGCGAGCAGCCCCGAGTGCACCTTCGGGTGGAGCGTGCGCACGCGCCCGTCGAGGTGCTCGGGGAAGCCCGTGAGGTCCTGGATCTGCGTGACCGGGATGCCCGCATCCGCGATCGCCTTCGACGTGCCGCCCGTCGACACGATCTCGACCCCGGCATCCGCGAGGGCACGCGCCAGCTCGACGAGGCCCGTCTTGTCGCTCACCGCCACGATCGCGCGGCGGATGGGCACGACATCCCGCTCGCGGTAGAGGGACGGGTCGACGGTGGCGCCGCTCATGCGGTGAGCTCCTTCAGGTTGACGTGGCCGTTGGCGATGTCGAGCACGACCTGCACGAGCAGTTCGCGTTCGACGAGCTTGATGCGGTCGTGCAGGCGGGCCTCGGTGTCGCCGGGCAGCACGGGCACGCGGCGCTGAGCGACGATCGGACCCGTGTCGACGCCGGCATCCACGACGATGACCGACGCGCCGGTCTCGGAGACCCCGGCGGCGAGGGCATCCCGCACGCCGTGAGCGCCGGGGAACTCGGGCAGGTACGCGGGATGTGTGTTGAGCAGATTCGGACTCAGCGCGTCGACCACCGCGGCGGGCAGCAGCCGCATGAAACCCGAGAGGATGACGAGGTCGGCTTCCCACTGACGCACCTGGTCGAGCAGCTCGTCGCCCCACGCCTCGCGCGACGGGTAGGCGCCGAACGGCACGACGAAGGTCGGGATGCCGTACTCCTCGCCGTGCGCGAGACCGTCGGCGGGGAGATCCGCGCCGATCGCGACGACGCGGGCGGGAAACTGGGCGTCCTCGCTCGCCTCGAGGAGGGCGCGGAGGTTGCTGCCGCCCCCGGAGATGAGGACGACGAGCCGGAGCACCCGCCCAGCCTACCGGCGTGCGCGGGACGGCATCCGCGAGGCCGCGGCGAGGCCCAGCGTGATCGCCACCCCGAACTCCGCGGCGGCCACGAGGGCGACGACGAGGGGGTCGGGGCCGACCTCGGCGAGGCGGCCGGGGCCGGCCGATCCCCCCGAGGCCGCCGCGAGGAACCCGGCGAGCGCCCCCGCCACGACACCGCCGGCGACCCCGACGCCGAGCACCGTGAGCGGCCCGACACGGTCGAGGGATCGGGCGAGAGCGGGTCGTACCGCGGCGCCCGCGAGGAAGCCGGCGACGACCGGCACGAGCAGTCCGAGGAATCCGAACGTCGGCTCGCCCGTCGGCAGGGCGCCGAACACCGGCAGGGCCGGCACCGGACCGAGCGATGTGCCCACCGGCGAGACCGACGACCCGACACCGATCGCGAAGCCGGGGCCGAACAACCACGCCGCCGCCCAGAGCACGAGGTTCGGCAGCAGCGCGAGCTGCGCCAGCGTGAGCGCGATGCCGCCGACAACCTCGGTGTGGAGCGCCTCGTACAGTCCGATCAGGGTCGCGAAGCGCACGACGATGAGCGCCGCGACGAGAACGGCGGACACCGCGACGGTCAGGGCGAGCGCGCCGATCCCGGCGCGCAGGGCCGCACCCCCGCCGACCCGAAGAGCGGGCGTGATGTCGTCGAGACGGCTCCGCGCGCGCGAAGCGACGCCTCCCGGCAGCGAGCCGTGCGCCCGGACGAGACCGACGACGATGCCGACGCCGAACACGAGAGCCGGGAACAGCGCCGCCTGCATGAGCGACGGACGGGCCGCGTCGTGCAGCACCGACGAGGTCACGGCGACGGAGAGCGCCGCGACGACGACCATGCCGGTCACGGTGCCGATCAGCGGATGTCCGGTCTCGTCGATGCGACCGCCCGCCCGCACGCCGAGCAGCAGGGTGAGGAGGGCGAACCCGAGCAGCGCGATCGTGACCCGCACCGGTTCCGCGGCGGCCGGCATCCCGAGTGCGGCCGCGAGCTCGGGATCGAGCACGAAGGTCACGTCCACCCCGTGCCCGAGCAGCCACACGTCGACGGCGGCGCGCCAGAAGACGACCCAGTCGACGGCGAACCCGAAGTGCACGGCCCACACGAGCGTGAGCGGCGCGAGCGGGATGGCGACCCCGATCGCGACGACGAGCAGCGCCTCCAACCCTGAGAAGAGCGCAGTCAGTCGGCGGGGCACGGCCCGACCCTATCCCGCAGCCCGCGGCGATCCGGGGCAGGATGGCGGCATGGCCGGATCGGGGCGCGGGGTGTACGTGTCGATCCGTATCGGCGCGCCCCGGGAGACGGTGTGGCGACTCACCCAGGATCCGCACGAGCACGCGCGGTGGGATCTGCGCTTCAGCACGATCGTGGAGGCGCCCGGACCGGCGGAGGGGGCGCGCCGCTTCCGCTACGAACGTGCCCTGCCCGGCCACGTCATCCGCGGCACCGGCACGGCGATCGGCGAGCGCCACCGGCCCGACGGGACGAGCACGTCGGCCCTCCGGTTCGCGACCGACGACCCGGTGTCGCCGCTCCGCGCCGGTCGCGGGTACTGGCGGTACACGGCCGACGGGGACGGCACCGTCTTCACGACGGGTTTCGACTACGAGCCGGGATGGGGCCGCGTGCTCGACGCGCTCGTGGTCCGGCCCTTCGTACGGTGGGCGACCGCATGGAGCTTCGACCGACTGCGCGTGTGGGCCGAACGGGGCGAGCCGCCTGAGCGCTGGCCGGTGCGGTCGGTGCTCGCGGTCTGGCGTCGCGATCGGCCTCGCGCGAGTCGCTGCCGACGCCGACCACCCGAGCGGGGTGCCTTCGCCGAAGCGCCCGCCACCCTCGACGGTCTGGCGGCGCCGTGACCGTGACGCCCCGGTCGATCTTCGCTCGTGCGATGGGCGACGACTTCGCCTCCCTGCATCCGATGCTGCAGCGCCGCTTCGGCGTGGGCCTGGAGGCCGGCTACGCCTGCATCGGCCGCGGCACGATGCGCCACATCCGACGCGGTCCCTGGTGGACCGTGCCGTTCCTCCAGGTCGGGAGGCTGCGCAACATCCTCGTGCCCGACGTCGGCGAGAACGTGCCCTTCACGATCGAGAACTTCCCGTACCGGGACGAGTTGGGCCGCGAGACGGTGACCTTCGTACGGGAGTACGACGTTCGGGGCCGACGTCGACGATTCGACGCGACGATGATCCTCCGCGGCGACGGCGCTCGCATCGTCGACTACCTCGGCACGCATCAGCATCTCGCCGTCGACCTCGAGCTCGCCGCCCTGCCCGACGGCTCGCTGCACCTCACCTCCGACGCGCAGCGCTTCTACGAGGGGTGGATCGCGTTCCGATTCCCGATGCTCGTCAGCGGACGCGCCGACCTGCGGGAGAGCTTCGACGACGACGCGGGCGTGTTCCGCGTGCGGCTGGAAGTGCGCAACCGCGTGTTCGGATTCCTCTTCGGCTACGAGGGCGAGTTCCGGTGCGAGTTCCTTCCGGCGACCGACGCGCCCGCGCGGTTGAAACCACTCCGCACGGAGAAGCGCGAGTGACCTGCCGTCAGCAGTTCGGGTCGGCGCTCGGCACCTCGCCGCGCAGGAAGTAGGCGTCGACGAGGTCGTCGATGCACGCCACCCCACCTGCGTAGATCGTGTGCCCCTCACCGTTGTAGGTGACGAGCACGCCGCTGGCGAGCTGGTCGGCGAGCGACACCGCGTTGGAGTACGGCGTGGCCGGGTCGTTCGTCGTGCCGATGACGAGGATGGGCGGCGCACCCTCCGCGGTGTACGACGTCGGCATCTGCGCGGCCGGGTAGGGCCAGTTCGTGCAGGTCACGTCGAGGGCCGCGTAGTCGTCGAGGGCGGTCGCGAAGCCGAGGTAGGGCGCGCGATCGTCGATGACGGCGAGGCCTTCGAGCGGCGTCACGCCGTCCGTGCCGAGGGTGCCCTCGTTGCACGTCACCGCGGTGTAGATCTCGTAGCCGTTACCGTCGTACTGACCCTCGCCGATGCGGCTGTTGTAGTCGTCGGCGCTGTCGAAGGTGAGCTGCGCATCCCCCGCCTGAAGGTCGGCGAGCATCTGGACGAGGCGCGGCCAGAGGCTCTGCGAGTAGAGGTTCTGGATGAGGCCCGTTCCGGCCGTCGCGATATCGAGGATGCGTCCGTCGGAGGAGGTGAGCCCCCGCCCGTCGACGGAGAGCAGGAGGTCTTCGGTCTGCTGCATCCCCGACTCGACGGGTGCCGAGAACGGGCAGTCGCCCGATCCGAAGCAGTACTCCAGGAATGCCCGGTAGGCGCTCTCGAACCCGGCCATCTGGGTCGCGAGCGCCTCGAGGTCGTCGACGAGCGGGTCGACGGCGCCGTCGAGCACCATCCGCCCCACCTTGTCGGGGAAGAGCTCGGCGTACACCGCCCCCAGGTAGGTGCCGTACGAGTAGCCGAGGTAGGTCATCGTCTCGTCGCCGAGCACCGCGCGGATGACATCCATGTCGCGGGCGACGCTCATCGCGTCGAGGTTGCCCAGCAGGTCGCCCGTGCCGGCGACGCACGCGTCGATCCAGTCGCTCTGGCGCACCGTGAGCTCGTCGACCCAGGCTTGCGTCCCGTACGGCTCGTCGAACGTGCCGTAGAGCAGTTCATCCTTGTCGTCGCCGTCGGTGTAGCACTCGATGCCGGTCGAGCGACCCACCCCGCGGGGGTCGAAGCCGATGATGTCGAACCCGGCGGCGACCTCCGAGGTGACGGCGCCGCCGTAGTAGCGCACGAAGTCGTAGCCCGACCCGCCGGGTCCGCCCGGGTTCATGAGCAGAGACCCCTGCGCCGTGCCCCGCGCCTGCTGTCGGGCGACGGCGATCTCGATCGTGTCGCCGGTCGGTTCGTCCCAGTCGAGCGGCACGGTGATCATCGTCTCGTCGATGCCGCCGCCGACGGAGCGCCACGTGAGGTCCTGCTTGTAGTACGGCTCGAGCTCGGGTACGACCGTCTCGTCGGTGTGCGTCGTCACGGTCGTCGACCCGCCTCCGCCGCCCAGGAACGGGATCGGCAGACAACCCGAGAGCACGAGGCTGCCGGTGGCGAGCACGGCGAGAAGCGTCACGGTGCGGCGCGCGGTCATCGGAACCCCCTGGTCGTCGGCGCGCTCAGCCTAGCGATCCGCGACTCGCCGCACGTCACATCCCGAGGTCGATCACGTCGAGGTCTCGGGCGATCCGAAGTTCACCACGGAACGGACCCGCAGCCGCCCGCCATCGCTCATCCGAGGTCGTCGCGGGTGCGAGGTGGTGCAGCACGAGACGGCCGACCCCCGCCTCCTCGGCGAGGGCGACGGCATCCGCCGGCGAGGTGTGGGACTTGCGGTGATGCTCGAAGGTGGCCTGCTCCGTCGGCGACCAGGTCTCGAACGGCGGCCGGCTTGCGAGGATGCCGTCGAAGTCGAGTGCCTCGTGCAGCAGCAGGTCCGCGCCCCGCGCGAGGGCGACGAGGTTGGGCGTGGGGGCGGTGTCTCCCGACACGACGACGCTGTGCCCGCCGGCGTCGAACCGGAACGCGAACGCGGGAGCCATCGGCGGGTGCTTGACGAGGATCGCCGACACCGTGACGTGCTCGTCACGATGCACCTCGAACGGCGGCATCGGGGGCGGGTCGACATCGTCGGGGTCGAACGGGACGGGTACGCGAAGGTCGACCGGGGCGAGGTAGGCCGTGGGCCGCGGCTTGAGCGTGTCGCGCGCGCGATCGTTGAGGTCGGTCGCGAACGCGCGCTCGAGATGGTCGAAGAGTCCCGTGATGCCGGGGGTGGGGTTCTCCGGGGCGATCACGGGGGGTGCGACATCAGCCAGAACGCTGAGCGGCGGGAGCTTGCCCCGGTCGCCGGGTCCGTAGACGGGGATGGGACGGTCGGGCACAGGACCGATCTGCCAGGGGGCGAGCAGCGCGAACGTGGCGAGGTCGACGACGTGGTCGGAGTGGAGATGGGTGACGAAGATCCCGCGCAGGTCGCGCGGTTCGAGCCCCGCGGCGACGAGCTGAGCGCCAGCGCCCGTGCCCGCGTCGACGAGGTAGATCGCGTCGCCGACCTGGATCGCCGTCGCGATGCCGTGGCGGGCGCGCCCCTCGCCGTCGCGATTCCACCGCGGTCCCCCGGCGGTTCCGAGCGTCACGATCCTCATGCCGCGAAGGTACGACCCCGGGCGACGAGACGAGACCCTCTCGTCCCGGGCGGCGGGACGTCAGGGACGACGCTGGGCGCGCAACGCGGGCGCGTGCAGCGGCACGGTCACCCAGCGGACCTCGGCCGTCGCCGCGTCGGCGGCCACCCGCACACGGAGCGTGTGCGGGGTCTCGAGAGCGAGAAGCTCGGCGGTGAAGTCGCCGTCGCCATCCCACCCTCCACTCGCCGCGATCGGCATCCCGTCGACGAGCTGGGTGACCCACTCGCCCGCGGCGCCGCGCACTTCGAGCGTCCCGACAGCGTCGGTCAGCTCGAGGCGCCATCCGCGCTCCCCGGTCGGGGTGATCCGCACGGCCGTGACGTCGCCGTCGGCGCCGTCGGACGCGGGGAGCGACCGATCCCCGCTGGTGGGTGGCCCGGCGCGGCCCTCGACCGGCGGGACGGCGAGCGCGCGAAGCCGCGCGGCGAGCGCCGCATCGGCCGCCGCGTCGCCCGGGGCGTCGAGAGCGGGCAGGACGTTCGACCACAGCGCGTCGAGGACGCGCTGCATGTCGGGCGTCTCCGACGTCATCGCGACGACGAGCTCGTGCTCGGGCACGACGACGCAGTACTGCCCGAACGCGCCGTCGCCGCGGAAGCCGTGCTGGCCCATCCAGAACTGGAAGCCGTAGCCCTGCTCCCAGTCGGGGCCGCCGACGATCGGGGTGGCGATGTGGCGGGTGGTCGCGAGCTCGACCCATTCCTCGTCGAGCAGACGGCGCTCGCCCCACATCCCGCGGCGGCGGTACAGCTCGCCGAGCCGCGCGACCGCCTCCGTCGTCGCGTGCAGGCCGCTGAAGCCGAGCTCCTGCCCGGGGGGCGCCTCGATCCACGACGCATCGCGGATGCCGAGCGGGTCGAGCAGGCGCGGACGCAGATAGTCGAGCAGCCCCGTGCCGGTGACGCGCCTCAGGATCGCGGCGAGCGTGTAGGTGCACGGCTGGTTGTAGGCGAAGAGCGTGCCCGGGTCGGCGTCGGGCGGCAGCAGCAGGAACCCCCGCACGAGGTTCTGCGGGTCGCGCACGGACGCGCGATCGAGCGTCTCGGCGGCGTGACCGCTCGCCATCGCGGCGACGTCGCGCACCCGGATCGCACGACTGCGCGGATCGGTGATGTCAGCGTCGAGTTCGGGGAAGTACGACAGCACGGTCGCGTCGAGATCGATCAGGCCCTCGGCGCGCGCCAGCCCGACCGCCGTCGAGGTGAAGCTCTTGCTCAACGAGTAGAGCAACTGCACCCGGTCGGCGGCGTAGGGCGCCCACCATCCCTCGGCGATCACCGACCCGCGCCGCACCACGACGAGGCCGTGGGGACGGATGCCGGGGTCGGCTTCGATCGCGTCGAGGAACGCGGCGAGGCCGCGGGCATCGACCCCGACGGCGCTCGGTGCGCTCCGCGGCAGACCGTCGGGGCTCACCGCTCCCGCTCCCGGATCCGCTTCCGGGCTAGAGCGACTCGATGATGGCGCGCATGAGGGCGGCGGTCTCCGACGGCGTCTTGCCGACCTTGACCCCGGCGGCCTCGAGGGCCTCCTTCTTCGCCTGCGCCGTGCCGGCCGAGCCGGACACGATCGCGCCGGCGTGACCCATCGTCTTGCCCTCGGGCGCGGTGAACCCGGCGACGTAGCCGACGACCGGCTTGGTGACGTTCGCCTTGATGAAGTCGGCCGCGCGCTCCTCGGCGTCGCCGCCGATCTCGCCGATCATGACGATCGCCTTCGTCTCGGGGTCGGCCTCGAACGCGGCGAGCGCGTCGATGTGGGTCGTGCCGACGATCGGGTCGCCCCCGATGCCGATCGCGGTCGAGAAGCCGAGGTCGCGCAGCTCGAACATCATCTGGTACGTCAGGGTGCCCGACTTCGACACGAGGCCGATCGGCCCCTTGCCGGTGATGTTGTTCGGCGTGATGCCGACCAGCGACTCGCCGGGGGTGATGATGCCGGGGCAGTTCGGCCCGATGATGCGAGTCGTGTTGCCCTTGCTCTTCGCGTAGGCCCACGCCTCGGCCGTGTCCTGCACGGGGATACCCTCGGTGATGACGACGAGCAGCCCGATCCCGGCGTCGATGGCCTCGATCATCGCGTCCTTCGCGAACGCCGGGGGCACGAACGCGATCGACACGTCGGCGCCCGTCTTCTCGATGGCCTCGGCGACGGTGCCGAAGACCGGCAGCGTCACGCCGCCGTCGTGCTCGACGGTCGTGCCGGCCTTGCGCGCGTTGACGCCGCCGACGATCTGCGTGCCCGCCTTGAGCATGAGCGCGGTGTGCTTGGTGCCCTCGCCCCCGGTGATGCCCTGGACGATGACCTTGGAGTCCTTGGTGAGGAAGATCGACATGTTCCCGGTTCCTTACTTCGCAGCCAGCGCGGCGGCCGTGTCGGCGCCTTCGTCCATGCCCGCGGCGATCGTCACGAGCGGGTGGTTGGCGCCGGCGAGGATCGCGCGGCCCTCCTCCACCTGGTTGCCGTCGAGTCGCACGACGAGCGGCTTCGTCGCGGTGTCGCCGAGGATCTCGAGCGCCTTCACGATGCCCTCCGCGACGGCGACGCACGACGTGATTCCGCCGAAGACGTTGACGAACACGCTCTTGACCTGCTCGTCGCCGAGGATGACGTCGAGCCCGGCGGCCATCGTGGTCGCCGAGGCGCCCCCGCCGATGTCGAGGAAGTTCGCGGGCTTCTGGCCGCCGTGCTTCTCGCCGGCGTAGGCGACGACGTCGAGGGTGCTCATGACGAGCCCCGCGCCGTTGCCGATGATGCCGACGGTGCCGTCGAGCTTGACGTAGTTGAGGTCGTGCGCCTTCGCCTTCGCCTCGAGCGGGTCGGCCGCGGCGGCATCCTCGAGCGCCTCGTGCTCGGGGTGACGGAAGCCGGCGTTCTCGTCGAGGGTGACCTTGCCGTCGAGGGCGACGATCTCGC
>CAMLMQ010000006.1 GCA_946481135.1 uncultured Microbacteriaceae bacterium
GCCCTCGCGCTCAAGAGCGGCAACGCCGTCGTGCTGCGCGGCGGCTCGGCGGCGGAGAACACCAACCGTGTGCTCGTCGAGTTGCTGCAGGAGGCGCTCGAGAGCGTCGGACTGCCGGGCGACGCCGTGCAGACCATTGACGAGTTCGGCCGCGACGGCGCGACCCAGCTCATGCAGGCCCGCGGCTACGTGGATGTGCTCATCCCGCGCGGTTCGGCGAACCTCATCGACACGGTCGTGCGCGAGTCGAAGGTGCCGGTCATCGAGACCGGGGCGGGCGTCGTGCACCTCTACCTCGACGCGTCGGCCGACGAGGAGATGGCGGTCGACATCGCCGTCAACGCGAAGGTGCAGCGCCCGAGCGTGTGCAACGCGCTGGAGACCCTGCTCGTCGACGCGCGGTCGGCCGAACGCCTGCTGCCGCCCGTGCTGTCGGCGCTCCGCGAGCGCGGGGTGACGGTGCACGCCGACGAGCGCGCCCTCGGCATCTTCCCGGATGCGGTGCCCGCCACCGACGACGACTGGGCGACCGAGCACATGAGCCTCGACCTCAACGTCGCCGTCGTCGACGACCTCGACGACGCGCTCGCGCACATCCGCCGCTACTCGACGCACCACACCGAGTCGATCGTGACCAACGACATCCGCCGCGCGGAGCGCTTCCTCGCGGAGGTCGACTCGGCGGTCGTCATGGTCAACGCGTCGACGCGGTTCACCGACGGCGGCGAGTTCGGGTTCGGCGCGGAGGTGGGCATCTCGACGCAGAAGCTCCACGCGCGCGGCCCGATGGGGCTGCCCGAGCTCACGAGCACCAAGTGGCTCGTGCGCGGCGCCGGCCAGGTGCGCCGCTAAGGTGGACGGTATGCCGTTCCTCCCGATCGAGACGCATCACGAGCTCGCCGAGCTGGTCATGCCGCTCTGGGCCTTCCCGGCGATCGCCGCGGGCATCTTCCTCGTGCTCGGGCTCGTCACCTGGAGCTACCGCGACGTCTACCACCGCCACGGCGACCGCACGTCGGCCGACGCCGGCAGCCACCAGGACGCCCACCACTAGGCCCCTCACGATGACCGAGGGCGCGGCGCGCCGACCGCGCGTCGGCGTCATGGGCGGCACCTTCGACCCCATCCACCACGGTCACCTCGTCGCCGCGAGCGAGGTGCAGCAGTCGTTCGACCTCGACGAGGTCGTCTTCGTGCCGACGGGGCAGCCGTGGATGAAGGATGCCGTGTCGCCCCCGGAGCGACGCTACGAGATGACGGTCATCGCCACCGCATCCAACCCGCGGTTCACGGTGAGCCGCGTCGACATCGAGCGCGGCGGTCCGACCTACACGATCGACACGCTGCGCGACATCCGACGCGAACGTCCGGATGCCGAACTGTTCTTCATCTCGGGCGCCGACGCGGTCGCGCAGATCCTCGATTGGAAGGATGTGCAGGAGCTCTGGGACCTCGCCCACTTCGTCGCGGTGTCGCGTCCTGGGCATTCCCTGAGTATTCGCGGATTGCCGGAGCAGCGCGTAAGCTCGCTCGAAGTACCCGCTCTGGCGATCTCGTCCACGGACTGCCGGGAGCGAGTCGACCGGGGATTCCCGGTGTGGTACTTGGTCCCCGACGGTGTCGTGCAGTACATCTCCAAGCACCACCTGTACCGGGGCCCGCACTACTCGGAGTTAGGCGCATGACGACATTCCAGGACCCGCCGCTGCAGTCGCGGCGCGCGGTCCGGCAGAGTGAGCGCCCCGACGGCCAGCAGGCTTCGCCGTTCGCGCCGCCTCAGGTGCCGCGCACCGCCGCGGGAGCCGGCGAGCCGCTCAGCTACGTCACGCAGAACCGTCCGCCGCTGCCCGGCTACGAGGCCACCCCCGCCCCGGCGCCCGAGAAACGGGATGCCGACGCCCCGTCGACGCCGAGCTTCCGCCCGCGCGACTACAGCCCCGAGGCCCGCACGGCGCCTCCGGCGTGGACGCCCGAGCACGACCGCGCCGGCGTCGTGGAGTACCACACGCAGGCCCGCTCCGCCGTGACGCCGCCGACTTCGCTCGCGGCCTCCCTCGCCGGGGAGCCGTCGGAGCAGACCCTCACCCGGCGAGAGCTGCGCGCGCTGCGCGACGCCCACGGCATCACCGCCGCACCGCCGACCGACGTGCAGCCGATCGTGCCCGCGGCCCCGCCGGCGCCCGCCCCCGCTCCGCAGGCGCCGAGCCCCCAGCCCTCCACCCACCTCGACTCGGCGATGGCGGAGTTCGACGCGCTCACCCGTCGGCCCGCCGAGCCGGCCGCTCCCGCATCCGCTCCGGGTGACCCCGCGCTCTCGCGCCGCGGTCGCCGGGCTGCCGCTCCGAGCGAGCCGGAGTCGCCGGCCCCTGCGGCTGCCGAGCCGACTCCGCCGGCGCTCGTCGAGCCCGCACCGACGTTCGTGGCGCCGCCCCCGGCAGCCCCCGTTCCGCCCGTCGCGCCGACCCCCGTGGCATCGGCTCCCGAGGCGCAGGCCCCGGCCGCCCCGGCATCCGCTGCGCCGGTCCCGGTCGCGCCGCCGCCGGTCGCACCGGCCCCCGTCGCCCCGACCACGGGCGAGCGTCCCGTCGGCCACTGGACGAACCAGTCCGAACTCGACGAAGCCACCCAGGTCAACGGCACGACCATCTCGCGCAGCGTCGGCGTCGGGTCGATCACGACGAGCGCCCTCGTGCTGCCCGCCATCCCCGGTCAGCACATGGACACGGGCGAGGTGCTGCTCACCGGCTCGGTGTCGCTGCCCGCGAACCTGGCCGCGACCGGCGCGCACCACGCGATCGACGAGTCCGACCTCGACCACCTGCTCGACCCGGGCGACCACCAGGCGGTCAACACCGACTCGGTGCCGATCCGCGCCATCCGTGCCGTGTCGAGCCACACCAACTCCCGCGACTCGCTCATCGCGCACTCGAAGCCCCACCGCGGCAACCGCGCCCTCACCGCCCTCATCGTGTCGGCATCCGGCATGGTCGTCGTGGTCGTGACCCTGCTCGTCGTCGCCCTCTCGACGGAAGTCATCTGATCCTGAACGCCGGAGTGCACCGTGGCCGCGAGTGACCGGGCCCGCGAGTTGTTGCGCGTCGCAGCCCTCGCCGCCGACGCCAAGCAGGCCGAAGACCTCGTCGCCCTCGACGTCTCGGGTCCGCTGCCGCTGACCGACGTCTTCCTGCTCGCGACGGGACGCAACGAGCGCAACGTGCTCTCGATCGCCGGCGAGATCGAGGACAAGCTGATCGAGGCCGGCGCGAAGCCGATCCGCCGGGAGGGCCGGTCCGAGGGCCGCTGGGTGCTGCTCGATTTCGGCGACCTCGTCGTGCACGTCTTCCACGAGGAAGACCGGATGTACTACTCCCTCGAGCGGCTCTGGAAAGACTGCCCCGTCATCCCTCTCGACTTGCCGGCCGCCGCGTCCTAGCGTTCGCAGCCGCCACACAGCGGAGACAGAGAATTCGACGCTTCACTGCTTCCATGCAGTGTCCCACCGACGGATCCACGCTCGTCATGAGCGAGCGCAGCGGCATCGAAATCGATTACTGCCCCCAGTGCCGGGGCGTCTGGCTCGACCGGGGTGAACTCGACAAGATCGTCGAGCGCTCGACCGCGATGTCGGGGCCGCGACGCGTCGACGACCGTGTCGACGACCGCCGTTCCGACGACCGACGCTTCGGGGACGGTCGCTCACGCGACGGGCGCCGCCGGGACGACGACGACCGCGGGTTCGGCGGCTTCCTCGGCGACCTCTTCGGCTGAGTTCAGCCCGCGACGCGTCCGCGCAACAGCCAGGGTCGCAGCGCCCGCGTGACGAACGGCAGCGCCGCGTACGTCATCACGGGCGTCACGAGCACTACGGCCACGAGCACGCGCGCCCACAGCGGCCAGTCGGGGATCAGCCAGCCGAGCAGCGCGTTCGCCCCGAGGCTCAGCGGGTAGAACACGAGGAAGATCGCCACCATCTGCTTCCACCGCGGCGGGGCCGGGGGAGCGGCGGCGATCACCTCGACCGACGACGGGGTGTCGAACCATCCCTCGATGCCCGTGAGCCGCTCCTGCCGGGCGTCGGCGACGAGCCCCTGCGCCGACGCGATCCACCACGCCCGCTCGGGCGACCGTTCCCACGCGGCGAGGCTGTCGGCATCCGCGAACCGGAACAGCATGTGCCACTCGGTGCTCGCCGGGTCGGGGCGGATCCAGCCGTTGCCGAGGAACCCGGGACGCGCCCGCAGCAGCTCCTCGCCGGCGCGGGCCCACGCCGCCACCTCGGCGGCGCGCTCCGGATCGACCTGACGCGTGATGGCGACCGTGACGGGAGAGCTCATCCCGCCAGTCTGCGGGCTGCGCCGGGTGAACGCACGTCGTGCGGTGGTGTAATCTAGGGTGGTTGCCCTCCGGGGCGGCGCGGGTCTGTGGCGCAGCTGGTAGCGCACCTGCATGGCATGCAGGGGGTCAGGGGTTCGAGTCCCCTCAGATCCACCATGTGATGTCTCGCGACATGTGTCTCTCATGTCGCGAGACATCAGTCATTTCTGGGGCCATCTGCCGGGTGCGGTGAGCGTGTTTCGCCAGTAGGCGCGTGTGGGGTCGATTCGGTGTTCGCTGAGGATCTCGCTGGTGTCGAGGTGGATGACGGTGATCGTGGTGGTGTCGGCGATGGCGAGGATGCGGGTGCCGCGGTGGCGTCGGCCGATTCCAAGGTGGTGCATGCGGCCGGCTCGGCGGATGCTGACGTGTCCGTCGAGGTCGACGCGGTCGTAGCGGAGCCGGTAGCGGTCGGAGATGCGTCCGGCGGCGGGGAGCGCTTTTGGTGTGGCGTGGTAGGCGGCGGCGGGGGTTGCTCGATCGAGTGCTCGGTGGGGTCGGTGCTCGTTGTAGCGGCTGCGGAACCGGTCGAGGTCGGCTTGCAGCTCGCGCAGGGTCTTCGGGGTCGGCTGTTGGGTCAGCCATCGTTTCTGGGTCTGGTGGAGACGCTCGATCTTGCCCTGGGTCTGCGGATGGCCGGGGTGGCCGTTCTTCTGCCGCACTCCGCGGATCGGCAGGAGGTGCTCGAACGCGTTGCGTCCGCCGCCGAGTCGGGCGGTGTAGACGCACCCGTTGTCGGTCAGGGTGGACGCGGGGGTTCCGTGTTGCTCGATGGCGGTGAGGAACGTGGTCACGATGTCGTCGCCGGTGACCGAGTGGTGGGCGGTGCAGGAGATCAGGAACCTCGAGTGGTCGTCGAGCCAGTTCAGGATCTCGACGTCGGTGCCGTCGGCGAGGCGCCAGTGGGTGAAGTCGGACTGCCAGGTCTCGTTCGGTTGCGCTGCCTCGAACCGGACGTAGGACGAGCGCGGTCGCTTCCTCGGCTCCGGGGTGACGAGACCTGCGCGGGTCAGGATCCGATGGATCGTGGCGCGGGATGGTGCGGCGAGATGCTCCCGGTTCAGATGCCAGGCGATCGTGTCAGCGCCGGCGTCAAGACCCTCCCCGACCAGTTCCCTGCGAAGTTGCACGATCCGGTCGACGACCTCCGCAGGCGTCTGCGTCGGGTTCGATCTCGGCCGACGCGATCGCGGATCGACTCCCTCGATGCCGCCCGCACGGTAGCGAGCTAACAGTCGCTGCACGTGCCGTCTGGAGATCCCGTACCGCTCCGCCGCCTCGGTCACGGTGAGTTGCTTCGCGACGATCTTCATGACCACAACCCGATGCTTCGACATGCCCCGGACTGTGACGCATGTCCCGAGACATCAGCGACCTATCACCTGTGACATATCTCGTGAGAGCTGACACCCTCAGATCCACCAATGTGATGAGTCGCGACATAGGCGACAGCCGAGTCGCGACACAGGTCTCCCTGAGTCGCGACATGTGTCATCGAGAGTCGGGCTATCGGCCGAGCTCTTGTCGTTGGTTGCGTCACTATCCGCGGGTGGGTCGGAGAGTTGTTCGGCGGAACTTCGTCGGCGTCCAGCGCGGTCACAGTGATGTAGTTTCGTCGACGAAGACCCGGCCGCTGGCGGGTTGGGTCTCGTTCCGGGGCGTTCCCTGGATGGTGGTCGCCAGGCTGGGCGACTCGAGATCTGGGCGACTCGAGATCAAGGCGACTCGAGATGTCATCCCTGGCCGATGTGGCCCGCCGCGAACCCGTCCAGCTGCGCTCGTGCCGGCGATCGGGAGCCCGTGCGGGGCGCTACCGCCGTCCCCGGGCCGTGGTCTACAGCCCGAGTCCTTCGAATGCGATCGTTGGCAGATCGACCGCGCCGGCGCCCCCGTCCGCTACGATCACGGCGCCCGTGACATACGAGGCTTCCGGCGAGAGCAGGAAGCGCGCGACGGCGGCGATCTCCTCGGCTGCGGCCGGTCGGCGGAGCGGGACGTGCCGGGTGGCCTCGGCGTATGCGGCGGCGACCGTCGGGTGCCCGGCCACGGCGGCGAACTGCTGCATCTCGGCGTCGGCCATCGGGGTCACGGTCCACCCCGGGCAGAGCGCATTGGCGCGCACGCCGACTGCGCCGTAGTCTCGCGCCACCGAGCGCATGAGTCCAAGCAGCGCGTGCTTCGCGGTCGTGTAGCCCGCGGTATCCGGCCCGGCCGACAACCCGGCGATCGACGACACGATGACGATCGCGCCACGGGACTTGATGAGCGACGGCAGGCTCTCGCGTACCGAGACGAAGGCGGTCGTGAGGTTGGCGTGGAGACTCGCGGCCCACTCGTCGTCGTGGGTCTCGCCCACAGACGAGAAGCCGTGCCCGCCCGCGTTGGCGACGAGCCGGTCGACTCCGCCGAACCGATCGATCGCGGTCTCCACGACCCGCCGCATCGAGTCGGGATCGCCCGCATCGGCCTCAACCGCGACCGCGTCAGCGCCTCCCGCGATGCCGCGCAGCTCTTGCGCCGCGCTCTCGACGACCGCTCCGGTGCGCCCGACGAGCACGACATCCGTGCCGTCGGCCACGAGGCGGCGTGCGATTGCGAGCCCGATCCCCGTGCCGCCACCCGTGATCACCGCCGCGGTCATGTGGCGGCCTCGGCTTCGAGCGCGCGGTCGAGCGCGGCGATCAGGATGGCGGACTCGTCGGGCCCGAATGGCATCGGCGGTCGGATCTTGAGCACTGAGTCGTCGCGCCCGATCCTGCTGATGAGGATGCGATCCGCCTTCACCGCCTCGACGATGCGTTTGGTGCGCGCCGCGTCCGGCGACCCGTCGGCGCCATTCACGGCGAACCCGGTGAAGAGTCCGGACCCGCGAGCATGACCGATGAAGCCGT
Organism: uncultured Microbacteriaceae bacterium; assembly: GCA_946481135.1. Next base: position 7,266 of record CAMLMQ010000006.1, read on the forward strand.
AGCGTTCGGCGAGGGCGTCGAGCTCGAACCGCAGCCCTTCACCGGTGACGCGCGCGCGTTCGACGAGGTGCTCGTCGCGGAGCACATCGAGCACGGCGAGGCCTGCAGCCGACGAGACAGGGTTCCCGCCGAACGTGTTGAAGTACATGTTGCGGGGCCCGAACTCGTCGAGCAGGGCTGCGGGGAGCACGACACCGCCCAGCGGATGCCCGTTGCCCATCGGCTTTCCCATGGTCACGAGATCAGGCACGAGTCCGTGAAGCTCATGCCCCCAGAACCGTTCGCCGGTGCGACCGTAGCCCGACTGGACCTCGTCGGCGATGATGAGTCCTCCGGCGGCGCGCACGCGTTCGACGAACCCCCCGACGTAGCCCTCCGGAAGCACGTTGAGGCCCTCGGTCGAGAACAGTGGGTCGAACAGCCATGTCGCGACGCCGTGGCCGCTGCGACGCAGCGATTCGATCGCGACATCGACCTCGTCGAGGGCGGTGGCGAGGATCTCGGCGGCCTGTCGGCCCCGGTCCCTTCCGGCGAGGTCCGGAATGCGGACGGTGCGTACGTTGCTCCCGATTCCTTCGAAGGTCGTGAGACCCGTCGTGAGTCGGGCGAGCTCGATCGTGTGGCCGTGGTAGCTGAAATCGGAGATCAGGATGCCGTGAGCGCCCGTGTGCTGGTAGGCGATCCGCAGGGCAAGATCGTTCGATTCCGAGCCGCTGTTGGTGAACATGACCCGGTCGAGGCTCGGCTCGAAGGTCGCGAGGAGGCGTTCGGCATACTCCACGACTCGGTCGTTGAGGTAACGGGTATGGATGTTGAGCCGAGACGCCTGATCGCGGATCGCCTCCACCACGCGGGGATGGGTGTGCCCCACGTGGGGCACGTTGTTGTAGCCGTCGAGATAACGCTCCCCGCGCACGTCGGTCAGCCAGAGCCCCGCAGCGCTCACAAATTCGAGCGGCTCGTCGTAGAACAAGGGCGAGTAGGGCCCGATCGTCGCAGCGCGCCGTTGCCACGTCGTCATCGGGATGCCTCCGTGACTCGACTACGGGGCGACGACCAGCCCGTCTCACCGCTCGCCAGATAGGTCGCGGCCGCGTCGATCACCCACGGGGCAATCACCTGCTCGTGGAAGTCGCTCGTGGGGTCGCCCGGCCGGTCGGCGGCCCAGCCGAGATAACTGAGTCCGCGAGCGAGCAGGAGGGCGTGCCACGCGCGCACGTCGGGCAGCGGTCGCACGGTCTCGTAGCCGGCCGCCATCGCGGCGATCAGCCGCGCGCCATCGGGATGCCGAGTGCACCAGAAGGCGGGGGTGGCGAGGTCGAAGAGATACCAGCCCAAACCCGAGTCGTCGAAGTCGAGCGCGACGAGCCCCTCCTCGGTGACGAGGACGTTCTCGAACGAGAAGTCGGCGTGGATGACGCCGAAGCAGTCGGGCGTCCGCGGTAGCGCGGCCAGCGAGCGTCCGACCTGTTCTTCGGCCCGGTCGAGCGTGCGTCGGTCGGACTCGGAGAGCGACGGCAGGCGAGAGGCGCGCCCCCAGAGCGCGCCGGGGCCCGCGAGCCCGTCAGCATCCCAGGCCGCGCGTGCGTACCCGTCGGGGGTTCCGGTCTCGGCGATCGTATGCATGCGCGCCATGAGGCGGCCGAGCGCGCGGAGCCACTCGTCGGCAGGGGCTTCGCCTCCCGTGAAGACCGACCCGACGTCGCCGAACGCCCGACCGCCGTCGACCCAGTCCTGCATCGTGGCCTGGCGGCGGGCGCCAGAGTCATCGACGATGACCACGACATGCTGGCCGTCGGGAGCGACAGCGGGCGTGGGGACGGCGATGCCGCCGTCGCGGAACGCGGCGATCGAGGCGATCTCCGATCGTAGTTCGTCGTCGGTGCGATATCCGACGCGGTGCATGCGGAGCGCGCGATCGAGGCCCTCGGCGCGCACGCGGTACACGTGGTTCTCGCGATGCTTCACGAAGGTGATCTCGGCGTCGGCACACACGCCGAACGCGTCGAGAGCGCGGCGCGCGGCGACCAGTTCCTGCGGAGGCACGTGGGTCATGTGCTCGACGCTATTTCGTGGATGCTCACCGCCGCGAGGCCCCGGCGGATGCCTGCGCGCCCTTCCTAGAGCCGGTCGCTCCTCGACAACGCGGCGAGAGGGGGCGCGCCGTCTCGGCACGCCCCCTCGTGAGCCGGACCTACTTGCGTGTCATCTCGTCGAAGCGCTCGAGATCGGCTTCGAGACCCGCGTAGACCTCGGGCTTGCGCGCCTTGAGCACTTGGGCGTAGATGACTCCGGCGACGACGACCACCACGAGCAGCCATGGCAGCACGCGCACGTAGAGCGCGTCCGAGCCTGCGACGAAGGTGAAGTTGAAGGCCGCTCCGAGGCTGAACCCGAGGAGGGCGAGGAACCCGAGTCCCGGGGCGATGAGCGTACTCCAGAGCCGCTTGTCGCGCTGACGTCGGAAGTGCACCACGACCGAGAGTGCCGCGATCGTCTGCACGATCAGGATTGCGAGCGTCGCGAAGCCGATCCCGACGGGCACGAGCGTCAGAACGGGCGGAAGGGGGTTGCCGTCGGCGTCTGTCTCGACCGCGACGGCGAAGATTCCGGCGATGAGGAGCCCGAAGAGCAGGTTCGTGAGCAAGGCCCGCGCGGGAGCGCCGTTGCGGTTCGTGACGGCGAGCCACGACGGCAGGATGCGCGCGCGCCCGAGGGCGTAGAGGTACCGCGCCGCCGAATTGTGGAATGCGAGTTGCGCGGCGATCATGCTCACGACGAGCAGCACGAGGCCGATGGTCGCGACGATCGGTCCGAGGTAGGTGTCGAGGAGCACGAGCACGAGATCTCCCGCCGCCAGGCTCTCGAGCGCGACACCCTGGGCGCCGGGCACACCGGCGGCGCTCACGATCGCCCAGCCGACGATCGCGTGCAGCACGCCGATCACGATGATGGCGGCGTACGTCGCCCGCGGGACGGTCCGGCGCGGCTCCTTGGCCTCCTCGCTGAAGAGTGCGGTCGCCTCGAAGCCGAGGAAGAGGGTGGCCACGAGGAGGAACGCGATCCAAACCGAACCGCCAACGAGGATCTCGGGGCTGAGGGCGAGCGTGAAGGCCTGGAGGTCGAACCCTGTCTGAACGAGCACCGACGCCGCGAACGCGAGGATGATCAGGGTCTCCAGGATGAGTGCGACGCCGAGGATGCGGGCGCTCATGTGGATGCCGGCGCGCGCGAGCAGGAAGCACCCGATGAAGGCGATCGCGCCGGCGATGAACCAGTGCACTTCGAAGCCGAACAGCGCTGGGAATACGACCGCACCCGTGAAGAAGCCGATCGTCCCGGTTCCGCCCGCCACGAAGGCGTTGTATCCGAGAGCGGCGATCAGGCCGGTGACAAGGCCGGCGCTGCGGCCGAGGCCCTTGACCGCGATGGCATAGAACCCGCCCGCGTTCACGAGCTCCTTCGACATCTGGGCGTACCCGATGGCGAAGAGGAGGAGCGCGATCGCCACCACGATGACCGCGAGAGGGATGCCGCCCCCGTTGCCGAAGGCGATGGCGAGCGGAAGCACGACGATCGCGCCGGTGAGCGGCGCCACGGCTGCCAGGACGAGGAAGACGATGGAGGGGACACCGAGTTGGTCGCGCTTGAGCGACTGGGCACTTTCGGAGGACACGCGGACTCCTTTGATCGGGAATATTGCCCCGATTGTTCCGGCCAGCGGTGGGGGTCTCTTGTCGGCCCGCGACCGGCTCTTGCCCAGGCGCGCAGGAGGTCGAACGAGAGAGGGCGGGCCGCCGCGCCTCAGTCCGGCGCGCGGAGCATCGCCCTGAGCCGTTCCGTGGAGGCCTCGATGTCGTCGGGGGTGGCGGTGTGCATCTGCTGCAGCACGAGGCCGTCGATGGCGGCGGCGACTGCGCGAGCGAGTGCTCTGTCGGAGCCGTCTGCGCCGAAGCGGGGCAGCATCGCCTGCCAGGCGTCGATGTATGCATCGTACTGACGGACGAGCAGGGGGCGCAGGGAGGGAGTGCGCCGTGATTCGAGCAGGAGTTCGTACTGGAAGGTCTGGAGCGCGGTGTCGCTTCCGATCAGTCGGCTGACGAGGTCGCGGGCGAGCGGGCGGCTCAGATCCGCCGATTCTTCGAAGGCCTCGAGAGTGAGGGAGGTGGCGTACTCCAGGGCCGCCTCGATGAGCCCGTCGCGGCTCCCGAAGTGGTGGGCGACGAGGCTGTTGTTCACGCCCGCGCGCTGAGCGACCGCGCGGTAGGTCAGTCCCCGCAGCCCGCTCTCCGCCACGACATGGATCGCCGCCTCGATCATCGCCTGACGTCCCCGACCGTAGGGGATGCGGGCCGGGGCGGACACGCTTCCCATCGTAGGGTTATTGACAACAACTAAGCGCGCGCTTAGATTGAGCGGCCATGAGCCGGCGATCGTTCCTCGATGACATCACGCTCGACGACCTCGAGCGCGATCCCTACCCGATCTACGCGCGCATGCGCGCCGAGGCACCGGTCGCCTGGGTTCCCGCCGCGGATGTCTGGTTCGTGACCCGGTGGCAGGACTGCTCAGACGTCGGCAATCAGATGTACGGCTTCGTCGCGGCGGCGGGCCACCCCACCGTCGACCGGGTCTTCAACCGCCCGAACGTCCTCACGACCGACGGCGAACAACACTCCGACCTGCGCGCGGGCATCGATCCTCGCCTCAAGCCGGATGCCGTCACTGCGGTCATCGACTCGATCGTGCGTCCGGTTGCCCGACGGCAGCTCGACGCCATCGCGGAGTCCGGTCGCGCCGAGCTCATGTCGACGTACTTCGAACCCGTGAGCGTCGAGTCGCTGCGACACGTCATGGGACTGGACGCGCTCGTCGATGCCGATACCCTGCGGCGGTGGTTCGCAGGGCTGAACACGGGGATCGCCAACTTCGGACTCGATCCGCAGACCTTCGAACAGGCCGACGGCATCTCGCGTGAGATCGACACGGTGGTCTCCCCACTCATCGCCGAATTGTCCGCGCACCCCGACGACTCGATGATCTCGCACATGATCTGGGCTGGAGTCCGCGACGGTCGGCCCCGCACGCTCGACATGATCATGCCCTCGCTGAAGGTCATTCTGCTAGGCGGGATGCAGGAACCCGGACACGCGGCCGCGAGCACCCTGCTCGGCCTGTTCACGCGCCCCGACCAACTCGCGCGCGTCGCCGCTCGTCCCGACGAGCTCGCGGCGATCGCCGTCAACGAGGGCCTCTGCTGGATCGCACCCATCGGTGCCATCGAACGCGAGGCATCCCGCGACACCGAGGTGTCCGGGGTGCGAATCCCGCGGGGTGCCATCGTCGAGGTCGTGATCGCATCGGCGAACCGCGACGAGACGCGCTACGACGATCCGGACGTCTTCGATCTCGATCGTGCCACCCGCAACCACCAGGCGTTCGGTGCGGGTGAGCACTTCTGTGCGGGCCACTTCTTCGCCCGGCAGGTGGAACGCATCATGTTCGAGGAGCTGTTCGGGCGCCTCCCCGGGCTGCGGCAGCCGGAGGGAGCCCAGGTCAACGTCTCCGGATGGTTCTTCCGCGCCCCCGAGGCCCTCGACGCGGAATGGGATCACGCGAACCCGGCGCGGGAAACCATCGTCCTCCCGCTTGGCACCCGGTCGCTCATCGTCTCCAAGGTGCGACGCGAGAGCGAGCACGTTGTCGCGCTCGAGCTGCGCGCTCCCGACGGCGCCGACCTCCCGGAGTGGAGCCCGGGAGCTCACGTCGACCTCTGGGCGGTCCCCCATCGAGGCGGGCAGTACTCGCTCATCGGCGACCCGGCGGATCGCTCCGCGTGGCGCGTTGGCGTGCTGCGCGAGGAGGCCAGCCGGGGAGTGTCCCGCACGATCCACGACACCCTTCGCGCGGGCGACCGGATTCCCGTCGGCGGGCCGCGCAACAACTTCGCCTTGATCGAGGCCGAAGAGTATCTCTTCGTCGCCGGAGGCATCGGGATCACGCCTCTTCTTCCCATGATCGCGGCGGTGGAGGCGTCCGGCCGGTCCTGGTCGCTGCACTGGGCGACACGAGGTGAGACGGGGCCGTTCGAGTCGTCGCTCGCGGATCGTCCCGAGGTGACCCGCTATCGCGGTGGAGGCTCGCGCCTCGACCTTCGGGCGATCCTCGCCGACGCGGAGACGCAGACCGCCGTGTACTGCTGCGGGCCCGAGCGCATGCTCGACGAGGTCGAGACGATCGGGCGCGAGCTCGGGCTCGACATCCATGTGGAACGCTTCTCGGGAGTCGACGCTGTGCGTGAGGGCGACCGTCCCTTCGAGCTCGAGCTCGCGTCGACCGGGGAGCGATTGACGGTCCCGTCGGACCGCAGCGCGCTCGCTGTCCTTCAGGATCGCGGCATCCAGGTGCTCACTGCGTGCGGCGAGGGCAACTGCGGCTCGTGTGAGACGCGAGTTCTCGCGGGAGCCATTGAGCACCGCGACGTCCTGCTCACCCCGGAGCAGCGCGCGGCCGGCGATCGGATGATGGTCTGCGTGTCGCGCTCGGCGGGCGGGCCGATCGTGCTCGATCTCTGACGCCCTCGTCTCACCAGGGCGCGGCGGTGTCGGCGCCACCGCCCCGGTATCCCGGCCGGGTCGCCGGATTCACGCGCCTCCGCCGGCCGACCATCGACGGCCGGCCGGACAGGAGTATCAGTAGCTCGTCACCTCGTCGTCGCCGGACCGGACACCGATGAAGCGTGCGGCGAGTGCCTCGGATCCTCGAGCGAGCAGAGCGACATCGGCTCCCACGAGCACGAAGGACGCACCCGCGGCGAGGTAGCCGTCGGCCACCTCCGGGTCGAACGCGTTCACGCCGCACGGAACGCCGGCGGAGTGCGCGGCCTCCAGCACGCGGTGGACGTTCGCGACGACGCCCGGATGGGTCTGCTCACCCAGAAGGCCCATCGACGCCGCAAGGTCGCTCGGCCCGACGAAGATGGCATCGACACCATCGACCGCTGCGATCGAGGCCGCCGCGTCGACGGCTGCAGCGGTTTCGATCTGCACGACGAGAGACACGTGCGAGTCGGCGGCGGCGAGGTAGTCCGCAACGCGATTCCATCGCGCGGAACGTGACAGTGCGCTGCCGACTCCTCGTCGACCGCCGGGTGGGTAGCGCACCGCGGCCACCGCATCCTCCGCCTCCGCGGCCGTCGAGATCATCGGCACCATGAGGTTCTGCGCGCCGAGGTCGAGCACCTGCTTCAGCACGACTGGATCGTTCCACGGCACCCGTACGACGGGGGTCACCGGGTAGGCCGCGACGGCGTGGAGCTGCGCGAGAACCGACTCGAGACCGTTCGGTGCGTGCTCCATGTCGATGAGCAACCAATCGAGACCGGACCCGGCACAGATCTCCGCGACGAGCGGCGATCCCGTGCACGCCCACATCCCGGCGAGCGATCTCGGCGACGCCTCGAGGCGGTCGCGGAAGGTCGGCGTCAGTCGAAGCGACATGTGATCGATCCCATCGGTCCGTAGTCGGCGTGCACCTCGTCGCCGCGCGCGATCCACACCGGTCGGGTGAACGAGCCCGAGAGGATGATCTCACCGGCCGCGAGGTGCTCGCCGTGCTGATGCAGTTTCCCGGCGAGCCACGCGACCCCGAGTGCGGGATGGCCCAGCACGCCGGCGGCCACGCCCGTCTCCTCGACCGACCCGTTCACGCTGAGCAGCGCCGCGGTCCATCGGAGGTCGACCTCCCGGGGTGCCCGGTGATGACCGCCGAGCACCATGCCGCCGTAGGCCGCATTGTCGGAGATGGTGTCGACGATCGTTCGACCATCGAGTTCGATGTGCGAGTTCAGCACCTCGAGGGCGGGGGTGACGTACTCGGTGGCGTCGAGCACCTCCTCGAGGGTGCAGTCGGCTCCCGCGAGCGGTGCTCCGAGCACGAAGGCGAGCTCGACCTCGATGCGCACGTTGCTGAACGCATCGTAGGGAAGGGTGTCGCCGTCGTTCCACACGGTGTCGTCGAAGATGAGGCCGTAGTCGGGCTCGGTGATTCCGGTCGCGGCCTGCATCGCCTTCGAGGTGAGACCGATCTTCCGGCCGACGAGGCGGCGGCCCGCGGCGAGCTTGCGCTGTCGCCAGATCCCCTGGATGGCGTAGGAGTCGGCGATCGTGGCCTCGGGATGCCGTGCCGTGATCCGGGGGATCAGGGCATGCGTGCGATCGGCTTCGGCGAGTTCGTCGGCGAGACTCGCAATCGTCGTCGGGTCGAGCATCGGCGCGTCAGAGTTGATGGCCGAGCTTGTACTCGCCCTGCTTCCAGGACGGCAACTGGTCGGCGTCGTCGGGACGGGTGTACGAGAACCCGTCGGCTCCGATCGTGACGGCCATCTCCGACTCGTCGGTACGGGCGACGACGGGTTTCGGGTTGCCGTCGAGATCGAGCACGATCGACCCCTCGGTGTACCAGCTCGGCACCACGGGGTTACCCCACCAGTCCCGACGCTGGTTGTCGTGCACGTCCCACGTCACGACGGGGTTGTCGGGATCCCCGGTGTAGTAGTCCTGCGTGTAGATCTCGACTCGATGACCGTCCGGATCGCGAAGGTAGAGATAGAAGGCGTTCGATACGCCGTGACGTCCCGGCCCGCGCTCGATGGCATCCGACCGCCGGAGCGCGCCGAGCTTGTCGCAGATCGCGAGGATGTTGTGCTTTTCATGCGTCGCGAAGGCGACGTGATGCATCCGCGGACCGTCGCCCCCCGTCATCGCGGTGTCATGCACCGTCGGCTTGCGGCGCATCCATGCCGCGTAGACGGTGCCCTGGTCGTCCTGGATGTCCTCGGTCACCCGGAAGCCGAGGCTCTGCATGAAGTTCACCGCGCGTGGAACGTCGGGCGTGATCTGGTTGAAGTGGTCGAGCCGAACGAGTTCGCCGGGCACCTGGAGGTCGTAGCGCCACGAGAGCCGCTCGACATGCTCTGTCTGGTAGAAGAACTCGTAGGGGAAGCCCAACGGATCCTCGACACGCACCGAATCTCCGATGCCGCGCGTGAAGCCGGTTGCGCGTCGTTCCACCCGGCAGCCGAGTTCACCGTAGAAGGCGACAGCCTTGTCCAGATCTTCGGGAGTGCGTACCCGATAGGAGAACACGGCAACGGCCGCCGTCGGTCCCGCGCGCAACACCAGATTGTGGTGGATGAACTCCTCGGTCGTTCGGAGATAGACGGCGTCGTCGTGCTCCTCCGTCACGTGCAGGCCGAGGATGTCGACGTAGAACGCGCGCGACGCCGCGAGGTCGGTCACGACCAGTTCCATATAGGCGCATCGCAGGATGTCGGGCGGCGCCACCGTGGGCGTCGGGACGGGGTTGTCGCTGCGAATGGGCGCCTCCTGGCTGACGAAGAAGCCGGACGATGTGCGCATGCGGTCGGTCATCGCTCTTCCTTTTATCGCTTTCCGAACGTGGGGTTGTGAACCTCGCCGAGCGTGATGTGCACGGCCTGCTGATCGGTGTAGAAGTCGATGGACCGGTAGCCGCCCTCGTGCCCGAGCCCCGACGCCTTGACGCCTCCGAACGGGGTGCGCAGATCGCGCACGTTGTTCGAGTTGAGCCAGACCATGCCGGCCTCGACAGCTTGCGCGAAGTTGTGGGCGCGGGTGAGGTCGGTGGTCCAGATGTAGGCCGCGAGCCCGTAGCGCACGCCGTTGGCGAGGTCGAGGGCTTCGGCGTCGGTGTCGAAGGGCGTGATGGCCACGACGGGACCGAAGATCTCCTCCTGGAAGATGCGCGCGTCCGGCGCGACGTCGGCGAACACCGTGGGGGCGACGAAGTTCCCGGTCGGGAAGCCGTCGGGTCGGCCACCGCCCGCCACCAGGCGACCCTCCGACTTGCCGATCTCGATGTACGACATCACCTTGTCGTAGTGCTCGGGGTGCACGAGCGTGCCGACCTCCGTGGCGGGGTCGTGCGGGTAGCCAACGACCACACGCGAGGCCTGCGCCGCGTAGCGCTCGACGAACTCGTCATAGACGTCGCGCTGCACGAGGATGCGCGACCCTGCCGTGCAGCGTTCGCCGTTGAGCGAGAACACGCCGAAGATCGTGGCGTCGATCGCCGCGTCGAGGTCGGCGTCGGCGAAGACGACCGCGGGGCTCTTCCCGCCGAGCTCCATCGACAGCCCCTTCAGGTACGGTGCCGCGTTGCCGAAGATGAGCTGTCCCGTGCGACTCTCGCCGGTGAACGAGATGAGGGGCACGTCGGGGTGCTTCACGAGCGCGTCGCCGGCCTCTTCGCCCAGACCGTTGACGAGGTTGAAGACACCCTGGGGAAGTCCCGCCTCCTCGAAGATGCCGGCCCAGAGGGACGCGGAGAGCGGGGTGAACTCCGCCGGCTTGAGCACGACCGTGTTACCGGTCGCGAGTGCCGGGCCGAGTTTCCACGACTCCAGCATGAAGGGGGTGTTCCACGGGGTGATGAGTCCTGCCACGCCGATCGGCTTGCGGTTGACGTAGTTGATCTGCCGCCCGGGGACCTTGAAGACGTCGTCCGATTGGGCGACGATCAGGTCGGCGAAGAAGCGGAAGTTCTCGGCCGCGCGTCGCGCTTGACCCAGAGCCTGCGTGATCGGCAGGCCGGAGTCGAACGACTCGAGTTCCGCCAGGCGGGCATCGCGCGACTCGACCAGGTCGGCGATACGGTGGAGAACCCGCGAGCGCTCCCGAGGGAGCATTCGTGGCCAGGGTCCGTCGGTGAACGCGCGCCGGGCCGCCGCGACCGCGCGGTCGACATCGGCCTTCGATCCGGCGGCCCCCTGTGCGTACGCCTCGTTGGTCACCGGGTCGAGGACGTCGAACGTGTGCCCGTTGACGGAGTCGGTGAACTCCCCGTCGATGTAGTGGCGGATGGTCGACGGAAGGTCAGCGGGGACGTGGCCGCGCAGGGGATCGGTTCGCGTGTCCGTCATCGTGTGCTCCTTGAGGTCAAAAGGCGGGGAGACCGAGGGTCTCGTCGGGGTGCTCGTGGATCAGGTAGGCATCGAGCGTCGCCGCGCGGTGTCGTCGCGCGACCTTCTCGATCTCGCCGAGGGGGGCGCCACGCTCGATGAGGGCGACGATGCTCTCGTGTTCGCGCACCGACTCCTGCGCGCGGCCGGGCACGAAGCTGAAAGTCGAGTCGCGGAGGTTGCCGAGCCGGATCCACTCCGACTCGACGAGCTCGACGAGGCGCGGATTCGCGCACCTGCTGTAGATCGTCGCGTGGAACTCTTGATTGAGTCGCGTGAAGGCCCGCGGATCGAAGTCCTCGAGCGAGGTGATCATCTGTGCGTTGATGCGGCGCGCGCGGCGGATGTCCTCGGTGGAGAGTCCACGCGCGGCGAGAGCCGTGGCCGCGCCCTCGAGGATCGACAGCGACTGCATGCTGAACCGGTACTGCGTGTCGTCGACCATCGACACGCGGGCACCGACGTTGCGTTCGAAGGTGACGAGTCCTTCGGCTTCGAGTTGGCGGATCGCTTCGCGGACGGGGACGACGCTCATGTCCAATTCTGCGGCGATGCTCCCGAGCACGAGTCGGTAGCCCGGGGTGAACTCCTGCCCTGCGATGCGCTCCTTCACCCAGTGATAGGCGCGCTGCGACTTGCTGAGCTCTCCGAGCTCATCGCGGGTCAGTTCCGCTCCCGCCACGCGCGATACCTCGCCTTCCACTCGTCGTTCATCGGAAAGAGTCCTTCGATCGCCTCGCCGGCGGCGACCCGGTCCGCGATCCAGGCGTCCGCCGACTCCTGTTCCAGTGCCGCGTCGACCACTTCCTCGGCGAGCGCGGCAGGCAGTACGAGCACGCCGTCCGCGTCTCCGACGATGACGTCTCCCGGCTGAACGGTGGCTCCGCCGCAGGCGATCGTCAGGTCGACATCCCAGGGCACGTGCTTGCGACCGAGCACCGCCGGGTGGGCGCCGGCGGAATACACGGGCATCCCGACCGCCGCGACGGCGTCCGCGTCGCGCACTCCGCCGTCGGTGACGACCCCGGCGGCTCCGCGCGCATGCGCGCGGATGGCGAGGATGTCGCCGAGCGTGCCGGATCCGGTCTCGCCCCGCGCCTCGATCACGATCACCTCGTCGTCGCCCACGGCGTCGAAGGCGCGTTTCTGGGCGTTGTAGCCGCCGCCGTGGGCGCTGAACAGGTCGGCGCGATACGGGACGAACCGCAAGGTGCGGGCGACGCCGACGAGCTTGCGATCGGGCCGCAGCGGGCGTACGCCGTCGATCGTGACGTCGTCGAGGCCCCGGGCGCGCAACTGTTGGGAGAGCGCCGAGACCGGCGCCCGCAGGAGTTTGGCCCGCAGTTCGGGATCGAGCCGCGGGCGCTCCGGGGGAAGCCCCGCGGCCTCGCGGGAGCCCCAGGCCTCGGATCTCTGCGTGTCATCGACGGCCGGCAGCGATCCGAGGGTGGCGTCGAACGGAGTGTCACCGCCGACGACCGTGGTCACGAGCCGCCCCGAGGAGGGGGCCCCGACAGCCGTCGGGGCATCGACCTCGACTTCGACGCGGTCTCCCGGCCCGACGACTGACGAGCCGGCGGGGGTGCCGGTCAGGATGACGTCCCCCACCTCGAGCGTCAGGTGCTGGGAGACATCGGCGATGAGCTGAGCGAAGGAGAAGATGAGGCTAGCCGTCGTATCGTCCTGCGCGAGGACGCCGTTCACCCAGGTGCGGAGCCGGAGGGCGCCCGGATCGACCGCACGCGCGTCGATGAGTTCAGGGCCGACGGGGGTGTAGCCGTCGCGGCCCTTCGAACGCAGGTTCGATCCGCTGTCGTTCGCGCGCAGGTCGTAGAGGCCGAAGTCGTTCGCCGCAGTGACCCAGGCGACGTGAGCCCACGCCGAGTCGATCGAGACGCGGTGGGCGGGCGTGCCGATCACGAGAGCGACCTCGCCCTCGAAGGCGAGCAGTTCGGTGCCCGCCGGCCGTTCGAGCGTGCTTCCGCTCGCGGCCACCGAGCTCGAGGGCTTCACGAAGTACGACGGATGTGCCGGGCGCCGTCCTCGTTGGGCGGCTCGGGAGGCATAAGAGAGGTGGACGGCGACGACCTTGCCCGGTCGCGCGGGGAGGCCCGCGAAGCGGTCGTCGGTTACCCGACTCATCGTGGTCATGGACTCCTCGTTCTTGCGGCGTATCCCAAATCGTATATCATTCTTTTCCATGTGGCAACGCGCCCTCGAGCGCGGCCATCACGCGAGTTCGTTCGGGAGGTCGTCATGAAGTTTCACCACCACGGCTACGTGTCAGGCGACCCTCGCGTGGTCGACGCGAGCGGATCGGGGATCGACCGGCCCACCGAGTTGCCCGACGATGTCGATGTACTCATCGTCGGCTCGGGGCCCGCCGGCATGTTGCTCGCCGCCCAGCTCTCGTGGTTCCCCTCGGTCACGACCCGCATCATCGAGCGCCGCGAGGGCCGGCTCGTGCTCGGCCAGGCCGACGGCATCCAGCCCCGCAGCGTCGAGACGTTCCAGGCCTTCGGATTCGCGGAGCGCATCGTTGCGGAGGCATACAACATCGCCTACATGAACTTCTGGAGCCCGGATCCCGACGATCCGAGCCGCATCATGCGCACCACCCGCACCGAGGACTACGCCCTCAAGATCAGCGAGTTCCCGCACTTGATCGTCAACCAAGCGCGTGTGCTCGACTACTTCGCGGAGGCCGCCGCACACGGTCCGGGGCGCATCGTGCCCGACTACGGCGTCGAATTCGCCGGACTGACGACACCCGAGCACGCCGACCGACCGATCGATGTCCGAGTCCGGCACGTCACGGGCGGGCGCGCCGGCGAGGAGCGCATCGTGCGGGCACGGTACGTCGTCGGTTGCGACGGCGCCCACAGCGGCGTCCGAGAGGCGATCGGGCGGCGACACGTCGGCGACTTCGCCGCTCACGCTTGGGGGGTGATGGACATCCTCGCGAACACCGACTTCCCGGATTGGCGCACCAAGTGCGCGATCAACGCGCAAGCCGGCAACATCCTGCACATCCCACGGGAGGGTGGTTATCTCAGCCGGGTGTACGTCGACCTCGGAGAGGTGCCCGAAGGCGGCAACCGTCAGGTGCGAGCGACACCGATCGACGAGATCGTCCGCAGGGCGAACGACATCATGCATCCCTACACGATCGACGTGAAGAGCGTCGCGTGGCACAGCGTCTACGAAGTCGGGCATCGTGTGACCGATCGATTCGACGACGTGCCCGACGACGCGTCGCGCCCTCCGCGCGTCTTCCTCGCAGGAGACGCGTGCCACACCCACAGCGCCAAGGCCGGTCAGGGCATGAACGTCTCGATGCAGGACGGATTCAACCTCGGCTGGAAGCTTGGGTCGGTCCTCATCGGGCGCAGTCCCGAATCGCTGCTGGCGACCTACTCGTCGGAACGGCAACCCGTCGCCCAGCAGCTCATCGACTTCGACCGCGAGTGGTCGTCGCTCATGGCGCGCAAGCCCACTGAGATCTCGGACCCCGGAGAACTCGCCGCCTACTACCTCGCGACGTCCGAGTTCCCGTCCGGCTTCATGACCGAGTACTCGCCGTCGATCGCCGTGGCCGAGAACCACCATGCCGACCTCGCGGAGGGTTTTCCCGTCGGTCGACGATTCAAGTCGGTCGAGGTCTCCCGGGTCTGCGACGGGAATGTCGTGCACCTCGGACACCAGGCGCGCGCCGACGGCCGCTGGCGCATCTATGCATTCGCCGACCGTGCTCCGTCCGGTGAACCCTCGGCGCTCGAGCGGTGGGCGTCATCGACGGCGGCGCCGGACGGGCTCATCGCACGGTTCACGCCCGCCGGCGCCGATCTCGACGCGGTCTTCGACGTCAGGGTCGTCTACCAGCAGTCGCATGACGAAATCGACATCCGCAGGGTGCCCGAACTCTTCCTCCCCGCGATCGGGCCACTCGGCCTCACCGACTGGGAGAAGGTGTATGCCGCTGGTCCGTCGGGATGGACCGACGTCGACATCTTCACCGAACGGGCGATCAGTCGCGACGGCGCGGTCGTCGTCGTCCGGCCCGACCAGTACGTCGCCGCTGTGCTGCCGCTCGAGCAGCCGCACGCCCTCGTCGACTTCTTCTCGGGTGTGCTCGTCGAGCAGCTGACCGTTCCTCGGCTCGCGTGACGTGACCGACGAGCGAGAAGCGGCCGTTCTGGAACGCGTGCCGCGCGAACTCTTCATCGGAGGGGCTTGGCGGCCCGCCTCCGACAGTCAGACGTTCGACGTCGTCGACCCGGCGACCGGAGTCTCTCTCCGGAGAGTCGCGGATGGAGCGCCCGACGATGGCATCTCGGCGCTCGAGGCGGCGGTAGACGCTTCCGCGTCGTGGGCGTCGACGCCCACGCGGGATCGAGCCGAACTCCTGCGCCGCGCGTTCGAACTCGCTGTCGACCGGCGGGAGCAGTTCGCGCTCCTCATGACGCTGGAGACCGGCAAGCCGCTCGCCGACGCACGAGCCGAGGTCGACTACGGCGCGGAGTTTCTCCGCTGGTTCGCGGAAGAGGCGGCCCATGTTCAGGGCAGATACGGACCCAACCCCGCCGGAACGGGGCGGATGATCGTCTCTCAGCACCCCGTAGGGCCGAGCCTGCTCATCACCCCGTGGAACTTCCCGCTCGCGATGACGACGCGCAAGATCGCGCCTGCTCTCGCCGCTGGCTGCACCGTCATTCTCAAGCCGGCCGAGCTCACCCCGCTCACGACGCTCTTCTTCGCGCGCGGCCTCGAGGAGGTCGGACTGCCTCCCGGCGTCGTGAACGTGGTTCCGACGACGCGTGCGGGGGACGTCGCCGAGCCGATCATCCGCGACCGGCGACTGCGAAAACTCTCGTTCACCGGATCGACGCCGGTCGGCCAGCGTCTGCTCGAGCAGGCGGCGCGGGGGGTGCTCCGGACGTCGATGGAACTCGGTGGCAACGCCCCGTTCGTCGTCTTCGACGACGCCGATCTGACGGCGGCGCTCGACGGCGCGATGGCGGCGAAGTTCCGCAACGTCGGCCAGGCCTGCACGGCGGCGAATCGCTTCCTCGTGCACCGTGCCGTCGTCGACGACTTCACCGCGCGGGTCACGGAGCGGGTCGAGGCGCTCAAGGTCGGCCGTGGAACGCAGGCCGATGTCGCCGTCGGACCGCTCATCGACGGGCGCGCCGTCGCCAAAGTGCACACCCTCGTCGCGGACGCGGTGGCCCGCGGAGCTCGCCTGGTCACCGGCGGATCGCCGATCGACGGACCTGGTTCCTTCTATCGACCGACGGTCGTGGCCGACGTCGCGCCCGGGTCCGCGATCCTGCGCGAAGAGATCTTCGGGCCGGTCCTCGCGATCAGCTCTTTCGACGACGAGGACGAGGCGATCCGGTTGGCCAACGACACGGAGTACGGCCTCGTGTCCTACGCGTACACCCGCGACCTCGCCCGTGCGCAACGGCTCGTCGACCGGATCGAGACCGGGATGATGGGGATCAACGTCGGCGTCGTCTCGGACGCGGCGGCGCCGTTCGGCGGGTGGAAGATGTCGGGTCTCGGACGCGAGGGGGGCGCCGAGGGCATCCACGAGTACCTGCAGACAAAGTACACGCTCACCCCGGAGCCATCACGTCCAACCCGGTAGGGCGACCACGCCGTCGCCGCTCACACCCCGAGGGGTCCGGCCATCGCGAGCGAGCCGAGTGCCATCGCAGCGACCTCGCCGAGCGGAGCCGGATGTCTCCTGCCGCGCGGACGACGCGTGCGGAGATCCACTGCGACGACGACCGAGTACGCGGTGTACCCGCCCGCGATGACGAGAGCGACGATGGGAGTGAACTCGGTGGCGGCCGCGTGGCCGTGGGCAGAGTCCGCGGTCGCGGGTGACGCGGCCCGGTGCAGGACGTGCAGGAGCACGAGTCCCGCCATCGCGAGCGCCCCGAACGCGCGGTGACGCGCCATCGGGTCGTCCCGTCCCCACCGAGCGGCGACGGCCGCGACGGCGAACAGCGCACCAGCGCTCGCCGCCCCGATCGCGGGGGAAATGGTCGGCGCCATCGCGACGGTCATCGTGACGAGCATTCCGACGGATGCCGCCCAGGCCGACCAGGAGGACGAGCGGGAGGCAGCCAGACAGGCCGTCGACACGACGGCGAGCCCCACGGCGAGCGCGTGGATCGGAACCCTCCTTCCGGCGACACGACGCCGCCGCCGGGTCGAGCCTACGAAGCGCCCGGGCATCGATCCATCGGGCCTGCGAGTGGTGCGCTCAGCGACTAGGGCTCTTCGCGCGACGACAAC
Organism: uncultured Microbacteriaceae bacterium; assembly: GCA_946481135.1. The sequence continues at coordinate 24,571 of CAMLMQ010000006.1, forward strand.
CGCGTCAGCGCACCGACCGCTGAGACTCGGGATACCTACATCAGGAGGCATGGTGAAGATCGAGACCCTCATCGTCGGCGCGACGGTGTTGACGCCGGCTCCTGCCCGCGGGGCCAACGCCATCGCGATCGCCGGCGGGAAGATCGTCGCCATCGGAGAGGCCGACGTCCTCCGCGCGAGGGTGGACTCCGACACCGTCGTGCACGACACGGCCGGGCGGACGATCATGCCTGGACTCGTGGACATCCACAACCACCATCTCGCCGCGGGGGTGACCGACCTCTTCGAGCTCTCGTTTCCGCCGAGCCACACGCTCGACGAAATGCTCGACGCCGTCGCGGAGTATGCGAGCCGTCTGGCCGACGGCGAGTGGATCACCGGCGGGAGCTGGGCGTCGACGATGCTCCCCGAGCTCTCGCGCAGCGAAGCGCTGACCCGGCTTGACGAGGTGTCCGCGGGTCACCCCGTCTCCCTCAGCGACGACAGCCACCACAACAAGTGGGTCAACTCGCGCGCGCTGGAACTGGGGGGCATCGACGATGAGACGCCGGATCCGGTCGGCGGTGCGATCGTGCGCGACGCGGCCTCTCGGCGAGCGACGGGACTCCTGCTCGAGACCGGTGGTCTGGGAGTCGCCGCCGCGATCGCGCGCGACCGGGTGCTCTCGGCCGCGGACTACCGCCGCGCGTCGCGGCGCGCCATCGCGATCCTTCACAGCTATGGAGTGACGGCGTTTCAAGACGCGGGCGCCTCCGTCGAGATGCTCACCGCTCTCCGCGACCTCGACGACGCCGGCGACCTGCCCGCCTGGGTCGTGACCTCGATGTTCCTGGCCGATCCCATCTTCGGCACCGTCGTCGTGGGAGAGGAGCTGTGGGACCAAGCGGACCGCCATCGCACCGAGCACCACCGGCCCGACTTCATCAAGATCTTCCTCGACGGCGTGCCGCCGACTCGAACCGCCGCCTTCCTCGAGCCATATCTGCCCGACGACGAGCACGGCACCCATTTCCTGGGGGCGACCGCCGTCGCGCCCGACGACCTCGACCGGTGGCTGCGTGGCGCCGCCGACCGCGGACTTTCCGCCAAAGTGCACTGCACCGGCGACGCCGCCGTTCGTCTGTATCTCGACGTGATCGAGCGGATGCGGGCTGACGGTTACCGCGACACACGCTTTCAGGTCGCTCACGGCCAGTTCATCGCGGAGTCGGATCGGCGGCGACTCGCCGATCTCGGTGTCAGCGCCGACATCTCGCCCTACCTGTGGTTCCCGGGCATCATCCCCGACTCGATCGCCGAAGTCCTTCCCCGCGAGCGGGCCGAACGCATGCAGCCCAATCGCGAGCTGCTCGACCTCGGCGTGCTGGTGGCGGGCGGATCCGACTGGCCGGTCTCGGAGGTTCCCGACCCATGGGTCGGGATACAAGGTCTGGTTACGCGCGCGGACCCGATGGGGGCGCGAGACGGAACGCTGTGGGCCGAACAGGCGATCACCGTCGCGGAGGCGCTGGAGGTGTTTACGATCAACGGCGCTCGGGCGATGGGGGTCGACGACGTCACCGGATCGCTCGAGGTCGGAAAGTCGGCCGACTTCGTGGTTCTCGATCAGGATCCGCTCTCCGTCGATCCCTCGCAGCTCGCCCAGACCCGAGTCCTCGAGACCTGGTTCGCCGGAGCCCAGGTCTACAGCCGCCGATGACCCACTCCGGCATCCAACCCCGAAGGAGCACCATGTCACGCAACATCCACCGCCTCGCCGCGGTCGCCGGCGTCCTCGTCGGCGCCCTCGCGTTGACCGCATGTGGAACGACGACCGCCGACCCGGAGGCGGGTCCGGCCGAAGATCGCGGTCCAGTCGACAAGATCCTCTTCGACTACCCCTTCACGGCCCTGCCCGTGTACTCGATTCTCGTTCCGGCGATCGAGGCCCGCGCGGCCGAGCGCGGGGTCACGGTCGAGTTCACGAATGACGACATGGACCTCGCGAAGCAGGTGACGAACCTCAACACGTACTTGACGAGCGACGTCGACGCGGTCGTGTCGTTCCCGGCCGATCCCGCCAGCCTCGAATCGATTGCGGCGGCCTACCGGGCCGCGGGCAAGTACTGGGTGACCTACGGCGGCGATCTCGAGAACCAGGATGCGACGCTGCAGTTCAGCTTCTACGACTCGGGCTATCAGCTCGGTGAATACGCAGGGCAGTGGGCGGCGGAGAATCTCGACGGCACCGCGTCGGTGCTGATCCTCGAGGACCAGACCATCCAGATCGGTCGCGAGCGCACCGAGGGTCTGCTCGACGGGCTCGAAGCGTCGGGAGCCGACTATGAGATCGTGGCACAACAGCAGGCCGTCACCCCCGACGAGGCTCTCTCCGTGACGTCGTCGGTGCTCGCGCAGAACCCCGACGTGCAGATCGTGCTCGCCGCGGTGGGCGACGCCGGTCAGGGGGCGTACCAGGCGCTCGTCGCGAGCGGTCGCGACGCGAAGGACGCCGGCACCTTCCTCGGCGGGCTCGACCCCAACATCACGCTCTTCAAGGCGATGCGGGACGGCGACTTCGTGCGCGGAGTCACCTACTTCGACCTGATGGCGCTGATCGAGCAGATCATCGACATTCCGATCGCACTGGGTGAAGGGGTCGAAGACGCGAGTGTCGATGTTCCCGTCGAACTCGTCACGCAGGACTCGCCCGAGCTCGACCAGTACATCGCGCAGCTCGGCGGTTGAGAGGTGACACGTGGTGCCGCGCATCCCCCGCGCGGCACCACCTGCGCCACGAAAGGACATCGGCGTGACCATTCGGATCGCTCACCTCACGAAGCGCTACGGCGCCACACTCGCCCTCGACGACGTCTCGCTCGAGATCGAGTCAGGCAGCATCCACGCTCTGCTCGGTCACAACGGCGCGGGCAAATCCACCGTCATCCGGTGTCTGGGCGGGGCCGTCGAGCCGACGAGCGGGTCGATCACGATCGAGGGGGAGCCTCTCGAACGGTACGAACCCAGAGAATCGATCGCGCGCGGCATCGCGACGATATACCAGCACCTCAGCCTGATCGACGGGCTCTCGGTCGCAGAGAACCTCTTCCTCGGGCGGGAGCTGCGTGTCGGCGGTCTCGTCGACACGCGGAGTCAGCATCGCCGGGCGCGGGAGATCCTCGAACGTGTCGGATCGACAGTCGATCCGGGCGTGCTCGTGCGCGAACTCCCGATCGGACAGAGGCAGCTGGTGGAGATCGCGAAGGCGCTCCAACGCGACGCGCGCCTGCTGATCCTCGATGAGCCGACAGCCGCCCTTAGCGTCGCCGAGGCTTCCCGGCTGGGCGACCTGCTCCTCGAGCTCCGGGCGAGCGGCATGGCGATCCTGTACGTGACCCACCTGCTCGGCGAGGTCGACAAGCTCGCCGATCGTGTGACGGTGCTTCGAAACGGACGCTCGGTGTACACCTCCGAGTGGTCGCGTACCGCCGATCGCAAGACCCTCGTCTCCGTCATCAGCGAAGGTGCTGACGGCCTCGACGCCCGACCGGAGCCCGTGGCCGACGACACGACCGTACGGTTGCGGCTCGGGGCGTACCGCCCCCAGGGACTCGCGGAGGCCCACCTCGAGGTCCGCGAAGGCGAAGTGGTCGCGCTGTACGGCCTCATCGGCTCCGGCCGCACGCGCTTGCTCGATTCGCTCTTCGGCCGCCATGGCCGCGCCGCTGGCACGGTGACGGTCGACGGTTCCGTCGTCGATCCGCGCTCTCCCGCATCGGCGCTGCGAGCCGGGATAGCACTGGTTCCGGGCGATCGGTTGCGCGAGGGGCTCTTCCTGTCACTCCCCGCGGTGGAGAACGTCGTCATCGCGGTCATGGGACGTCTGACCCGCGGGGGGCTGCGCCGCAGTCGGGCCGAGCAGGCGACGTTCCACCGTGCGACCGGTTCGCTCGCGCTCCGTCCCGATGCACCCCAGCTGGCGGCGGGCCGCTTCTCGGGCGGCAATCAACAGAAGCTCTTACTCGCCCGGTGGATCAACGACCTCGCGGGCGTGCGCGTACTGCTGCTCGACGACCCGACCCAGGGCGTCGACGTCGGCGCGCGACACGAGATCTACCGGGTCATCACCGAGCTCGCGCGCGACCAGCGTTTCGCCGTGCTCGTGGCGACCAACGAACCGGAGGAGGTCATGGCTCTCGCGCATCGCTGCGTCGTGATGGCCAAGGGGCGCATCGTCGACGAACTCGACGTCGCCTCTACCTCCGCTGAAGAGCTGCTGCACACGATCCACTCCGACTAGACCCATCGAAGAGACCCGATATGAACGCTCCCGTCACCGCTCGTCTGACCGACTTCCTTCTGAAGAACCCCCTCCTTGCGCTGCTCGTCGTGATCATCGTCGCGGTTCAGCTCACGACCGGGAGTCTCTTGCAGTGGCCCAGCATCCGCTCGGTCCTGATCGACGGCGCGATCATCGCGATCGTCGCGGCGCCGGTCGGGATGCTGTTGATCGCGGGGTTCATCGATCTCTCGGTGGGCAGCTCGCTCGCGCTCGGCGGGGTGGTCGCGGGAATGGTCATGAATGGCGGAGCGGGCTCGCCGATCGTCGCCGTCGTCCTCGCCCTGCTCGCCGGCGCCTCCGTCGGCCTCTTCAACGCCGTCCTCACGTGCGTGTTCGGTTTCAGTTCCTTCATCACGACGCTCGGCACCCTGACGGCGGTACGTGGAGTCGCACAGTTGCTCAGCCCTCTTCCGCGCAACTCCTTCGGGCCTGAGTTCGGTTTCCTCGGCGTCGGCACGTTGGCGGGGATTCCGACGTCCGTGTGGATCGCCCTCGTGCTCCTGCTGATTGCCGCCCTGTTCCTCGCGCGGACGCCGGCCGGTCGGCATGTGTACGCGATCGGCGTCAATCGGGAGGCCGCCTTCCTGTCCGGTGTGAGCATCCGCCGCATCCCCTTCGTGCTCTACATCCTCGCCGGGGCTGCGGCGGGTCTCGCCGGTACGATCGTGGTCGCGCGACTGAACTCGGCTCCGGCGGGTCAACTCGGGATCGGATTCGAGCTCGCGGTGCTCACCGCCGTCCTCCTCGGTGGAGTCGCGCTGACGGGAGGCGAGGGAACGGTCTTCGGCATCGCGACCGGCGTCCTGTTCCTCGGCATCCTCAACAGCTCGCTCGTGCTGCTCGGCGTCTCGAGTTTCTGGCAAGGCGTGGCGAGCGGGCTCGCCCTCATCGTCGCCATCGCGCTCAGCGTGCTCGTGCAGCGGGTGCGTCGGTTCCTCGACGCGCGAGCCGCCCGACGACTCGACCGCACGCCGGACGCGACGCCGAGCTGACCCCCCGCGTCCACGAGAGAGTGATCCGATGACCGAACCCACGCACCCCGGGCTCCGATTCAGCTTCCGCATCGTCGCGGACGTCGACCACCCGATCCCGCTCGAGAAACGAGACGCGGAGGAGCTCGTCTATCTGCCGATCGTCGGAGGCACTGTGGAGGGCGACCTCGTCGGCGAGGTGCTCACCGGAGGCGCCGATTGGGCGCGTGTCCGGGCCGATGAGACATTCGCGCTCGAGGCCCGGTACCTGTTCCGCACGTCGGAGAGTGAGGTGGTCGACGTCGTCAACGTCGGCTATCTCCGCCACGACGAGGGGCGGAACGGGCCGATGGAGGAGATGACCTACTTCCGCTGCACTCCGAGGTTCCGCACCGCCGCGCCGCGGCTGCAGTGGCTCACGCGGTCGGTCTTCGTCGCGAGCGCGCGCACGTTCGTCACACGGTCGGTGATCGACGTCTACGAGGTGCTCTGACGAGCTCGGGGTCGCGTCGTCAGGCGCAGCCGCAGGTATCGGAGCCCGCGCACGAGCACCGCGCATGCCCGCGCGACGACCGGTGGTCGACCGGGAGATCGAGTGCGGGATTGGTGTCGAGGAATCCGTAGGGCTTGAACCAGAACCCGGCGTAGTCGACCGGCATGATCGGCCAATCCTCGGGTCGCGGAATGTGGGTGAGTCCGAAGGTGTGCCAGAGCACGAGGTCGGCTCCGTCGAGCGACCGGTCACGAGCCGCGTACGCGGGCAGGCCGGCACCCCCTTGGTGCGCGTTGGGGTAGCGGCCGGCCGGCCACTGCTCATCGGGTGCATAGACCGTCGCCCACAGATGCTTCGTCGCGAACGCGGCACGTGCGGCGACCGATGAAGCGGGGTCTGCCTGCAGCAGCGCGGTCGGCTGGGGGATCAGGTGGTAGGCCGTCGGCTTGCCGAGGCGGTTGCGGCGCGACGTCGAGCGCACCTCCCACACGCGCGCGACGGATGTGTCGGCCTCGCGTTGGGCGGCCTTCTCGGTCGCGAGCGGCGTCTCGGTCCACCCGAAGGCGTTCCCGAACGGATTCTCCGGTCCCATCGGGATGCGCGCGGCGTCCACTTCGACGAGTGCGTTGTCCTCGCCGTCGATCGCGACGTCGAGTCGGGCGCTGAAGAGGTGCTGGTGGACGGGAGCGAACACGCCGGGCGCGATCTCCGTCGCGTGGCGCTGTGTCGTCCCGGGAGTCCCGGCCCCCACGAAGACGATCCCCGTCGCTTTCGCCTCGACCTGGATGGACCCGTCGAGGTAGAAGTACCAGAAGAATCCGTAGTCGTAGTTGCCGATGGTCGTGAAATACGAGACGACGAGGCGCCGTGAGCGGCGCACCTCCGCGCGCCCCTCCAGATCGGTGTGCTTCCAGAGGATCCCGTAGTCCTCCTCGTGCATGCAGACCGCGTTGGGGATGCGCACGGGGTTGCCGTGGTCGTCGGCAACGTGTCCGTCGAAGTAGTGGATGACGCCCAGGCAATCGCACCCGAGCTCCAGATGGTTGGCGTTCTTGCCGAGCAGGTACTCGCCCGCGTCGAAGTAGCTGATCCAGAAGCGGGTGGGGGACGTGTCGCCGTACGGCACCACCATCTCCGGGACACTCCCGCGGTGCAGCACCGACCTTCCGTCGAAGGAAACCTGGTTGAGCACGAGGCCCTCACGCGCGTTGAAGCCCACCCGCATCGACCACTTCTCCCACGTGACGAGGGAGCCATCGACGTGGAAGCTGGGCCCCTCCGGCTGGGTGATCTCGATCGGCTTGAGGCTGGTGCGCGCCGGCCCCACTGCGTCCGCACCGTAGTTGCCGCCGTCTGCGGGCACGGGCACGTCTCCGTCGTCGGTGATGCCGATGACACGGTTCTCGATCAGGTCGACGTGCACGATGAGACCCTCGACCGGGTGCGCCCACGGTGAGTCGTCGGGGCTGTCGCGCAGGAACGTCAGGGATCGGATGACGCGCCGCCCGACCTCTTCGGCGCGGCCGACGAAGCCCGGGGCGAGAGGCGCACAGAACGCGAGATCCCGCCGGTCATCGAGGCCGCGTCGCGCCATCGCGGCCTGCCACTCGGGCGATGCCTTGACGATGTCCGCAGCACGGTCGTACTCCTCGAACAGGTACTGCGGTTGTCCGTAGGGCGGACGGGTGACGTCGAGGGATCTCTGCTCCACGACGGTCTTTCGGGTGACCGAGACGGTGGCCTCGGTCACGGCGCCCGAGACCGTGTCGAGGAGCGTCACGTCGACGCGCCGCTCGAGGGGGCGACCCGGCCATCCGGAGAGTTCCTCCTTGGTGGGTTCGGACGGAAGGAGCATGGGAACGCGCACGGTCTCGCCGAGCAGACCTGAGTCGGCGAGTACGTCGCGCGCGGTCGCGATCTCGTCCGGGGTCAGCGGATCGAGCGGGTGAGCGTCGCCCGTCCCGATCGGGGGTACGTCGTGATGGTGATGCGTCATCGTCATCTCCGATTTATATTGAGCTTGCGCTCAATATAAATTCAGCGCGCGGTCCGCGCAAGCCACGGAGATATCCAGGTCTCGACGACCCGCCGGTGGTCCGCCGCCGTGACGTCGTCCACCACCTCCACCACTTGCTGACCGAGCGTGAGGGCATGGAACACCTCGGCGAGTCCGTCGATCGGAGCATCCGGACGCAGATCTCCATCGGCCACCGCCTCGGCCAACGCCTCGGCGACGTCCGGCGCCCACAACTCGCGGTCCCGGGGCGCCTGCGCCGACTCTCCGAGTGCCACACGACCCCACAATCCGACGATGAGAAACGCCTCATCCCGCGTGTCGGGGCGTAGGGGGAGTAGCTCTTCGACCATCGCGTCGATCCGCGCCAGTCCGCGTCGGCCGCTCGTGGCTGCCCGGATGCGGGCCATCGTGCGGCGCGCGACCTCATGGCCGGCGTCGTCGACGATCGCATCGAAGTTGTCGTAGTAGTGCCAGAGCGATCCGACGGACACTCCGAGCTCGCCGGCCACTGCACGCGAGGTGACCTGAGCGAGGCCGGCGCGCGCCGTGACTCGGATGACCGCGTCGACGATCGCGCGACGTCGTGCGTCGTGATCCACGATCTTGGGCACGGCACCCTCCCGAACTCGGCCGCGACGCGGCGCCCGTTATCGTAGCCGCCGGTCCGTGCTTCCCCTGCACTGCACGGCTAGGTCTCTGCGCGCAGGGGCAAGCCGACCGCCGTGTGCAGCGGCGAGGCTGAGGCGACGTCGTCGTCGACCCACGGAGGAGACTGCCATGACCGACTACTCTGAGCTCATCTCGCGCGTCGAGGCGCCGGAAGGCTCCGGCCGGGATATCCCGGACGCCGCGACCCGCGCGACCATCGGGCGAGCACCGGAGGCGAGCATCGCCGACCTGGATGCCGCTGTCTCGCGCGCGAAGGCGGCGCAGCCGGCGTGGCACGCGCTCGGCCACGAAGCGCGGATCCGCTTGTTGAACGCCGCCGCCGATCGGGTCGACGCGTCCGCGGAGGCTCTCGCGACGCTGCTTTCGCGCGAGCAGGGCAAGCCGCTCAACGGACCGAATGCGCGCTTCGAGGTGGGCGCGTGCTCGGCCTGGCTGCGCGCCACGGCCGCGACTCCGCTCGAACCGCAGGTCGTGATCGATGACGGAGAGTCGCGCGCAGAGCTCGTCTACAGGCCGGTCGGGGTCGTCGGTGCGATCGGCCCGTGGAACTGGCCCATGATGATCGCGATCTGGCAGATCGCTCCCGCCCTGCGGATGGGCAACACGGTCGTGGTCAAACCGTCGGAGTTCACGCCGCTCAGCGTCCTGGCGCTCATCTCGGTTCTCAACGATGTGCTTCCGCCCGATGTGCTCATCGGCGTGTCGGGAGGCCGCGAGGTCGGTGCTCGCCTCGCGGCACATCCGGATGTCGACAAGGTGATGTTCACCGGATCGACCGCGACCGGTCGCAAGATCATCGAGAGCTCGGCGGGCAACCTCGCACGCTTGACGCTTGAGTTGGGTGGCAACGACGCCGGCATCGTGCTTCCCGGAAGTGACCCGGCCACGATCGCGGAGGGCCTCTTCTGGGGCGCCTTCATCAACACGGGCCAGACCTGTGCCGCGCTCAAGCGGCTCTACGTTCACGACTCGATCTACGACGAGGTGGTGGAGGCACTCGCCGCCGTGGCTCGCACGACGCCCATGGGTAACGGGCTCGACGAGGCCAACGTGCTCGGGCCGCTCCAGAACCCGCAGCAGTTCGAGATCGTGAAGCGTCTGGTCGAGGACGCGGCCGTGAACGGGGGCCGCATCGTCACGGGCGGCGCACCGGCGAGCGACCTGGGCGAGACGTTCTTCCCGATCACGCTCGTGGCCGACGTCGCCGATGGGGTCGCCCTCGTCGATGAGGAGCAATTCGGACCCGCGCTGCCGATCATCCGGTACCACGATGTCGAGGACGCCATTCGCAGCGCGAACCGCCTGGACGTCGGTCTCGGCGCATCCGTGTGGGGGCCCGACCCGGCCGAGAATCGCGCAGTCGCCGAGCGCATCGAGGCGGGGACGGTCTGGATCAACTCGCATGGTGGCGTGCATCCGATGATCCCCTTCGGCGGTGTCAAGGGGTCGGGGTACGGCCTCGAGTTCGGAGTCGAAGGCCTCAAGGCCGTGGCGGTTCCGCAGGTCATCAACGGCTGATCATGCCGTCGTGGGCTCCGTCCCCTCCGGGCGGAGCCCACCTCACGTCCCGCGAGACCCGCCCAGTGCGCTGGCCCGGACGTCGCGCGGGGAAGCCCCATAGGTGGCCTTGAACAGTCGGGAGAAGTGCGCCGCGTCGACGAGACCCCATCGGGCCGCGATCGCGCTGACGGCGTGATCCGCGAAGACGATGTCGGTGAGTTCGCGACGACAGTGCTCGAGGCGGCGGGTGCGGATCCAGGCCGAGACCGTCGTGCCCTCGGAGTGGAAGAGCGCGTGGAGCAGTCGGGTCGAAATGAAGTGCGCGCTGGCGATGCGAGCGGGGTCGAGCGTCGGGTCGGCGAGATGCTGGTCGATGTACGACCGGATGCGCAGGAAGAGCCGCCCACGATGCCCCGACTCCAGTCGCGTCCCGAGCTCTTGCGCGAGCATCGTCTCGACGACGTCGATCGCGTTGCGCGCGAGGCGGAGTCCGATCGCGCTGTCGGTGGCGGTGAGGCCGACGGTGAGCTTCTCGAGGAACGACGCGACGAGCGGAGTGAGTCCCGACCCGCGGGCGAATCGCACGGCCGTCAACTGAGCGATCGTCTCGGCCGTGAGGTCGAGCTGATCGCGCGGGAACATGAGCACCATCATGCGCATGTCTCCCTCGAAGACGAGCGAGTAGGGCCGTGCGGTGTCGTAGAGGGCGATGTCGCCGGGCCGCAGCAGCGCCTCTCTGTCGTCCTGAATGAGGAGGCCCGTTCCGGCGAGTTGCAGACTCACCTTCAGATGGGGACGCTCGCCGCGCGCGACGAGTTCCGCGGTGCGCTCGACCGAGTGCGGAGTGGCGGCGATCTCCGACACGTGGATGTCGGGCAGGTCTACGCCGCGGAGGCGACCTGTGAACGTCTCCGGCCGATCGGCGTGCAGCGCGAGCGGCACGAACGTCTGGCTCGCGGCCGCGCGGAAGGCGGTGAAGTCCAATTGGGTCAGGTCGGCGGCCTGGGGAACCGTCGCACGTGTCGCCATCTCAGCCTCCTCATCGAGTGAGCCAAACCATATACGATCCTTGACCGCTCTGCCAGCCTTCAGGCCGTCGATGGCGGAACTGCGGTCTCGAGCGCGGGGGGTGCGAAGGGCGGCCGGCCTCGAGAATCTCGGTCTGGTAAGGCGCGACGACGGTCTCGGAGACCCGCAGGTCGAGCAGCAGGAACGCCCGTTCGTCGACGGCTCGGCTGGTCCACTCCGCGAGCGCGTCGAGATCTTCGGCGCGTCGGACGACGATCGACTCGGCGCCCACCGCGGCGCCGAGCGCGGCGAAGTCGACCTCAGGGATACGCATCGGATCCTGAGCGAGACCTTGGGCGCCGTAGAGGGTGAGTTCCGCGCCGTACGCGGCGTCGTTCCACACCACCGCAATGCCCCGGCCTTGCGCGACACGCACCGCGGACTCGAGATCCGCGAGCGCCATGAGTCCGCCGCCGTCGCCCGTCGTGACGACGATCGTCGATTCGGGTTTCGCGAGCGCTGCCCCCACCGCGCTCGGCCATCCCAGACCGATCGACTGGTACGCGGTGCCGACCATCAGCATCCGGTCGGGTGCGGCGATGGGCCAGTACATGTTGGCCCAGCCGATGAAATGCCCGCCGTCGGAGACGACGACGCGGTCTCGGGGCAGGAGGTCGGCCAGTCGGGCCGCCGCGGAGCGAGGGTCGAGGCGACCGTCAGGCGCGACGCCGGTGCCGGGATCTCGGTGCCGTGCGGCCGCGAGATCAACGTCGTCGCGCCACCGTGCGACGGGGGCGTCCTGCGCACGGAGCTCGTCGAGAAGGCGTCGCACGACCCGACTCGCGTCGCCGCGGAGGAAGGTGCCGACGTGCGGGTGCGTCGCGACGGGCGTGACATCGATCTGCACGACGTCGGAACCGGGGGAGAAAAGTTCGCCGAATCGCATCGTGAACTGGTTGAGTGACGCGCCGACCGCGACGACGATGTCGGCGTCGCGCACGAGGGACATCGCCCCCTCCGCACCGAAGCCGCCCGCGACGCCGAGATCGCGGTCGCGGTCGGTGAAGAGGCCGCATCCGAGCGCGGTCGTCGCCGTCAGCGCACCGGTCGCGGAGGCGAGTTCGTTGAGCAGGCTGCCGGCTCCCGCGAGCCAGGCTCCCCGCCCCGCCAGGATGAGAGGGCGCCGGGCACGGGCGAGTCGAGCGGCGACGTCCGCGATGCGGTGACGAGTGAATGCGGAGGGCTCGAGCGGTGGGGGGACCTCACGGGATGCCACGCTCGCCGGCGTGCCAGCTTCGAGGGCAGCGATATCGTACGGCAGAGCCAGGACCGCCGGCACTCGGTAGGTGAGCGCGTGCGCTACCGCGATGGCGACGGTGGTGGCGGCGTCGTCGCGGCCGACCGTGTAGGTGCGCGCGCCGACCGCGGACGCGAGCGCGCTCTGGTCGACGTCCCACGGACGCGGGCCGGACGTGGGGTGATCGCCGACGACGAGCACGAGCGGGATGCGGGCCATCGCCGACTCGGCGAGCGCCGTGAGGGTGTTGGTGAAGCCGGCGCCATACGTCGTGGTCGCCACAGCGAGTCCGCCTCCCGCGCGGTAATGCGCATCCGCGGCGACGACTCCGGCTGCTTCGTGCCGTACGGCGACGAATCTCGCCTCGGTCGACGTCTCCCATGCGTCGAGGAAGTGCGCGTTGCCTTGCCCCATGACACCGAACACCACGGAGATGTGCTGCGCGAGCGCGGTGGCGACGTGGGCGGAGACCGTGGACATGGCGGGACCTCTCGAGACGACGGACTTCTTTCCGTATATGTCTCGCGCCACGCGCTTCGTGCCCTTTTTGCAGGCACCAACAGGATCCTCTGTCGGACGCGTCGATCATAGCGCTTCCGAGCGCCTCGCTTGCGCTCCCCTCCAGCGTGCGGGCGGGCGCGTCGAAGCGGGTCGATGTCGTTGGATGTCCGACGCCTGCAGCCCCGCACCGAGACCGACTCCTGCATCTGCGACAGGTCACAAGCGGCGGGACGACTGGGCTCCCGCCCCACTCCGCGCCCCGACTCCGACCGCGAGCTCCGAGGAGGTTCTCGGACGAACTGCGCCTGCTCCGACGTCATCGTCGAGGGCGACGCGATCGTGGAACCGTCACGCCGCTCGGCGCCCCGACTGGAACCTGCTGCGCCCCGACGGCTCCGAGACCATGTCGGCGCGCTTCCTCACCCGCACGCCCGACGGCGTGCCGTTCTCGTGCTCAAGGGGGGCTCGCCGACCGCTTGTCAGGGCGCATCGAATTCTCGCCCTCTCAGCACTGCGTCCCATGTCGGCGTCGGGCTCTAGGCTCATCGCCATGAGCGATCAGCCCGCCGCCGCGACGGCATCCGATCACGTGCCGCCGCCGAACGGCATGCGCACGTTCTTCAACGTGCTCGTCAACACGGCGATCGCCAACGTGACGACGAGCTACCTCTGGTTCGGCCTCACCTTCTGGGTGTACCTCGAGACGCGCTCGGTGCTCGCGACGGGCATCATCGGCGGCGCCTACATGCTGCTCGTCGCGCTGTTCGGCATGGTGTTCGGCTCGATCGTCGACCGGCACCGCAAGCACCAGGCGATGCTCTTCGCGAGCGGCACCTCGCTCGCCGCCTTCGTGATCGCGGGCGTGATCTACCTGCTCGTGCCCGAGAGCGGGCTGCTCGACCTCGGGGGGCCGTGGTTCTGGCTCTTCTCGGGCATCATCCTCTTCGGCGGCGTCATCGAGAACATGCGCAACATCGCGCTGTCGACGACGGTCACCCTGCTCGTTCCCGTCGAGCGCCACGCGAACGCCAACGGTCTCGTCGGCACCGTGCAGGGCCTCGCGTTCCTCGTGACGAGCGTGTTCTCGGGCCTGTCGATCGGACTGCTCGGCATGGGCCCGACGCTGCTCATCGCGATCGTCTTCACGGCGCTCGCCGTCGGGCACCTCGCGTTGCTGCGCATCCCCGAGGAGAAGCCGCAGGTCGACGAGAAGCAGGCCTTCATCGACGTGCGCGGCGCCGTCGCGGCGGTGCGGCTCGTGCCCGGGCTGTTCGCCCTCATCCTCTTCTCGACGTTCAACAACCTCATCGGCGGCGTCTACATGGCGCTCATGGACCCCTACGGTCTGGAGCTGTTCCCGGTGGAGTGGTGGGGCGTCGTGCTCGGCGTCACCTCGACGGGCTTCATCATCGGCGGCGGGCTGATCGCGAAGTTCGGGCTCGGCCGCAATCCCATCCGCACGATGCTGCTGCTCGTGATGGTGATGGGCCTGCTCGGCTCGCTCTTCACGATCCGGGAGTTCTGGTGGCTGTACGCCGCGGGCATCTGGGTGTACATGATGCTCATCCCCGCGGTCGAGGCGGCCGAGCAGACGGTCATCCAGAAGGTCGTGCCGTACCGCACCCAGGGCCGCGTGTTCGGGTTCGCGCAGGCGTTCGAGGCGGGTGCCGCGCCGATCACGGCGTTCCTCATCGCGCCGATCGCCGAGTTCGTCATCATCCCCTACATGGAGTCGACGGCGGGTCGCGAGACCTGGGGCTGGCTGCTCGGCGAGGGGGAGGCGCGCGGCATCGCGCTCGTCTTCCTCATCGCGGGGCTCGTGATGGTCGTGTTCGCCGCGCTCGCGTTCCTCACGCGGTCGTACCGGGTGCTGTCGACGACGTTCGCGGGGCAGACGGAGTCGGTGAAGCCCGAGGAGATTCCGGATGCCGGCCTCGACCCGGAGTCGGTGACGACGCGTTAGTCGCGCGGGCGGTCCGCGACCTCGGGTCCGCCCGGTCGCGGATGCCGGGTCGCATGCAGCGCCCGAGCCCACCGGTCCGCCGCCTCGTCGCGACGCTTCGACTCGATCGCGGCCTGCAGTTGGCGCGTCGAGAGCGGCGGAAGGAGCATCCGGTCACCGTACGCGGGCGACCTGGGGGTGCTCCCAGGCTCATGGGGCGGGCCGACAACGCGAACGCCCCGCCCACTCGCGTGGACGGGGCGCGGCGTGAGGGGCTCAGCCCTGCTGGATGTTCGACGCCTGCAGGCCCTTCGGGCCCTGCGTGACGTCGTACTGCACCTTCTCGCCCTCGACGAGGTCGCGACGGCCGCTTCCCGCGATCGCGCTGAAGTGCGCGAACACGTCGGGCGTGTTGTCGTCAGGGGCGATGAATCCGAAGCCCTTGTCGGCGTTGAACCACTTGACGGTTCCGGTTGCCATGTTTTCTTTCCTTCTTCTACTGACCCGGTCGAACTGACCGGGTTCCGGCCGCGAGCGGCCGGCGCGGACGGCGGCTGATGCCGTCCGTCCGACGGGAGTGGGGGTCGAGACGACCCGGGGTGATGCCGCGCAGGGGGGCGATCGGGAGAGCGTTCGAGCTCGGGATGCGGTCGATCCGATCGATTCGGCGACGCCCTCGGGTGCGGAGGGTGCCGGACAGGCGACCCGGCAGTTCGCGGGTCGTTTTCCCCACCCTAGCCCCCGCGCGTACGAAAAGGTCCCCGCGCGCGCGAAAAGAGGGAGAGGCGGTCTCAGCGACCGCGCAGCGCCGACGTGAGTCGGTGGGCGTGGTCGAGCAGCAGCCGGCCGAGCTCCGGACGACGCTCGGGGGAGAAGCGCGCCTCGATGCCGGTGAGGCTCAGCGCCCACGCCGGTTGCTCGGAGGCGTCGAAGACGGCCGCGCCCATGCCGAAACTGCCTTCGACGAGCAGGCCGGGGTTGAGCGACCATCCGGTCGCGCGCGTCTCGGCGAGCCGCGCCCGGAGCGGGCGGGCGGCGTGCGCGTCGCCGTAGCCGCTGAGATCGGCACGCGTGAGATAGCGGTCGATCGCCGCGTCGGGGAGGAAGGCGAGGATCACGAGGCCGGCCGACGCGACCCCGAGCGGAAAGCGGATGCCCTCGTGCAGCACGTGCGACCGGATGGGGAACGCCCCGTCCTCGCGCAGCAGGCACACGGTCTCGTCGCCGCGGCGGGCGGAGAGGAACGCGCTCTCGCCGGTCGCGTCGGCGAGGGCGCGCACGACGGGACGGGCGAGTGCGGTGATGTCGTAGCGCTCCGCCGCGACCGCGCCGAGGAGGTAGAGCTCAGGTCCGGGGACCCAGCGGCCGGTGAGTGCGTCGTGATCGAGGAAACCCTCGGCGGCGAGCGACGAGAGCAGTCGGTGCGCGGTCGGCCGCGAGAGGGCGGTGGCGTTCGCGACCGCGGTCGTGCCGAGTCCGCGGGGTGACGCCGCACCCACCGCGCGGAGCACGGCGGCGACCCGCCCGATCACCTGCGTTCCGGGGATCGGCGCCGGCCCCGCGGATCCCCGGTGGCTCATGCCCACATTATGGACGCGACGGTGGCGAGGAGTCCACATCGCGAGCGGAAGTCGACACATCGGTCGACGATCGCTTACCGTTGCGCGACCACGATGTGGACACCGAGGAGTGCAATGGCGCAGAAGATCTGGGCGTCGGCGGCGGAGGCGATCGCCGGCGTCGTCGAGGACGGCATGACCATCGCGGTCGGCGGGTTCGGCCTGAGCGGCAACCCCACGAACCTCATCCGGGCGCTGCGCGACACCGGAGTCCGCGACCTCACGATCGTCTCCAACAACATGGGCGTCGACGGCAAGGGGCTCGGGCTGTTGTTGGAGAACAGGCAGGTGCGCAAGGTCGTCGCGTCGTATGTCGGCGAGAACAAGCTCTTCGCCGAGCAGTACCTCTCCGGCGAGCTCGAGGTCGAGTTCGCGCCCCAGGGCACGCTCGCGGAGCGGCTGCGGGCGGGCGGGGCCGGCATCCCGGGCTTCTACACCGCCACCGGCGTCGGCACCCCGATCGCGGAGGGCAAACCCGAAGCGGAGTTCGACGGTCGGCGCTACATCCTCGAACGCGGCATCGTCGCCGACGTCGCCCTCGTGCGGGCGCGCTGGGCCGACCCGTTCGGCAACCTCCGCTACCGGCTCACGGCGCGCAACTTCAACCCGCTCGTCGCGACCGCCGGCCGGGTGACCCTCGCCGAGGCCGAGGAGATCGTGGAGGCGATCGAACCCGACGACATCATGACGCCGGGCATCTACGTGCAGCGACTCGTGCAGGCGGAGGACCTCACGAAGGAGATCGAGCAGAGGACGGTGCGGCCCCGTGTGGACGCGTGACGAGATGGCCGCGATCGCGGCCCGCGACCTGCAGGACGGCGACTACGTGAACCTCGGGATCGGTATCCCGACCCTCGTCGCCAACAACCTCCCCGCCGGGGTGTCGGTGACCTTGCAGAGCGAGAACGGCATCCTCGGCATGGGGCCCTTCCCGATCGAGGGGGAGGAGGATGCCGACCTCATCAACGCGGGCAAGCAGACGGTGACGCTGCTGCCGGGCGCCGCGGTCTTCGACTCGGCGACGTCGTTCGGCATGATCCGCGGGGGGCATGTGAAGACCGCGATCCTCGGGGCGTTGCAGGTCTCGCAGTACGGCGACCTCGCCAACTGGACGATCCCCGGCAAGCTCGTGAAGGGCATGGGCGG
>CAMLMQ010000007.1 GCA_946481135.1 uncultured Microbacteriaceae bacterium
GCGCTACTCAACCCACGGGTTTCGATACGCGTCGCTGCGCGGCGCTACTCAACCCGCGAGGATCGAGAGGACGTTGCCCGCGGGGTCGAGGAACCACGCGATGTCGGGTCCGTCGCCGGAGGCCCGGCCGCGCATGATGCCGTCGTCGCCCTGCGGCATCCCCGGGTAGCGCTCCAGTTCGATGCCGGCGTCGGCGAGTTCGCGCGCGGCGACGTCGATGTCGGCGACCTCCAGGTTGAGCACCGTGAACGTCGCGGGCACGTGGTCGTCCTTCGGGTAGAGGAAGACATGCTGCCCGCCGGGCAGCGCGAGGTTGAGCCCCGCGCCGGTCTCCTCGACGGGGAAGCCGAGGGTGTCGCGGTAGAAGGCGAGGGCGACGCCGGTGTCGTCGACCGAGTAGCCGCTGAAGGATCCGGTGATCGTGACCATGCTTCAGCCTCGCACCGTCGGCGCCGCACGGCCAGAGCGGGCGGCGGTTCCGAGCACGACCGGGATGAGCACCATCGAGCGCAGGTCGATCACGGCGTGCAGCACGATCGGCACGAGGATCGAGCCGGTGACGAGGTAGAGGCCGACGAAGACGACGCCGAGCAGGGTCGAGAAGAGGATGCCGAGCGGGCCCTGGTAGACGTGCAGGAGTCCGAAGACGACGGTCGCCCCCGCGAACGCGAGAAGGGCGTCGCCCGTGACGGCGAAGACGACGGCGGGCAGTCCGAGGCGGAACAGCAGCTCTTCGAAGATCCCGGCGTTGAGCGAGAGCGCCGCACCGTAGGGCAGCTCGCCGCGCGTCCGCGGCAGGAGGGCGCGGATGTCGCCGACCGCGGGCACCTCGTCGAGCGACCCGCGCACGAGCAGCACGGGAACGATGAGGAATGCGGCGAGCAGCACGGCGACCCCGATCGCGACGGGAACGCCGAACGGCCCGCCGAGGAGGTCGCGCGCCGCGGCGACCGGACCCCAGGCCTGGGCGTCGGCGAGGGCCGGAGCGATCGACGTCCACGCCCCGAGGATCGTGGCGGCCGACAGCCCGCCGAGCGAGAGGGCGGCCTCGATCGTCCAACGTCGGTAGACCTTCTGCCGCGCGACGGTCGAGCGCAGCCGCTTGAAGCGTGCGTAGTCGCGACGCTCCCGCATCGCCGCACGCCAGAACAGCACACCGAGCGTGACGCCCAGCAGCGCGAGCGCCGTCAGATCCACCCGACCATTCTCCCCGGTGCGGAATAGTGGGGAGTCGTGTCGGCTTGGATTCTGGAGTGAGCGGCGTCGGGTTCAGGTCGGAGCGGGGTCCGCTGCTCGCCGCGATGATGCTCGCCACCACGCTCGTGGCCATCGATACGACGGCTCTCGCGACGGCCGTCCCCGCGATCGTCGACGATCTCGGGGGGTTCACGTCGTTCCCGTGGCTGTTCTCGGTCTACCTGCTCGCCTCGGCGGTGACGGTGCCGGTGTACGCGAAGCTCGCCGACACCATCGGCCGCAGGCCGCTCATCCTCTTCGGCATCGGCGTCTTCCTGCTCGGCTCGATCCTCTGCGGTGTCGCGTGGGACATGCCGAGCCTCATCGCCTTCCGTGCGGTGCAGGGCATCGGCGCGGGCGCGGTGCTGCCGATCACGATCACGATGGTCGGCGACATCTACACGGTCGAGGAGCGCGCCCGCGTGCAGGGTTACCTCGCGAGCGTGTGGGCGGTCGCCGCCGTCGTCGGCCCGACCCTCGGCGGCGTGTTCGCGCAGTTCGACTTCTGGCGCGGCATCTTCCTGATCAACATCCCGCTGTGCCTGCTCGCGGGATGGATGATCTGGTCGAGGTTCCGCGAGACGGTGGAGCACCGTGCGCACCGCATCGATTACGCGGGCGCGGCCCTGCTGACCGGGGCGATGACCCTGCTCATCCTCGGGGTGTTGCAGGGCGGGCACGCGTGGGCGTGGGACTCGGTGCCGAGCGTCGCGGTCTTCGGAGTGGGCGCGGCGCTGCTCGTCGCGTTCGTGCTGGTCGAGCGCCGGGCCGCCGAGCCCGTGTTGCCCTTCTGGGTGCTGTCGCGCCGCCTGCTGCTCACGACGAACCTGCTCGGCTTCTGCGTCGGGGCCGCCCTCATCGGGCTCACTGAGTACGTCCCGACCTACCTCACGGTGACGACGGGCGCTTCTCCCGTGCTCGCGGGTCTCGCGCTCGGGGCGATGACGATCGGCTGGCCGATCGCGGCGGCGATCGCGGGTCGCCTCTACCTGCGCTTCGGCTTCAAGCCGACGACGGTGCTCGGCGGCGTGGTGCTCGTGCTCGGCACCGGCGGGCTCGCCCTCGTCGCCGACTCGCCGTCGGTCGTCGTCGTCGCGATCGCGTGCTTCGTGATCGGTGCCGGGTTCGGGTTCTCGGCCGTCTCGAGCCTCGTGGCGGCCCAGTCGAGCGTGGAGTGGAACGAGCGCGGCGTCGTCACCGGCACCCAGATGTTCTTCCGGTCGATCGGTCAGGCGCTCGGCGCGGCGGTGCTCGGGGCGATCGCGAACGGCGTCATCCTCGCCGCCGGCGGCGACGAGCGCGACCCCGCGACGATGATCGCGTCGGCGGGGGCCGTCTTCCTCGCGGCGGCGATCGTGGCGGTGCTGCTGCTCGTCGCGGCGATCGCGATGCCGCGGGTGCGGCACACGCCGACGATCGACCCGACCCCCGCGTCGTAGCGGGCAGGATGGGGCCATGCCCGCCGATCCCGCCCCGCATCCCCGCATGGACGAACTCATCGCGACGATGGAGCGTCTGCGGGCCCCGGGCGGCTGCGCGTGGGACCGCGAGCAGACGCACGCGTCGCTCGTGCAGTACCTCGTCGAGGAGAGCGCCGAGTTGGTCGAGGCGATCGAGTCCGGCGACGACGACGACCTCGTCGAGGAGCTGGGGGATGTGCTCTACCAGGTGCTCTTCCACGCCGACATCGCCGCCGAGGCGGGGCGCTTCACCCTGGAGGACGTCGCCGCGCACATGACCGCGAAGATGGTGGGCCGGCATCCGCACGTCTTCGGCGACGTCGTCGCCGACACCCCCGACGCGGTCGTCGCCAACTGGGAGGCCATCAAGGCCGTCGAGAAGGCTCACCGCACGAGCGTGCTCGATGGCATCCCGGTCGGGATGCCGGGGCTCGCCCTCGCCGATAAGACCCTCGGTCGCGCCGCGAAGGTGGGCGTCACGGTCGCCCCCGTCGCGGTTCCCGCGAACGAGGACGAGCTCGGCACGCACCTGCTCGCCCTCGTCGCGGGTGCCCGCACGCAGGGACTCGATGCCGAGCGTGCGTTGCGTACGGCGTTGCGCGGGCTGCGGGATGCCGTACGGGTCGCCGAGGACGGCCATACTGGGGATGCTCATGGCTGAGATCCCCGCCCCCCTCGCGAGTCGGCACACCGCGCTCGCCGTCGTCGTCGCGTCCGTGCTCGGCGCCGTCGCCGCGATCGTCACGCTGCTCGTGCCGATCGGCGAGCAGGGCGCGGTCGCCTTGTTCCTCGTGCGCCAGGCCGTCTTCACCCTGCAGTCCCTCGTGCTCGCGCTCGGTGTCGTGCTCGTCTGGCGCACCCTCGCGCGCCGCTCCCGTCTCACGCTCGTGTCGGCGCTCGCCGCCACCGCCGGTTTCGCACTCCTCGCGCTCGCGCAACTGGCGGGGATGCTCGTGCCGACCGCGTGGGGCACCCCCGAGCTGCGCACGGCCCTCGCCGTCGCGTTCCTCGCGACCGCCGTGCTCGTCGTGCCGGGACTGCTCGGACTCGGCGCCGCCGTGCTGCGGGCGGAGTTGTGGCACGGTGTGACGCGCATCACCTTCCCGGTCGCCGCGCTCGCCTCGGTCGGTCTCGCCGCCGCCGCGGCGCTCGACCCGCAGCTCACGGCGCCACTCGTCTACACGGTGTGGTCGCTGCTCTTCCTCGGTCTCGCCGTCGGACTGCGCTCGCGCCGCGCCGTCGCGAACGCCGGGGTGCCGCAGGGTGCGGCCTCGTTCTCGGAGCAGCGTTCGGCGTAGGGTGGCGCCATGCTCGTCGAGCACCTGGGGCACGCCCCGAAGATCCACCCGGACGCCGTCGTCGCGCCGGGTGCCGTCGTGAGCGGCGATGTCACGATCGGTGCCGACTGCCAGGTGCTGCACGGCGCGGTGATCAGCGCCGAGGGCGGCCCGATCACGATCGGCGAGCACGTCATCGTCATGGAGAACGCGGTGCTGCGCGCGAGCGCGTCGGATCCGCTGCGCCTCGGCGACCACTGTCTCGTCGGTCCGCTCGCGTCGATCTCGGGCGCGCGGGTCGGCGACGAGGTGTTCATCGCGACGGGGGCCCGCGTCTTCAACGGGGCCGTCATCGGGGAGCGCAGCGAGGTGCGCATCAACGCCGTCGTGCACCTGCGTACCGAGCTGCCGGCGGAGTCGGTCGTGCCGATCGGCTGGGTCGCCGTCGGCGCGCCCGCGGAGCTCTTCCCGCCCGACCGACACGACGAGATCTGGGCCCGCCAATCGCAGCTCGACTTCCCGGGCTACGTGTTCGGGCTCGACCGGTCGACGCCCGACCTCATGGTGCAGCTCACCGAGCGCTACGCCCGGCACCTCTCGCGCCACGCCGACGACCGCCCCGTCGACTGACCTCTCGTTCTCAACTCTCGGCCGGGCGCTCGTTCGCGGTCGAGCCGTCGATGTCAGTGCGCTGCGCCGAGAGTTAGGCACAGCGCACGGTCGAACGCCCTGCGGCGACCCGCCACAATGGGACGGTGGCACAGCAGGTGAACCCGCCCCGCGGGATGCGCGACTTCCTCCCCGCCGAGAAGGCGCGGCGCGAGCGCATCCTCGGCATCATCCGCGACGTCTACCGCCGCCACGGCTTCGACGAGATCGAGACCCCCGTCGCCGAGGACTCCGACCGCCTGCACGCCGGGCTCGGCGGCGACAACGAGAAGCTCGCCTTCGGCATCCTCAAGCGCGGCCTCACGACCGACGACTTCCAGAAGGCGAGCACGGCGCTCGACCTCGCCGACCTCGGGCTGCGGTTCGACCTCACGGTGCCGCTCGCGCGCTTCTACGCGAGCCACCGCGCCGAGTTGCCGAGCGTCTTCCGCGCCATCCAGATCGCGCCCGTGTGGCGCGCCGAGCGGCCCCAGAAGGGCCGCTACCGCCAGTTCGTGCAGTGCGACATCGACATCGTGGGCGAGCCCACGGTGCGCGCCGAGGCGGAACTGCTGACGGCATCCCTCGACGCCCTCGACGCGCTCGGGCTGCAGGGCGGGTTCATCCGGGTCAACGACCGACGACTGCTGCTCGGGATGCTGCGCTCCCTCGGGTTCGCCGCCGACGAATTCGACGGCGCGCTCATCACGATCGACAAGCTCGACAAGATCCGCGAGGAGGGCGTGGTCGCCGAGCTGCGCGAACGGGGCGTCACCCCGGCGGCGGTCGACGCCCTCGAGGCGTTCCTGCGCCGCCCGCAGACGAGGGAGTTTCTGCCGTTCGGCGAGGCCGCGATCCGCGCGGCGTTGCCCGAAGGCGCCGACGACGCGGCCGTCGCCGACCTCGTCGCCCTCGGCGAGGGGGTCGCCGCCGCGCGCGCGCTCGACCCGCACGCCGCCGCGCTGCGCTTCGACCCGTTCCTCGTGCGCGGGATGGGGTACTACACGGGGCCGATCTTCGAGCTCGCCCACCCGAGCGTCGACTACTCGCTCGGCGGCGGCGGCCGCTACGACGGGATGATCGGTCGGTTCCTCGGCAGCGAGGTGCCCGCGACCGGGTTCTCGCTCGGCTTCGAGCGGCTCGTCGAGCTCGTCGAACCGCCCGTCGAGCCGGGGGCGGAGGCGATCGCCCTCCTCCACGACGCCGACGTGCCGCTGCCGAACCTCCTGACGCTCAAGTCGGAGCTGATCGCGACCGGTGCCCGGGTGCGGCTGCAGCAGCGCCCGAAGAACACGAAGGCGGTGCTCGACGCCCTCGCCGGCGAGGGCTTCACGGCGTTCGCGTTCGTCGACCGCGCGACGAGCCTCGCGACCCTCACGCTGCGTTCCCTCGGCGAAACCCCGCAGTCCTAGGATCGACCCCGGGTCACCGCCACCAGACCCCCAACCGAAGGAAGAACATGTCTGCCATTGAAGCCGTCGGCGCCCGCGAGATCCTCGACTCGCGCGGCAACCCCACCGTGGAGGTCGAGGTGCTGCTCGAAGACGGCACCGTCTCCCGCGCGGCCGTGCCCTCGGGTGCCTCGACGGGCGCCTTCGAGGCCTACGAACTGCGCGACGGCGACGCCTCGCGCTACGGCGGCAAGGGCGTGCTCAAGGCCGTCGAGGGCGTGCTCGACGTGCTCGGCCCCGCCATCGAGGGCTTCGACGCGGCCGACCAGCGCCTCGTGGATGCCGAGCTCATCGCCGTCGACGGCACCGACAACAAGTCGAAGGTCGGGGCGAACGCGATCCTCGGCGTCTCGCTCGCCGTCGCGAAGGCCGCGGCCGACTCGGCCGACCTGCCGCTGTTCCGCTACGTGGGCGGCCCCAACGCGCACACCCTCCCGGTGCCGCTCATGAACATCATCAACGGCGGCGCGCACGCCGACACGGCGCTCGACATCCAGGAGTTCATGGTGCTCCCGGTCGGCGCCGACAGCTTCGCCGACGCCCTCCGCTGGGGCGCCGAGGTGTACCACGCGCTCAAGGCGGGTCTCAAGAAGAAGGGCCAGTCGACCGGTCTCGGCGACGAGGGCGGCTTCGCCCCCGACCTGCCGGGCGCCCGCGCCGCGCTCGACTTCATCGTCGACGCCATCTCGTCGGCGGGCTTCAAGCCCGGCACGGACTTCCTGCTCGGACTCGACGTCGCCGCGACCGAGTTCTTCGAGAACGGCGTCTACCGGTTCGAGAACCAGGAGCTCTCGGCCGAGCAGCTCACCGAGTTCTGGGCCGGCCTCGTGCGCGACTATCCGCTCGCGACGATCGAAGACCCGCTCGCGGAAGACGACTGGGACGCTTACGTGCACCTCACGAAGGAGATCGGCGACCAGGTGCAGCTCGTCGGCGACGACCTGTTCGTCACCAACCCGACGCGTCTGCAGAAGGGGCTCGACCTCGGCGCCGCCAACTCGATCCTCGTGAAGGTCAACCAGATCGGCACGCTCACCGAGACCCTGGATGCCGTCAAGCTCGCCCAGCGCGCGGGCTACACCGCCATCCTCTCCCACCGTTCGGGCGAGACCGAGGACACGACGATCGCCGACCTCGCCGTCGCGACCGACGCCGGGCAGATCAAGACCGGCGCGCCGGCCCGCTCCGACCGCGTCGCGAAGTACAACCAGCTGCTGCGCATCGAGGAGGAGCTCGGCGAGGCCGCCGTCTACGCCGGCCGCTCCGCCTTCCCCCGCGCCAAGTAGTCCCGCATCCCAACCACGAGGGGTCGCTTTTCGGGCGAATCGCGCACGCGATAGCCCGCATCGCGACCCCTCGGCACTCCGGCGCCTACCCTGGGAGGATGGCGAGACCGCAACGGCCGACGGGAGAGCGTGCGACGACGCGCGCCGCCCGCGAGCGCGCCGAGCGCATCCCGGTCGCCCTGCCGCCCGAGCCGCGCGCGGCCGCCTGGCTGCGCAACTTCCGGCTCTCGGGGTTCGCACTCTCGTCGCTGCTGCTGATCGTCGCCGCGCTCGTCGTGCTGGCGCCGAGCCTGCGCACCTTCGTCGAGCAGCAGCAGCAGATCGCGGCGCTCGAGGAGTCGGTGCGGCTCGCCGAGGAGCGCGTCGACGGGCTGGAGTCGGAGATCGACCGCTGGAGCGACCCGGCCTACATCGAGGCGCAGGCCCGCGACCGCCTCTACTACGTCTACCCCGGCGACATCACGTTCCTCGTCATCGGCGACGACGCCGTCGCCCAGCAGGGTGGGCTCCCGATCAGCGACGAGATCCAGACCACGCAGGTCGACTGGGTACGCGCCCTGCTGTCGACCGTCTACGAGGCGGGGTTGACGGATGCCACCCCCGACGAGCTCGCCATCCCGAGCCCGCAGGGGGGCTGATGCGTCCGCCGTTCCCCGCGCCGACCGACGCCGAGGTCGCCGTGGTCTCCGCCCAGCTCGGGCGTCCCGCGCGCGGCGTCGTCGGCGTCGCCGCCCGCTGCGTCTGCGGCAACCCGACGGTCGTCGCGACCGCGCCGCGGCTGCCCGACGGCACGCCGTTCCCGACGCTCTACTACCTGACTCATCCCGCGGCGACGGCGGCGATCTCGACCCTCGAAGCGAGCGGCGTCATGCCTCAGCTCGCCGAGGAGCTCGCCGACCCCGAGGTGGCGGCGGCCTACCGCTCCGCGCACGAGTCCTACCTCGCCGACCGGGAGAGCCTCGAGGTCGTCGAGGAGATCGCCGGCTTCTCGGCCGGGGGCATGCCCGAGCGCGTCAAGTGCCTCCACGCCCTCGTCGGGCACGCGCTCGCCGCGGGCCCGGGCGTCAACCCGATCGGCGATCGCGCCCTCGCACTCAGCAGCTGGTCGCCGGAACGCTGCGAATGCGCCGAGCCGGGGGCCGCGGGCGCGCGATGAGACCGCGGGTCGCGCTCGTCGTCGTCGCGGCGTTCACCCTCGCCGTGCTCCCCGCTCCCGCGTCGGCTGCGCCCGGCGACGCCGTGCGCGACCGGCAGTACTGGCTCGACGAGTACGGCATCCGCGACGCATGGGCGGTCACCCGCGGCGCCGGCGTGACGATCGCGATCATCGACACCGGGGTCGCCGGGGGAGTCGCCGACCTCGCGGGCGCCGTCGTCGGCGGCGCGGACTTCTCGGGGCGCGGATCCGCGGACGGGCAGACCCCGGTCGGGTCGGACGCGCAGCACGGCACCCTCGTCGCGTCGCTCGCCGCCGGGCGGGGCACCGGCCCGTCGTCGGGCGTGATCGGCACGGCGCCGGAGGCGTCGCTGCTCGCGATCTCGGTCGGCGTGGGGTCGGGCGTCACCGATTCCGACGACCAGATCGCGCGCGCCGTGACCTGGGCCGTCGACCAGGGGGCGGATGTCATCAACCTCTCGCTCACCCGCAACACCCTCGACTGGCCCGAGAGCTGGGACGCCGCGTTCCTCCACGCCGCCGCGAACGACGTCGTCGTGGTCGCCGCGGCCGGCAATCGGGCGAGCGGCACCGTCGAGGTCGGCGCCCCCGCGACGATCCCGGGCGTGCTCACCGTCGGCGGGGTCGACGAGAACGGCGCGGCCTCGTGGGACGCCTCGTCGCAGGGCATCACGATCGGCGTCGCCGCCCCGAGCGAGCGGCTCGTCGGCGTCACCCCGTCGGGACGCCACGTCACGTGGTCGGGCACGAGCGGCGCGACCCCGCTCGTCGCCGGGATCGTCGCCCTCGTGCGCGCGGCCCATCCCGACCTGGATGCCGCCAACGTCATCCAGCGGGTGATCGCCACTGCCCGGGATGCCGGACCGCCCGGCGCCGACTTCACCTTCGGCTTCGGCTACGTCGACGCGTGGGCCGCGGTGTCGGCCGACGTCCCCGAGGTGGAGACGAACCCGATGGGCGACCTCGCGGAGTGGGTGCGCATCCACCGCCGCGCCGAGGCCACCGTCGCGCCCGCCGAGGTCGTCGTGCCCGCCCCGCGCGCCGACGCGCCCGACGGCCCACCCGACCCGACCGGCACGCTGCTGCCGAGTCTCGTGGCGCTGCAGGTGACCGGCGCGCCGCTGCTCGCGCTCGGCATCCTCGCGCTCGCGGCGGGTGGCCTGCTGCTCGGGACGCTCCGGCGAATCCGCCCCCGTCGTTCACGGTAGATTGGGGTGTCATCCAGCGAGGAGTCCGATTCAACGTGCGCAAGATCCTGATCGTCGGCGGTGGCTACGCCGGGTTCTACACGGCCAAGAAGCTGCAGAAGCACCTTCGCCGCAACGAGGCTCAGGTCACGATCGTCGACCCGCTGCCGTACATGACCTACCAGCCGTTCCTGCCGGAGGTCGCCGCCGGATCGATCGACCCGCGCCACGCCCTCGTGCCGCACCGTCGACACCTGAAGAAGACCACCGTCATCACGGCGCGCGTCAGCAACGTCGACCACGCGAACAAGAGGGCGACCATCACCCCCGCCGTGGGCGAGCCGTGGGATGTCGACTACGACACCATCGTCGTCACCGCGGGCGCCGTGTCGCGCACGTTCCCGATCCCCGGGGTCGCCGACGAGGCGATCGGGCTCAAGAACATCGAGGAGGCGATGGCGATCCGCGACCGTGTCGCCGACTGCTTCGCGAAAGCCTCGACCCTGCCTGCGGGCCCCGAGCGCGACCGTCTGTTGACGTTCGTCGTCGTCGGCGGCGGCTTCGCCGGCATCGAGCTCTTCGGTGAGCTGCGCTCCTACGCGAGCGCCCTCGTGCGTCAGTACGACACCCTCACGATCGACGACACGCACTTCCACCTCATCGAGGCGATGGGCCGCATCATGCCCGAGGTGTCGCACAAAACGAGCCTCTGGGTGATCAAGAACCTCGAGGAGCGCGCTGCCAAGGTGCACCTCGACACGCAGCTCGCGAGCGCCGTCGGCGGCAAGGTCGAGCTGTCGACGGGCGAGACGTTCGAGTCCGACACCATCATGTGGACCGCGGGTGTCATGGCGAACCCCGTCGTGCGCAACACCGACTTGCCGATCGAGGAGCGCGGCCGCATTCGCGTGCAGGCCGACCTGCGGGTCGTCGGCGACGACGGCGTCGTGCCCGACGCGTGGGCCGCGGGCGACGTCGCGGCCGTGCCCGACCTGTCGAGCACCCCCGGCCCCGGTGGCTTCACCGTGCCGAACGCGCAGCACGCCGTGCGTCAGGGCAAGCTGCTCGCGAAGAACCTCGTCGCCGAGCTCCGCGGCGAGAAGCCCCGCGAGTACGTACACAAGAACGCCGGCGCGGTCGCCGGCATCGGCCTCTACTACGGCGTCTTCCAGAACGGTCCGCTCGCGATCAAGGGCATCATCGCCTGGTTCATGCACCGTGGCTACCACGGCCTCGCGATGCCGATGTGGGAGCGCAAGATCCGCGTCTTCGGCAACTGGATCATCAACTTCCTCACCCGCCGCGACCTCGTCGGCATCCCGGCCCGCGACACCCCGCGCGCCGGCTTCGAGCAGTGGGCCTCCCGCCCGAAGGCCCCCTCGATCTGACGCGTGCCGTCGACCGGGTAATCCGTCGCAGATGTGTCGGATTACCCCGTCGACGACCCTCGAATTGGCGGATTAGCCGACTCGCCCATGGGACGTCGCGTCAGGCCGTCGAGACGCGTTCGCGCAGGCTCGCGCTGATCGTGTCGAGGAACCAGGCGTGCGCGGGCGACGCCGCACTCGCCGGGTGCGAGATGAGCCGCACCGCCGTGCGCGGCGAGGGGAACGGCAGGTCGAGCATGCGGGTGCCGTCGAGTCCGGCGATGTCGTTCATGGCGTCGATCGGCACGATCGCGACGTAGCCGCAGCGCGCGACGATCTTCGGCAGCGAGGCGAAGCTGTACACCTCGGCGTGCGGGACGTCGGCGAGGATGCCCGCGCCGAGGGCCGACACGGCGTCGCTGATCGCGTGGTGACCCGACGAGGGAGCCACGCGCACCTCGGGCAGCCGGCGCAGATCCTCGACACGGATCGCGCCCGCGTCGTCGTCGAGGTCGTCCGGCACGAGGCACCCGTAACGGTCCTCGAAGAGCACGTCCTGCGTGACCGGTCCGCGCACCGGTGAGCTCGTGATCGCGGCGTCGATGTCGCGGGAGAGGATGTCGCCCGCGACGGTGTCGATGTCGAGCGGCACGACCTGGATCCGGATGCCGGGCGCCCGACGGCGGCTTTCGGAGAGGATGCGCGGCAGCAGCCCGCCTTCGCCGAGGTCGGTCAGGGCGATCGTGAACCGCCGGCGCGACGTCGCGGGGTCGAACCGAAGCCGGTCTTCGCTGCTCGCGAGCACCTGGGAGAGCGGGCCGCTGATCTCGGCGTAGAGGTCGATGGCGAGGGGCGTGGGGCGCATCCCGCCGCGCGTGCGCGTGAACAGCGGGTCGCCGAAGTGGTCGCGCAGCCGGCGCAACGAGTGGCTCAGCGTCGGCTGCGAGGCGTGAAGCGCCGCCGCCGCGCGGGTGAGGCTGCGTTCGCGGTAGATCGCGAGGAAGGTGCGGAGCAGGTTGAGGTCGACGCTCGTGCGCATCCCGTCATTATTCACGGAGCGCATGTTGCGTGTCCCGAGTATCTATTGGACGACATCCGCGCGGCTTCGTAGCGTGGTTAACGCCGAGCCGATGGGGGCCGGCGAGACCCGAGGATGGCGCGATGACGCGGATGAGAGTGGCCGAGGCCGTGGGCACGGTGCTGGCCGAGCTCGGCATCCAGCAGGTGTTCGGCGTCGTCGGGAGCGGCAACTTCCGCGTCACCAACGCGCTCGTCGCGGGCGGCGCGACCTTCACGGCGGCGCGGCACGAGATGGGCGCCGCGTCGATGGCGGATGCCTACGCGCGCGTGACCCGACAGGTGACGGCGCTCAGCGTGCACCAGGGATGCGGGCTCACCAACGCCCTGACCGGGATCGGCGAGGCCGCCAAGTGCCACACCCCCCTTCTCGTCCTCACCGGTGACACCGCGGTCGGCGACGTGACCTCGAACTTCCACATCGACCAGGACGCGGTGGCCGCGGCCGTCGGCGCGACCCCCATGCGCATCCACTCGGCGCGCACCGCCGTCGCGGATGCCGTGCGCGCGTTCCGGGTCGCTCAGCTGCGACGCACGACCGTCGTGCTCTCCCTGCCGATCGACCTGCAGGAGGAGCTCATCCCCTACCCGGCCGACCGCCCGGCGACCGAGCTCACCGTGCCCCCCGTCGAGGTCTCGGCCGAGGAGGTGCGGCCCCTCGTCGAACTGCTCTCCCGCGCGGAGCGGCCGGTCATCCTCGGAGGGCGGGGTGCCCGCGGTGCGAAGCACGACATCCGCGCCCTCGCCGCCGCGGCCGGTGCCCTGCTCATCGCATCCGGAGGCGGGCGGGGCGTCTTCGAGGGCGACCCGTGGGCCCTCGACATCATGGGAGGCTTCGCGACCGACGGCGCCGTCGAACTCGTCCGGGGAGCCGACCTCATCGTCGCGTTCGGGGTCGCCCTCAACGACTGGACCACGCGCGGGGGCACGCTGACCGACGGTACGACCCTCGTGCAGATCGACGACCGCCCGGAGGCGATCGGCAAGCACCGCCTCGTCGACCTGGGCGTGATCGGCGACGCCGGGGCCGTCGCCCGCGCGGCCCACGCGGCGCTCGTCGCCGGAGGGGAACGCATCGGATACCGCACGCCCGACGTCGCCGAACGCGTGCGCGCCTCCCGGTACTGGTCCGAGCAGCCGCTCCCGACCGTCGACGAGCCCGGCTTCGTCGACCCCGCGGCCCTCACGAACGCCCTCGACGCGCTCCTCCCGCGGGAGCGGGTCGTCGCCGTGGACGGCGGCAACGTCAACTGCTACCCGGGGGCGCACCTCCGGGTCCCCGACGACGAGGGCTTCTGCCTGCCGCTGTCGTTCCAGGCGATCGGACTGGGACTGGCGAGCGTCATCGGGGCGGCCATCGGGCGCCCCGACCGGGTTCCCGTTCTCGGAGTCGGCGACGGCTCGCTGCTCATGGCGGTCGCCGAACTCGAGACGGCCGCCCGCCTCGGGCTCGGCGTGCTCATCGTCGTCTACAACGACAGCGCCTATGGCGCCGAGATCCACCTCTTCCCGGGCGCGAGCGAGCGCGAGCAGGAGATCGTGCGCTTCCCCGACACCGACATCGCGGAGATCGCCCGCGGATTCGGCTGCGACGCGATCACGGTACGCGACCTCGGCGACCTCGCACCCGTCACGCGCTGGCTCGACGAAGGACGGCCGCGGCCGCTCCTCATCGACGCCAAGATCACCGGCCGCGCCTCCTGGATGATGGCCGCCGGTCACGACTTCGCCGACGTAACACACGAGTAATCACGGCACCACCGAGTTGAAACGAAGGAGTTTCCCATGATCCGCAGCACACGCCCCCGTCGGTTCGCCCTCGCGGCCGCCGGCGTCGTCACCGCCCTCACCCTCGCTGGCTGCGTCGGCGAGGAGGGGGGAGCCCCGCCCGCCGGCGACGGAGGCGACGGCGGAGTCATCCGCGTCGCCTACCTCGCGACCGGATCGTCGCTGCCTCTCTTCGTGGCGGCCGAGAAGCACGCCGAGGCCGCCGGCGTCGAGATCGAGCTCATCGAGGTGACGAGCGGCAACGAGTCGATCACGGGCGTCGCGACAGGACAGTTCGACGCGGGCTTCGCCGGGATCGGCTCCGCCGCGTACAACGCGTTCGACGAGGGACTGCCCGTGCGCTATGTCGCGCCGATGCATTCGGGCTACGTCGAGGACTACTTCATCATCTCCGCCGCCCACGCCGGCAGCACCGAGGAAGCGGCGGAGGTGGCCGAGGACATGTCGGAGTTCGCGGGTCAGAGCTTCGCCGTGAACGCCCCCGGCGTCGTGACGGAGGCGCTGCTGGGCTTCGCCCTCGAAGACGTCGGACTCTCGCTCTCCGAGGTCAACCTGGAGTACATCCCGTTCCCCGACCAGGTGTCGGCGCTCGCCAACGGCGGCATCGTCGCGGGCATCCTCTCGGAGCCCTTCCCAACGCAGGCCGAGGGGAACGGGTCGGGCTACCGGCCGTGGGAGACGCCCGACACCGAGCCGCTGCCGTTCACGGGCATCATCTACAACACCGACTGGGCCGAGGCGAACCCCGACCTCGCGGAGGGCTTCATGCGGGCCTACGCCGCCGGCGCCGCCGAGCTCGCCGAGAACGGCTGGGACACCGAGGAGATGCTCGGCTTCGTCGAGAAGTACACCGGGGCCGACCCGGCGGTCGTCGCCGCGTCGCGCCAGCACCACATCGCCGCCGACCTGAGCGTCGACCTCGACGTCGTGCTGCGCTACCAGGAGTTCTTCCTCGAGCAGGGCTCCCTCAACTACACCGAGATCATCCCCGAAGAGGAGATCTGGGACTTCTCCTGGCGCGACGCGGTGCTCGGCTGATGAGCACGGCGGAGGGCGTCGACCCGAAGGTCCGGGTCTCGAAGGTCACGAAGCGCTTTCCCGGCGCGTCGGAGGTCACGGCGCTCGACGAGGTGTCGCTCGACATCGCCGAGGGCGAGTTCGTGGCGATCGTCGGGCCCTCGGGATGCGGCAAGTCGACGCTCCTCCGCCTCGTCGCCGGCCTCTACGAGCCCACATCGGGCGAGGTCGAGATCGGATCGTCCAAGCCGGGGCGCCCCAAGACGGCGATGGTCTTCCAGGACCACGCGCTCTTCCCGTGGCTGTCGGTGCGCGACAACGTCATGTTCGGCCCCCGCAACCGCGACGTGCCGAAGCGGGAGGCGGTCGAGATCGCCGATGCGCAACTCGCCCGCCTCGGACTGTCGTCGTTCGCCGAGTTCTATCCGCACCAGCTCTCGGGAGGGATGAAGCAGCGGGTGGGCATCGCGCGCGCACTCGCCCAGGATGCCGAGATCCTGCTCATGGACGAGCCCCTCGGTGCCCTCGACGCGCAGACCCGCACGCTCCTGCAGGAGCAGATCCTGGAGCTGCGGCAGCAGTCCCAACCGACGGTCATGTACGTGACCCACGCGATCGACGAGGCGGTCTTCCTCGCCGACCGGGTGGTGCTCATGTCGGCACGGCCGGGACGCATCCGCGACATCATCGAGCTCGACTTCCCGCTGGACCGCGGGCCGGAGCTGCGCGGCACCGAGGAGTTCGCCAAGCTCTCGCAGGGCATCTGGAATCATCTGCGCGACGAGGTGCAGGCGGCGATGGCGGTGGACGGCCGGTGATCGCCCGCCTGGCGCGGGAGAACTGGCCGCTCGTCGTCGGACCCGTGGTGCTGCTCGCGGTGTGGGAGGTGCTCAGCCGCACCGAGCTGATCCGCCCGACCTTCTTCCCGCCGCCGAGCCTGATCCTCGCGCAGTCCGTCGTCGTCTTCGACCCCGCCTCCGGGTTCGGCGCAGATCTCCTCGCGACGGTTCTGCGGCTGCTCCTCACGATCGTCCTCGCCGTCGCGATCGGGGTCGCGTTCGGCATCGCGCTCACCGCATCCCGCTGGACCGAGAACGGCGTGACGCCCGTGCTCGCGTTCCTCTACCCGATCCCGGGCGTGCTGTTCTTCCCGTTCCTCACCTTCGTGCTGGGACGCACCGAGACCGCGATCCTGCTGACGGCGCTCGTCACACCGCTCATCGTGATGGTGCTGTACACCGTCGCCGGGGTGCGCAGCATCGACACGACGCTGCTCGAGGTCGCCCGCAACTACGAATGCCGGGGAGCACGCCGCTTCTTCCGCGTCCTGCTCCCCGGCGCGCTCCCCTCGATCGTGACGGGCATCCGCATCTCGCTCGGGTTCGGGCTCATCGCCGTCATCGCGATCGAGATGGTGGGGGCGCAGAACGGGCTCGGCAACGTGCTGTGGTCGAGCTGGCAGATCCTGCGCGTGACCGACATGTACGTCGCCCTGCTCTTCATCGCCGTGCTGGGGCTGCTGAGCTCGGTCGGCTTCGAGGCTCTCGTCGGTCGGCTCCTACCGTGGCGCCCGCGCGACCGGAGCGACGCGTGAACCCGCGGCTCCGGGGCATCCTGCAGGCCGCCGCGATCCCGGTGCTGCTGCTCGTGGCGTGGGAGGCGACGACGCGTCTCGGGGTGCTCGACGCCCGCTTCTTCATCCCGCCGAGTGAGATCGTCGTCACGACCGTCGAGGAGTTCCTCGGTGGGCGGCTCGGGATCGACCTCCTCGTCACACTCCGCCGCCTCGCCCTGGCGTTCGCGCTCGCGGCGGTGGCCGGGGTGGTCATCGGGGCCGCGTCGGGTCAGTGGCGCACGGTCGAGCTGCTCATCCGGCCCGTCACCGACACCCTCTACCCGCTGCCGAAGATCGCGATCCTGCCGCTGTTCATCATCATCGTCGGGCGCGGCGAGGTGGCCTACATCCTCACGGCGTTCGCGACGGCGTTCTTCCAGATCATCATCAGCACCCGCAGCAGCGTGCGGAACGTCGACCGCGAACTGCTCGAGGCGGGCCGCAACTTCGGGGCCACCGGGCTGCGCTTCTTCACGCGACTGCTGTTCCCGGCGATCGCCCCGTCGGTGCTCAACGGACTGCGGCTCGGTCTCGCAACGTGTCTCATCACCCTCATCGCCGCCGAGTTCGTCGGAGCGGAGTTGGGGGTCGGGGCGATGATCCGTCGCGCGGGGCAGCAGTTCGCGATCGACCAGGTCTACGCCGGGATCGTGCTCACCGGGGTGCTCGGGGTGCTCATCACGCTGCTGTTCCGCGTGATCGAACCGCTCGTGCTGCCGGGGCGTCGGGTGCGACGGAACGCCGGGCGTACCCTCGGTACGACGCCCTCGTAGCCCAATCGGCAGAGGCAGCCGACTTAAAATCGGCCCAGTCTGGGTTCGAGTCCCAGCGAGGGCACGGCGTCTCGTCGCCCGCGGATGCGATGGAACGGGGGTCGTGCGGAGCCGCGCGGGCTCAGAGCGTGGCACCCTCTCGCAGCACGGCGGGGTCGATCTCGACGGGCTCGGGCAGCGCGATGACGCCGTCGACGAGGCTCACGACCGCGTTCCACCACCCCTCGTCGGTCTGCATCGCGTACCCGGGCACGAGCCAGGCGTTGCCGTCGACGTCCCAGAGCAGCAGCAGGGTCGCGGTGGCGTTGTCGACGACGACCTCGATCACCTCGCGGGTCGGCTCGGGCGCGGGGTCTACGGGGGTCTCGGGCTCGACAGGGGCCGGCTCGTCGCCGGGCTCGCCTCCGTCGGTGCCGGGGTCGGTGCCCGGGTCGGTGCCAGGCTCACCGTCGCCCGTGCCCGGCTCGTCGGGTGCGACCGGGTCCGTGCCCGACCCCTCGGTTCCCTCGACGGTGCCGCCGTCGACCGTGTCCCCTTCGACCCCCGCTCCCGCCTCGTCGCCCGCGAGGTCGGCCGCGAAGAGCATCGCGCCGCCCTGGAAGTCGGGTCCGGCGGCGCCCCACCAGCGGCCGTCCGACAGGCGGTCGACGGCCGCCGTCGGCGAGACGGTGTCGTAGGCGCCGCGGTCCTCGACGCGCACCGAGTGCCCCGAGGCGTACGAGAGGATGCCGGTGTTCGCCCAGAACGCGCTCCAGGCGAGCGCGGTGCGCCGGCCGTCGACCACGAGGTACGCCGTCGCCGAGGTTCCCCAGTCGTCCGTCGTGACCTCGATCGCCGAGGGGTCGACCTCGTACCCGGTCGCGGCGAACAGGTCGGCGGCCTCCGTCCGGGCCTCGTCTGCGCCGGGGGCGAGGTTCTGCGGCGCGTTCTCGGGGAGGACGCAGCCGTACTCGGTCGCCTGCTCGGGCGCAACCGACGGGTCGCACACGACGAACGAGGTGCCCGCCGGGTCGTTGAACCACCAGTCGCCCGTGCCGTAGTCGCTGTAGCTCAGGTTCGCGCCGGAGCCGTCCTGGGGACCCACGACCCACGTCGGGTACGCGGCGTCGAAGTAGTCGGACTTCTCGACCTCCCCGTCGAGGCCGAAGACGTCCGCGAGCTCGGCCGTGCGAGCCTGCGGGTCGCCGCCGTCGAGGGTGAGGCGGTAGACCTCTCCGCGGCCGCCCTGCGTCGAGAGCGCGGGATCGGCGCGGTAGTCGTACTCGACCCACCAGCCGATCCGCATGTCCTGGGTGGCGGCGTCGCCCGTGGCCATCGTCGAGTCGCCGTCGGCGGCGGCCGCGGTGAACAGCGGTGCCGGGCGGGTGAGAGAGGGGCCCGCGACGAGGGCGCCGACCGTGACGGCCGCGATCGCGAGGCTCGCACCGCCCGCGACGCGCAGGGTGCGGTGCGGGTCGCTGAGCCGGGGGCGGCGGCGACCGGCGGCCCCCGTGACGAGGTCGTCGGAGAGTTCGGGCGCCGGTCCGCGGTCGAGGCCGCTGCGGAGGCGGGAGGTCAGGTCGTCGGGCGTGTGGCTCATGAACAGGGAATGTCGCGAGGGCGCGGATCTTTCACACCCACCGGCATCAGTTCGCGAGCAGGGCGGCGAGCCTCGTGCGGGCGCGGTGCAGCCGGATGCTCGCCGCGTTCACGCTGACGCCGAGCGCGACGGCGAGCTGGGCCGGCGCGAGATCCTCGACGAGGGCGAGCGTGAGCACCTCCCGCTCGGCGGGGCGCAGTGCGCGCCACGCGGCCGCGAGGGTGGCGTCGGCGGTGACGAGGTCTTCGGCGCTCGGGGCCGGGTCGGCGGGTCGTAGGGCCGCCCGCAGCGCACTCCCCGTCGTCTGCTTGCGGCGGTGGTTGGCGACGACGTGGGCGGCGATCCGATAGAGCCACGGCAGCTCCTCGCCCTCGGTGACCGACGCGCGCTTGTGCCAGGCGATCGTGAAGACGTCGGCGGCGAGGTCGTCGACGTGCTCGCGATCGACGCGGCGGTGCAGGTACCCGGCGACGGCGGGCAGGTACTGCCGGTAGGCGCGCTCGAACGACGCGTCGACTTCGGGCATGAGGTCAGCATGCGGGCCGGGCCGCGCCAGCACAACGCAACGTTTCCGCCCCGTCGCACGTCAGGGCACCCGGGTAGCCTCGCCTCGTGATCGAGCTGAGCCGCGACGACGCGCGCCGGATCGCGGTGCGCGCGCAGCTGCTGGATGCCGACATCCCCGGGGATGTCGTCGAGGTCGCCGATCAGCTCGGCGCCATCAAGATCGACCCCACCTCGGTCATCGCCCCCGCGGAGCACACGATCCTCTGGTCGCGCATCGGGGAGGGCTACGACGAGGTGCAGCTCTCGAAGGCGGTCGAGCGCGACCGGCTGCTGTTCGAGTACGACGGCGCGTTCCGCCCGATCGACCTGCTGCCGCTCATGCTGCCCGGGATGCGGCAGCTGCCGCGTCGGGAGTCGACGAAGGAGTGGCTCACCGCGAACGCCCGCTTCCGTGACGACGTGCTCGCCCGGCTCCGCGCCGACGGGCCGTTGACGGCGAGTCAGATCCCCGACACGGCCGAGGTGCCGCGGGCCCCCGACGGCTGGTCGGGGTCGAACCAGACGCCGATCATGCTCGACATCCTCCATCGCATGGGCGTGGTCGCCGTCGCCGGACGCGAGGGCCGCCACCGCCGCTACGACCTCGCCGAGCGGGTCTACCCGGCCGACCTCCCGGACCTCGACCCCGAGGAGGCCGAGCTGCGGCTGCAGGAACGCCGCCTGCGCGCGGCGGGCCTCGCGAAGCAGCGGTCGCCCTGGACCCCGGTCGGCGCGGTCGGCGAGGCCGCGCGGGTGGAGGGGTCGTCGTGGACGTGGCGCGTCGACCCGGAGGCCCTCGCGTGGCTCGACGCCGACGACCCGGGCGGGCGCGCCGCCATCCTCAACCCGTACGACGGCATGCTGTTCGACCGCCCCCGCCTCACCGAGCTCTTCGACTTCACCTACGTGCTCGAGCAGTTCAAGAAGAAGCACGAACGCGTCTACGGCTACTTCGCCCACCCGATCCTGCTCGGCGACCGCTTCGTCGGGATGCTCGACGCCGCCGTCGATCGCGAGCGCGGCGTGCTCCGCGTGAGCGGTCTGCACGAGTTGCTGCCGTTCGACCCCGAGGAGGCCGAGATCGTCGACCTCGAGATCGAGTCGCTCGCGCGCTGGCTCGGCGTCGCCGTGGAGAGGATCGACGCATGATCACCACGCAGATCGAGACCCCTGCGGTCGTCGTCGACGCCGACGTGCTCGACCGCAACATCGCGCGGGTCGCCGCGTTCGCCCGGGAGCGCGGGGTGGCCCTGCGCCCCCACGTGAAGACGCACAAGATCCCCGAGATCGCCGCCCTCCAACTCGCCGCGGGCGCGGCCGGCCTGACGGTGGCGACGATCGGCGAAGCGGAGGTGTTCGTCGGCGCGGGCGCGACCGATGTGTTCGTGGCCTACCCGCTGTGGGTCTCCGAGGCGAAGGCCGCGCGGCTCGACGCGCTTCGGCGTCGAGCGCGGATCGCCGTCGGTGTCGACTCGATCCCGGGTGTCACGAACCTCGGCCGCCGCGTGGCCGGGCTGGAGGTGCTCGTCGAGGTCGACAGTGGCCACCACCGCAGCGGCGTGCCGGCAGCCGATGTGGTGCCGCTCGCGCGGGCCGCGCGGGAGGCGGGGCTGTCCGTGGTGGGCGCGTTCACCTTCCCCGGTCACGCCTACGGTCCGGATGCCGCGGGCGCCGCCGCGACCGGAGAGCGCGAGGCGCTCGTCGACGCGGGGGAGCGCCTGCGTGCGACTGGATTCGACGTGCGGGTGCTGAGCGGCGGCAGCACCCCGAGCCTCGCCGCGACGCACGCCCACGGAGCCACCGAGGTGCGCCCGGGGGTCTACGTGTTCGGCGACGCCCAGCAGTGGGAGCTCGGCCACTGCGAGCCCGACGAGCTCGCCCTGACGGTGCTCGCGACGGTCGTGTCGGCGCATCCCGACCGCATCATCCTCGACGCCGGCAGCAAGGTGCTCGGGGCCGACCGGGCCGCGTGGGCGACGGGCTACGGCCGGCTGCTCGATCATCCCGACGCGCGCGTCACCGCCCTCTCCGAGCACCACGCGACCGTCGTCGGCGCGGAGCTCCCCGGAGTCGGCGCGACGGTGCGGATGGTGCCCAACCACGTGTGCGCGACCGTGAACCTCGTCGACGAGGTCGTCGTCGTGCGCGACGGCGTCGTCGAGGGCCGCTGGGCGGTCGCGGCGCGCGGGCGGAACGGGTGAGCATCCGTTCATCCGCGACCCGTACCGTAGGACCGTGACGCTCCGCATCGCCGTCCTCTCCGCCGAAGGTCGCACCGCCAAGTCGACCGTCGCCGTCGGACTGCTCGACGCCCTCGCCCGCGACGGACGCGTCGGCGTCTTCCGTCCCGTCGCCCGGTCGCTCGACGGTCCCGATCCGGTGCTCGATGCGCTCGCCGCCCACGGTGCGGTCGCGAGCGCGCGGGGCGTCGACGACGAGCACGTCAACGCCGACCCGGATGCCGCGGTGCGCCGCATCGTCGGCGAGGCAGCCAAGCTCGACGCGCAGTGCGACGCGGTGCTCGTGATCGGGTCGGACTACACGGGCGTCGGCGCCCCGACCGAACTGTCGATGAACGGGCGCATCGCCGCCGACCTCGGCGCGGCCGTCGTGCTCGTGCTCAACGGGCTGCGGCCGGAGCGCGGCTTCCGCACGCCGGAGGAGCTGACGGATGCCGCCCGCGTCGCCGTCGCCGAGCTGCGGCGCGACCACGTCGGCCCCGCCGCGATCGTCGTGAACCGGGCCGACCCCGCTCGCCTCGCCGACCTCGGCGCCGCCGTCGAGAAGGCCGTCGGCGGGCCGGTGCACGTCATCCCGGAGGACCGACTGCTCGGCGCGCCCTCGCTCCGCAGGCTCGCGGAGAGCCTGCGCGCGACGCTCGTGAAGGGTCGCGAGGAGGACCTCGACCGTCCCGTGCTCGGCACGGTCGTCGCGGGCATGAGCCTGGAGAACCTGCTGCCGCGCATCGTCGAGGGCAGCGTCGTGGTCGTGCCCGGCGACCGGTCGGATGCCCTGCTCGGCGTCGTCGTCGCGGAGCGGTCGGCCGCCTTCCCGAGTCCCGCCGCGATCGTGCTCAACGGCGGCATCCCGATGGCGCCGAGCGTCGAGAAGCTCATCGACGGCCTCGACTCGACGCTGCCGTTCCTCGCGTGCGGCTGGGGCACGTTCGAGACGGCGAAGCGCATCGACGGCACCCGGAGCCTGCTCGCCGCGGAGTCGGAGGAGAAGTACGTGCGGGCGCTCGAGCTGTTCCGGGCGAACGTCGACGGCGCCGAGATCGTGCGCAGCATTCGCGAGGCGCCGCCCGGGCCGATGACGCCGAACCGGTTCGAGCACGAGTTGCTCGAACGCGCCCGACAGGATCTCCAGCACATCGTGCTGCCCGAGGGTGACGACGATCGCGTGCTCCAAGCGGCCGCGACGGTGCTGCGCGAGGGCGTCGCGCGGCTCACCATCCTCGGCGACGAGGCGACCGTGCGAGCCCGTGCGGCCGAGCTCGGCTTCGACATCTCGGGCGCGGCCGTGGTCGCGACCGACGACCCCGACCTGCACCCGCGGTTCGCGCGGGAGTACTTCGAGCTCCGCAAGCACAAGGGCGTGGATGAGGCGACCGCCGCCGAGACGGTGAAGGACGTATCGTACTTCGGCACGATGATGGTGCACACCGGGCTCGCCGACGGCATGGTGTCGGGGGCGCGGCACACGACGGCGCACACGATCACACCGTCGTTCCAGATCATCAAGACGAAGCCCGGCATCTCGGTCGTGTCGAGCGTCTTCCTCATGGTGCTCGCCGACCGGGTGCTCGTCTACGGCGACTGCGCCGTGATTCCGGAGCCGACCCGCGAGCAGCTCGCCGACATCGCGATCGCGTCGGCGGCGACCGCCCGGCAGTTCGGGGTCGAGCCGCGGGTCGCGATGCTGTCGTACTCGACGGGTGAGTCGGGCAGCGGCGGCGACGTCGACGACGTGCGCGCGGCGACCGCGCTCGTGAAGGAGCGCGCGCCCGAGCTGCCCGTCGCGGGGCCGATTCAGTACGACGCGGCCGCCGACCCGACCGTCGGGGCGGCGAAGCTGCCCGGTTCCGAGGTGGCGGGGCGCGCGACGGTGTTCGTCTTCCCCGACCTCAACACGGGCAACAACACCTACAAGGCGGTGCAGCGCTCGGCCGGCGCACTCGCGATCGGTCCGGTGCTGCAGGGACTCAACAAGCCCGTGAACGACCTCTCGCGCGGCGCGCTCGTGCGCGACATCGTGAACACGATCGCCGTCACCGCGATCCAGGCGCAGGGCGGGGAGTCCGCCGAGTGACGCGCGTGCTCGTGCTCAACGCCGGGTCGTCGAGCCTCAAGTTCGAGCTGCTCGACCTGGCGTCGGGCGACCGGTCGGGCGGCCTCGTCGAACGCATCGGCGAACCGGGCGGGGTCGCCGACCACACCGAGGCGGTGCGGCGGGTGCTTGCCGACCTCGACACCGCGCCGGATGCCGTCGGGCACCGGGTCGTGCACGGCGGCACGCGCTTCGTCGAGCCGACCCTGCTCGACGACGCCGTCGAGGACGAGATCGAGCAGCTCGCGTCGCTCGCGCCGCTGCACAACCCGCCCGGGCTCGCCGGCATCCGCGCCGCCCGCGCCGTGCTGCCCGACGTGCCCCACGTCGCCGTCTTCGACACGGCGTTCCACGCGACGCTGCCCGACCACGCCGCGGCCTACGCGATCGACGCCGCCGTCGCCGAGCAACTGGGGATCCGCCGCTACGGGTTCCACGGCACGTCGTTCCGTTCGGTGTCGCGCGGGGCCGCCGCGTTCCTCGACCGTCCGCTCGCCGAGCTGCGCATGATCGTGCTCCACCTCGGCAACGGCGCGTCGGCGTGCGCGATCGACGGCGGCCGCTCGATCGACACCTCGATGGGCCTCACACCGCTCGAGGGTCTCGTGATGGGGACCCGCTCGGGGGATGTCGACCCCGGCGTGCTGCTGCATCTCACGCGGCACGGGTGGTCGGTCGGCGACATCGACGCGCTGCTCAACCGCCGGTCGGGGCTGCTCGGGCTCGCGGGCTCGAACGACTTCCGGGACGTGTCCGCGGCGGCCGAGCGGGGGGAGCCCGGCGCGGTGCTCGCCGTCGAGGTGCTGCTGCACCGGCTGCGCAAGTACATCGGCGCCTACGCGGCGGAACTCGGCGGTCTCGACGCCCTCGTCTTCA
This sequence comes from uncultured Microbacteriaceae bacterium, assembly GCA_946481135.1. The sequence continues at coordinate 24,690 of CAMLMQ010000007.1, forward strand.
CGGCCGGCATCGGCGAGAACGCGACACGGCTGCGGGAACGCGCCGTCGAGCGTCTCGGCTTCCTCGGCATCCGTGTCGACCCGGTCCGCAACGCGTCGGGCTCCAGCCGCCGGCGCATCTCGCCCGACGGCGCCCCCGTCGAGGTGCTCGTCATCCCCACCGACGAGGAGCGCGAGATCGCCGAGCAGACGGCGACCCTCACCGCGGGTTGAGTAGCGCCCGCCGGAGGCGGACGCGTATCGAAACCCGATGTCAGGAGGTTTCGATACGCGTGCCGCTGCGCGGCGCGCTACTCACCCCGCGACGGCGGATGTTGCGAACTGAGTCGCCCGTCTGGGACAGTTGACCCACTTCAGGGAAGGGGTCCGGGATGCCGCGGATGTCGGCCGTCGAGCGGCGCGAGGCGCTCGCGCGTGCGGCGCTCGCCGTCGTCGTGCGCGACGGCGTGCACGCGGCGACGACCCGGGCGATCACCGCCGAGGCCGGCATGCCGCTCGCCTCCTTCCACTACGCCGTCGCCTCGCGCGAGGAACTGCTGCGCGACGTCATCGAACTCGTCGTCGCGGGGGAGGGAGAGGCGCTCTTCGGCTCCCCCGGCCTCGACGCGCCCGACCTGCGCTCGGCCGTGCGCGAGGTGCTCGGTTCCTACCTCGCCCTCGTGCGCGAGCATCCCGGACGTGAGCAGGCGATGTTCGAGCTCACCCAGCACGCGCTCCGCAGTCCGGGGATGAGCGACCTCCCCGCGCAGCAGTATGCGGCGTATCGGGAACTCGCCGCACAGGTGCTCGACGCCGGGGCGGCGCGGTACGGCGTGCGCTGGAGCATTCCGACGACCGAACTCGCCGCCTTCGCGAACGCGCTCACCGACGGCGCGACCCTCGCCTGGCTCGCCACCCGCGACGACGACGCCGTCGACCGGATGCTCGATCTCGCCGCCGACGCCATCGCCGCCCACGCTCTCCCGCAGGAGGATCAGGAATGACCACACCCGCCCTCGGCTCGTCCGCCCTGGCCGAGCCCACGACGCGGGTGCCGGGCCGTTGGGTCGCCGCCTTCGCGGCGGCCTGGCTCGGCATCTGGATGGCGCAGCTCACGCCCGTGCAGCTGCTGCTGCCCGCGCAGGTCGAGTCGCTGCGCACGAGCAGCGACTGGGTCGACAGCGTGCTCGCCTTCGGCACCATCTCGGGCATCGCGGGCGCGTTCGCGCTCGTCGCGTATCCGCTGGCCGGGGCGCTCTCCGATCGAACGACGGGTCGGTGGGGGAGGCGCAAGCCGTGGATCCTCGGGGGCGCGCTCACGTTCGCCGCGGCGCTCGTGCTGCTCGGTCTGCAGACCACGCTTCTCGGCGTCGGCGTCTTCTGGACGCTCGCGATCGTCGGGTTCTGCGTGCTCACCGCGGCGCTCACCGCGACGATCTCCGACCAGGTGCCGGTCGCGCAGCGCGGCGTCATCTCGGGATGGGTGGCGGCACCGCAGGCTCTCGGCCTCGTGCTGGGTCTCGTGCTCGTCGAAGCGCTCGGCCTCGGCACCCTCGTCGGCTACCTCGCGATGGCGGGCATCGTGCTCGCCCTCGCGGTGCCCTTCCTGCTGATCGCCCCGGATGCGCCGCTCGCCCGAGCCGACCGTCCCGCCTTCAGCGCGCGCATCCTGCTGTCGGGGTTCTGGATCAGTCCCCGCAAGCACCCCGATTTCGGCTGGGTGATGCTCGGGCGCATCCTCGTCAACATCGGCAACGCGCTCGGCACGACGCTGCTGCTGTACTTCCTCATGTTCGGCCTCCACCGCCCTGACGCCGAGGGCGACCTCCTCGTGCTGAGCCTCGTCTACGTCGTCTTCCTCATCGCCGCGTCGCTGCTGCTCGGCCGCTGGTCCGACCGCGTGGGCCGCCGCAAGCCGTTCGTCATCGTCTCGGCACTGTTCCAGGCGGTCGCGGCGGGCCTGCTCGCCCTCGTGCCCGACTTCACCGTCGCGGTGATCGCGGGCGCCCTGCTCGGCATCGGGTACGGAGCGTTCCTCTCCGTCGACCAGGCGCTCGCGACGCAGGTGCTTCCCAACGCGGCCACGCGGGGGAAGGATCTGGGGATCATGAACATCGCGTCGACGGTTCCCCAGGCGGTCGCGCCGCTGCTCGGCGCCTGGCTCGTCGCCGCGGTCGCGGGCTTCACGGGTCTCTTCCTCATCGCCGCCGTCGCGACGGTGCTCGGGGCGCTCGCGGTCATCCCGGTGCGAGGTGTGCGGTGACCCTGCGCCTCGAGCCGCAGCGCTACGCGCCGTGGGACGACGCCGAGAACTGGTGGCCCACGCTCACGGCCGCGACGTACGACCTCGACGCCCCCGTCGGGGTGCTGAGTGTCGAAGCGCTCGCCTCGAACGCCCACGACCTGCTCGACCGCGCCGGCGGCATGCCGATCCGTGTCGCGAGCAAGTCGGTGCGGGTGCGCGGGGTGCTCGATGCCGTGCTCGCCCTGCCCGGCTATCGGGGCATCCTCGCCTACACGCTCGCCGAGGCGCTCTGGCTCGCCGAGGATCACGACGACGTCGTCGTCGGGTACCCGACCGCCGACCGGGGGGCGATCGCGCGGCTCGCCGCCGACGAGCGCCTCGCCCGCCGGGTCACCCTCATGGTCGACGACGTCGCGCAACTCGACCTCGTGGATGCCGTGGTCGCGCCGGCCAAGCGCGCCGTGATCCGCGTCGCGCTCGAACTCGACGCGTCCTATCGCTCACGGCTGCTCGGTCACGTCGGGGTGCGGCGCTCCCCGGTCTTCACCCCGGAGGCCGCGGAAGCGCTCGCCGAGGCGGTCATCGCGCGGCGCGGGTTCCGGCTCGTCGGTCTCATGGCCTACGAGGCGCAGATCGCGGGCGTGACGAACGCCGGCCCGGCCAAGGCGGCGATCCGGGCGATGCAGCGGGCGTCGGCCCGCGAGCTCGCCGAGCGGCGCGGAGAGGCGGTGCGTCGGGTGCGGGGCGTCGCCGAGCTCGAGTTCGTCAACGGCGGCGGCACCGGCTCGATCGAGTCGACGCGCGCCGACGCGTCGGTCACCGAGGTCGCGGCCGGTTCGGGCCTCTTCGGGCCGCACCTCTTCGACGGCTACACCCGGTTCCGTCCGGCCCCCGCGGCGGCGTTCGCGCTCGACGTGGTCCGGCGGCCGACCGCCGACATCGCGACACTCCTCGGCGGCGGGTGGATCGCCTCCGGCCCGCCCGGCCCCGACCGGCTTCCGCGGGTCGTCTGGCCGGAGGGGCTGCGCATGGAGCCGCGTGAGGCGGCGGGAGAGGTGCAGACCCCGCTGCGGGGCGCGGCCGCCCGCGACCTCGTCGTCGGCGACCGTGTCTGGCTGCGCCACACGAAGGCCGGGGAACTGAGCGAGCACCTCGACGAGTTCGCGCTCGTCGAGGCCGGCGAGATCGTCGGCTCGATGCCGACCTACCGGGGCGAGGGGAGGGTCTTCCTATGACCGAGACGCTCGTGCCGGGCACGCGCTGGCGCAACTGGGGGCGGTCGGCCGTCGCCGAGCCGGTGTATCGCGCACGTCCCGAGACCGTCGACGAGGTCGTCGCCGTCGTGCGCGCCGCCGCCGACCGGGGGCTGCCGGTCAAGGCCGTCGGCGCGGGTCACAGCTTCACCGACATCGCGGCGACCGACGGGGTGCTGCTCGACCTCGACGGGCTCCAGGGACTCGTCGCCGTCGACACGGCCACGAAGCGAGTGCGCGTCGCCGCCGGAACGCGACTCTGGCGCCTCGGCCCACTGCTCGCCGCGCACGGCCTCGCCCTGCAGAACATGGGCGACATCGACCGCCAGTCGATCGCAGGCGCGACCTCGACCGGCACGCACGGCACGGGTCTGCGCTTCGGCGGCCTCGCCACCCAGATCGTCGCGGCCACCCTCGTCACCGGGTCGGGCGACGTGCTGCGGGTCTCCGAGTCGGAGCGCCCGGAGCTCCTGCCCGCGGTGCGGCTCGGCCTCGGTGCGCTCGGCATCCTCGTCGAACTCGAACTGCAGTGCGTCGACTCCTTCGTGCTGCGGTCCGTCGACGGCCCGCGGCCCTTCGACGAGGTGCTCGACGGCTGGCCGAGCCTCGTGGCTGACGCCGACCACTTCGAGTTCTACTGGTGGCCGCACACCGACGTCGCGATGACGCAGACGAAGACGCGGCTGCCCGCCGACACCGAGTTCACCCCGCCGAGCCGTCTCGCCCTCTGGGCCGAGCGCCGGCTGCTCGAGAACGAGGCACTGCGGGCGCAGCAGTTCGTCGGACACCTCGTGAAGCCCGCCATCCCGGCGCTCAGCCGGCTCGCGACGGGCGTCTACGGCGACGGCGAACGCACCGGACCCTCCTTCCAGATCTTCGCGAGCCCGCGCCTCGTGCGATTCCGGGAGAGCGAGTACGCCATCCCGCTCGACGCGCTGCCGCAGGCGCTGCGCGACGTGCGCGGACTCGTCGAGCGCACCGGGTGGCGCATCTCGTTCCCGATCGAGGTGCGTGCCGCGGCCGCCGACGACAACTGGATGTCGACCGCCTACGGGCGCCCGAGCGCCTACATCGCCGTGCACCGCTACGTGCGTGACGACCCCACCGAGTACTTCGCGGCGTTCGACGCGCTCATGCGCACGTACGACGGCCGCCCGCACTGGGGCAAGATGCACGCCCGGGCCGCCGACGACCTCCGCCCCGCGTATCCGCGCTTCGACGACTTCCTCGCCGTGCGCGACGAACTCGACCCCGACCGGCGCTTCGGCAACGCCTACCTCGACCGGGTGCTCGGATGATTCGCGGGTTGAGTAGCGCCGCCCGGAGGGCGACGCGTATCGAAACCGGCTACCGCGAACGTGTGGTTTCGAGACGCGTGCTGCGACGCGGCCCGCTCCTCAACCAGCGAGAACGAGGATGCCCGTGACCCCCGACGAGCTCGCCGCGCGGATGCGGCCCGACTTCATGTTCGGGGTGGCCTCCGCGGCGCCGCAGATCGAGGGCGCGTGGGACGAGGACGGGCGCACCCCGTCGACGTGGGACGTGTTCGCGGCCGAGCCCGGGCGCATCCGCGACGGCTCCACGCCTGCGGTGACGACCGACGCGTACCACCGGCTCGACGAGGATCTCGCCCTCATGCGGAGGGCGCGTGTCGACGCCTCCCGATTCTCGCTGTCGTGGTCGCGGCTGCTGCCCGACGGTCGCGGACCGGTCAACCCGAAGGCCGTCGACTACTACGACCGCGTGCTCGACGGACTGCTCGACGCCGGCATCCGCCCCGTCGTGACCCTCTTCCACTGGGACACCCCGGCGCCCCTGGAGGAGCGGGGCGGCTGGCTGCGGCGCGACACCGCCGACCGCTTCGCCGACTTCGCGACGGCGGCGGGCGAGGCGTTCGGCGACCGGGTCGCCGACTGGATCACCCTCAACGAGCCGACGACCGTCATCCTCGACGGGTACGCGCTCGGCGTGCACGCCCCCGGGCGCACGCGACTGTTCGGCGCGATCCGCGCGGTGCGCAACCTGCTGCGCGCCCACGGGCTCGCCGTCGACGCGCTGCGCGCCGTGCTGGTCGCGGGCCGCATCGGCATCACGAACGTGCACACCCCGGTCGAGCCCGCGACCGACTCCGACGCCGACCGGGATGCCGCCGACCTGTTCGACTTCGTGCACAACCGGCTGTTCGCCGACCCGGTGCTGCTCGGACGCGACGCCGAGTTGCCGCGCGGCGCCCGCGGTCTCGAACGGCTCGGCCTCCGGATGCTGTCGCGCCTCGGCCGCGATCGCGCGGTCATCTCGCGACCCCTCGACTTCTACGGGCTCAACTACTACTTCCCCTCCCGCGTCTCGGCCGGTGCCGACCCCTCGGGCGCGGTGCCCGACGGGCATGCCGAGGCGATGACGAAGGTGCCATTCAAGCTCGAGCGCTTCCCCGAGCATCCCGTCACCGGGTTCGACTGGCCGATCGCGCCCGACTCGCTGGGGGTGCTGCTCGACCAGTTGCACGAGCGCTACGGCGACCGCCTGCCGCGCATCCTCATCACCGAGGGCGGCGCGAGCTTCCCCGACGTCGTGGGTGCCGACGGCGTCGTCGACGACCGTGATCGCATCGACTACCTCGCGCGTCACGTCGCCGTCGCGGCGGCACACCCGCGCGTCGACGGCTACTACGTGTGGACCTTCGTCGACAACTGGGAGTGGGCCGCCGGCTTCACCCAGCGCTTCGGGCTCGTGCACCTCGACACCGAGACGCTCGCCCGCACTCCGAAGAAGTCGTACCACTGGATCCGCGCGGTGCAAGAGGCACGGCGAGGAGTCTCCGCTCCGCCACAATGATCCGGTGACACCCGAGGAGCTGGCAGCCGAGCTGCCGCCCGGCTTCGTGCTGGGCGTGAGTACGTCGGCCTATCAGATCGAGGGCGGGGCGGATGCGCGCGGCCCGGCCGGCTGGGACCACTTCACGGAAGACCCCGGCGTCGTGCTCGACGGCTCGAACGCGCTCGTCGCCGCCGACCACTACCACCGCATGCCCGAAGACGTCGCGCTGCTGCGCGACCTCGGCGTCGACGCCTACCGGTTCTCGATCTCGTGGCCGCGTGTGCAGCCGGGCGGGCGCGGCCCGGCGAGCGCCGAGGGCCTCGCGTTCTACGACCGCCTCCTCGACGAGCTGCTGGATGCCGGCATCCGTCCGATGGCGACGATCTTCCACTGGGACACCCCGCTCGAACTCGACCGCGCGGGCGGCTGGGCGAAGCGCGACACGGCGTACCGGTTCGCCGACTACGCGCGCATCGTCGGGGAGGCGTTCGGCGACCGCGTCGCCGACTGGGTGACGATCAACGAACCGGCGACGCTCGCGCTCGAGGGCTACACCCTCGACGTGCACTCGCCCGGCACGGCCGTGTGGGTCGCCGGTGCGCGGGCGGCGCACCATCTGCTGCTCGGCCACGGACTCGCCGTGCGGGCGCTCCGCGAGGTGCCGGTGACGGGCCGGATCGGCATCTCCAACGCCCACACCCCCGTCTTCCCGGCGACCTCCGGATGGGCCGACCGGCTCGCGGCGCACAACTTCGACATCCTCAGCAACCGCGTGTTCGCCGACCCCGTACTGCGGGGACGGCGCGCACCCGGCCTCGTCGGGCTCGCGTCGCGACTCGCCGCACTGCCGCGGCCGGGCGACGCGAAGATCATGGCCGAGCCGATCGACTTCTACGGGGTGCAGTACTACTTCCCGAGCAAGGTCGCCGCCGGCCCGCCGCAGGTGAAGGTCGGCACCCACGACGGGCACTCGCAGGCGATGCTGAGCCTCCCGCTGCGTCTGGAGCCGTGGCCGGAGTACGGGGTGACCGGGTTCGGGTGGCCCGAGTCGCCCGAACTCGTGCCCGTGCTGCTCGAGCAGTTCGCCGAGCGCTACGCGGGTCGGATGCCGCCGATCATCTTCACCGAGGGGGGTGCGAGCTACCCCGACCGTCCGCAGCCGGACGGCAACGTCGCCGACGACGACCGCATCGCGTACCTCGAGTCGCACATCCGCTCGGTGCTCGTCCGCGTGCCGGGCGTCGAGGTCGAGGGGTACTTCGTCTGGACCCTGCTCGACAACTTCGAGTGGGCCGCCGGCTACACCCAGAAGTTCGGGCTCGTCGCGGTCGACCCCGAGACGCAGGAGCGTCGGCCGAAGGCATCCTTCGCCTGGCTTCGCGAGGTTCTCTCAGCTCGTCGGAGGTGATCTGCCTCTATGCTGTCGGGCATGGAGATCCTCATCGTCGTCGCAGTCATCGTGCTGCTCGTCGTCATCGTCGGCGGCTACCTCTGGGCGACCTACAACGGCCTCGTCCGGCTCAACGTCCGCGTCGACGAGGCGTGGAGCGACATCACGGTGCAGCTCAAGCGTCGCGCCGACCTCATCCCGAACCTCATCGAAGCTGTGAAGGGCTACGCCGCTCACGAGAAGCAGGTCTTCGAGAACGTCACCAAGGCCCGGTCCGAGACGGTCAACGCCTCGACCCCCGCCGAGGCGGGCGCTGCGGAGAACCACTTCCAGCAGGCGCTCAAGAGCCTCTTCGCCGTCGCCGAGGCCTACCCGCAGCTGCAGGCGAACCAGAACTTCCTGCAGCTGCAGGGCGAACTCGTCGACACCGAGGACAAGATCCAGGCGTCGCGCCGCTTCTACAACGGAGGGGTGCGCGAGCTCAACACGAAGATCAAGGTGTTCCCGAACACGCTCTTCGTGCGCGGCCTCGGCTTCACCGAGCGCGAGTTCTTCGAGGTCGACGAGCCGTCGGCCATCGCCGAGCCGCCGAAGGTGCAGTTCTGATCGTTCCGGTGGTCGAGTAGCGCCGAAGGCGCGTGTCGAGACCCCAGCGACGACTCAGGCTCCGCCGGTTGACTGACCGGCGGAGCCGTCGTATTCCCGGAACCCGGCCCAGAGGAACGCATCCATGTACTCCGCGATCGCGAAGAACAAGCGCAACACCGTCTTCATCATCATCCTGTTCCTGCTGATCATCGCGGGGCTGAGCCTCATCCCGACGTTCATCTACGGCGACTGGACGATCTCGATCATCACGATCGTCATCGCGGCGGCCTACGCGCTGTTCCAGTACTTCATGGCGACGCGGGAGACCCTCGCGCTCGCGGGAGCGCACGAGATCCAGAAGCGTGACGAGCCGCGCCTGTACCGCATCGTCGAGAACCTCGCGATCACCGAGGGGCTCCCCATGCCGAAGGTCTACGTCATCAACGACCCGGCCCCGAACGCGTTCGCCACCGGACGCGACCCGGAGCATGCGGTCGTCGCGGCGACGACGGGACTGCTGGAGATCATGACCGACTCCGAGCTCGAGGGCGTCATGGCGCACGAGATGGGCCACGTCAAGAACTACGACATCCGCGTCTCGCTCGTCGTGTTCGGTCTCGTCATCGCGATCGGGCTCATCGCCGACATCACCCTGCGCATGGTGTTCTTCGGGGGACGGGGGCGCAGCAGCAACAACAACGCCGGACCGGCCGCCCTCATCATCCTCGCGGTCGGCATCATCGCGGCGATCCTCGCCCCGATCGTCGCCGGCATCGTGCAGGCCGCCGTCTCGCGTCAGCGCGAGTACCTCGCCGACGCCACGGGGGCGCTGACCACTCGCCATCCCGAGGCGCTCGCGTCGGCCCTGCTGAAGCTGCAGGAGTACGGCCGCCCGGTCGCGCGCACCAACACGTCGATGTCGCACCTGTGGATCTCCGACCCGAACCGGCCCGGCTTCCTCACGCGCCTGTTCGCGACGCACCCCCCGATCCCCGACCGGGTCGCGCGCCTCCGCGGCAACGCCGCCAGGTTCTGAGCCCTACCCCAGCGCCGCGGTGAGGTCCCGCGCGAGATCGCCCCGGTCTCGGACGACGATCTCGCCGAGTCCTTGCCACGCCGCCGTCTCGCGCAGCACCGGAACGAGCCGCTCGACGTCGGCGACTGTCGTGTGCGGCTCGCGCCACGCCGACTGCACCCGCAGCACCCCCGCCTGCCGGTCGCTCTTGAGGTCGATGCGGCCGACGATCCGGTCGTCGACGAGCGCCGGCAGCGTGTAGTACCCGTAGATCCGCTTCGGCTCCGGCGTGTAGATCTCGATGCGGTAGTGGAAGTCGAACATCCGCAGCGCCCGATCCCGTTCCCACACGACGGGGTCGAACGGCGACAGCAGCGCCGCCGCCTCGATGCGGCGCGGGACGCGCGCGCCGGTCGCGAGATAGCCGGGCGCCTTCCAGCCCTCGACGCTCACCCGTTCGGCCTCGCCGGCATCCACGAGCTCGTCGAGCAGCCGGGCCGTCGTCGCCACGTAGAGCCGGTAGTAGTCGGCGATGTCCTTCGCGGTGCCGACGCCGTGCGCGCGCAGGGCACGCCGCACGAGCTCGCGCTGCGCCTCCTCGACCGGCACCTCGGCACCGAGCAGGGCGGGGGAGAGGATCTGCTCGGGCAGCGCGTAGACCCGCTCGAAGCCCTTGCGGCCCGCCGTCACGACCTCGCCGAACACGAAGAGGTACTCCAGCGCCTCCTTGATGTCGGAGAGTCCCCACCACGGGCCCCGCCGCACGTTCTCCTCGTGCTCGATGTCGCTCGCCGCCATCGGGCCGTTCGCCCGCAACTCGTCGAGCACGAATCGCACCATCTGCGGATGGGTGTCGACCCAGCCTCCCGGCTTGCCGTACTTGGCGCGCATGGCCGCCCGCCGCCATCCCCACAGCGGCCAGTCGTCACGGGGGACGAACGTCGCGACGTGCGCCCAGTACTCCAGATACGGCGCCTTCGGGCGGAGCGTGAGCCGGTCGAGCAGCTTCTTGTCGTAGGGCCCGAGCCGTGCGAAGACGGGCAGGTAGTGGCTGCGTTCGAACACGTTGACCGAGTCGATCTGCAGCACCCCGAGCCGCTGCATCAGCAGGTTGAGCTGGCGCGTACCGACGGTCGTGGGGCGCGGGATGCCGAAGCCCTGCGCCGCCAGCGCGATGCGGCGCGCGCTCGCCGCCGAGATCCTCTCCGGCACGCCCCGACCCTAGCCTCCGCCCCGGACACCGCGGCGTCGACCGCCGTTCACCGCGCCGAACCCGCCGCGTCGATCGCGCTCCCTACGGTCGGCTCGTCGCGGACACCCCGCGCCATCCCCACACCAGGAGGACATGTGATCACCCAGCGTGCCGTCTTCGGCGTCGCGGCAGCCGCCGCACTCGCCGTCGGTCTCAGCGCCTGCGCCGGCGACTCGAACGCCGCCGCCCCGTCCGATGTCGACGCGGCCACCGCGACGAGTCTGGCCGACTTCGGAAGCTTCGAGGCGCTCGAAGAGGCCGCGAAGGCCGAGGGTGCCCTCAACGTCATCGCGCTCCCGCGCGACTGGGCGAACTACGGCGAGATCCTCGACCTGTTCATGGAGCGCTACCCCGAGATCACGGTCACCGAGGCGTCGCCCGACGCCTCGAGCGCCGAGGAGATCCAGGCCGCTGAGAACCTCGCCGGACAGGACACCGCGCCCGACGTCTTCGACCTCGGCCTCGCGGTCGCGCTCGCGAACACCGACCACTTCGCGCCGTACCAGGTCGAGGCGTGGGACGACATCCCGGATGCGCTCAAGGAGCAGTCCGGACTCTTCTACGCGGACTACGGCGGCTACATGGCCGTCGGATACGACCCCGACGCCGTGCCGGCGCCGGAGTCGCTCGAGGACCTGCTCGGTGATGAGTACCGCGGCGCGGTCTCGATCAACGGTGACCCGACCCAGGCGGGCGCGGCGTTCGCCGCCGTCGGAATGGCGACGGTGCAGAACGGCGGCACGCTCGACGACTTCCAGGCTGGCATCGACTTCTTCGCGGAACTCAACGCCGTCGGCAACTTCGTCAAGATCGATCCGACTCCCGCGACGATCGCGTCGGGTGAGACGCCGGTCGTCTTCGACTGGGACTACCTCAACGCGGGCTACGGCGCGCAGCTCGAGGGCCAGCGCAACTGGGAGGTCGTGATCTTCGACGGCACCGGGTACGCGGGCTACTACAACCAGGCGATCAACGTCGACGCTCCGCACCCGGCGGCGGCTCGTCTCTGGATGGAGTTCCTCTACAGCCCTGAGGTGCAGAACCTCTGGCTGAAGGGCGGCGCCCGTCCGGTGCTCGCCGAGGCCATGGCCTCGGACGGCACGATCGACGAGGAGCTCTACGCGGCTCTTCCGGAGGCACCGAGCGACACCGTCGTGCCGACCGCCGAGCAGAGCGAGGCTGCCGGCACCCTCCTCGGCGAGAAGTGGGCCGCCGCTGTCCAGTAGCGTGCGCCCGGGAACGGGAGCGGTCCTCGGGCTGCTCCCGTTCTCGGCCTACGTCCTCATCTTCCTGGGGCTGCCGACGGTCATCGCCGTCGGCACCGGGTTCTTCGACGACGCAGGTGCGCTCACCTTCGACAACCTCAGCGCGCTCGGCGATCCTGTCGTGCTCGCGACCTTCGGCAACTCGATCTGGCTCTCCGCCTTCACCGCCGTCGTCGGCGCCGTCGTCGGCGCCCTCGTCTGCTACGCGCTCTCGGGCACTCGGCCCGACGGTCCGTTGCGCTCGTTCATCGACGCCGCGAGCGGCGTGCTCGCCCAGTTCGGCGGCGTCATGCTCGCCTTCGCCTTCGTGTCGATCATCGGCATCCAGGGCTCGGTCCGGGTGCTGCTCAACGATGTGTTCGGCATCGACATCTTCGCCGACGGCGTGTGGCTCTACGAAGTGCCGGGCCTCATCCTGCCGTACCTCTACTTCCAGGTGCCGCTCATGATCATCACCTTCCTGCCCGCCCTCGAGGGTCTGCGTCCGCAGTGGGCCGAAGCCAACGCGACCCTGGGCGGCAGCCGCCTCGGATTCTGGTGGCACATCGGATTCCCCGTGCTCGCCCCCTCGTTCATCGGCTCGCTCCTGCTGCTGTTCGCGAACTCGTTCTCGTCGTACGCGACGGCGGCCGCGCTCTCGAGCCAAGGCCAGGGCATCGTCCCCCTTCAGATTCGGGCGGCGCTCACGAGCGAGACGGTGCTCGGTCGCGAGAATCTCGCCGGCGCGCTCGCTCTCGGCATGATCGTCGTCATGGTCGTCGTGATGGTCGGCTATGCGCTGCTCCAGCGCCGCGCGGCGAGGTGGCAGCGATGACCCCGTCGCGCCCCGTGCGGGGCGTCATCCTCGGCATCGTCGGCGTCGTGTTCGCGATCCCGATCGTCGGCATGATCGAGTTCACGCTACGCGGCGGACTCGCGGGCGGTTACACCCTCGACCGCTGGATCACCGTCTTCACGGGCGGCCTCGACAATAGCTACCGCGTGCTGTGGACCTCGATCGGCAACTCGATCGTGCTCTCGATCGTGACGATCGTCATCGTGCTCGTGCTGCTCGTACCGACGATGATCCTCGTGCATCTGCGCTTTCCCGGGCTTCGGCGCCTGCTCGAGTTCATCTGCCTGCTGCCGATCACGATCCCGGCGATCGTACTCGTCGTCGGACTCGCGCCCGTGTACTCGGTCGTGGCCCGAGTCGCCGGCTCCGGAGCCTGGCCGCTCGCGTTCGCCTACGGCATCCTCGTGCTGCCCTTCGCCTACCGAGCGATCCAGTCGAACCTCGACGGGATCGACGTGCGCACCCTGACGGAGGCGGCGCGTTCGCTCGGCGCGGGGTGGCCGACGGTGCTCGTGCGCGTCCTGCTGCCCAACCTCCGGCGCGGTCTGCTCGCCGCGGCCGTGATCTCGGTCGCCGTCGTGCTCGGCGAGTTCACCCTCGCGTCGCTGCTCAACCGCGCCAACCTGCAGACGGCGCTCGTGATCATCCAGAAGAACGACCCCTGGGTGGCCGTCATCTTCTCGCTGCTCGCGCTGCTGTTCGCATTCCTGCTGCTCGTCGTCCTCGGACGGCTGGGCGCCCGACCCCGCTCGAGGACTTCATGACCGACTCCCTCCGCCTTCCCTCCCTCGCCCGTGCCGGCGACTCCCTCCGCGCCGAGCCGGCGACGGTCGAACTGCGCGGCGTCGTGAAGCAGTACGGCGCCCTGCGCGCGCTCGACGAGTTCCACCTCGAGATGGCGCCGGGCGAGTTCGTCGCGCTGCTCGGACCGTCGGGCTGCGGCAAGACGACGGCCCTGCGAGCCCTCGCGGGGCTCGAGGCCGTCGACGCGGGGGAGATCCGCATCGACGGCGACGACGTGGCACGGCTGCCCACGAACCGACGTGACATCGGCATGGTCTTCCAGGCCTACTCGCTCTTCCCCCACATGACGGTGCGCGAGAACGTCGAGTTCGGTCTGCGGATGCGGAAGGTCCCCCCGGCGGAACGGCGGGAGCGTGGTCAGGAGGCCCTCGATCTCGTCGGACTCGGCGACCGCGGGCAGCGCTTCGCGCACCAGCTCTCGGGCGGGCAGCAGCAGCGCGTCGCGCTCGCGCGGGCCCTCGTCACGCGTCCGCGCGTGCTGCTGCTCGACGAGCCGCTCTCCGCCCTCGACGCGAAGGTGCGGGTGCAGCTGCGCGAGCAGATCCGCCGCATCCAGACCGAGCTCGGCATCACGACCCTGTTCGTGACCCACGACCAGGAGGAGGCGCTCGCCGTCGCCGACCGGGTCGCGGTCATGCGCGCCGGGCGCATCGAGCAGATCGGCACCCCCGAGGATCTGTACGTGCGGCCCGCGACCCCGTTCGTCGCCGACTTCGTGGGGCTGTCGAACCGGGTTCCGGGCGAGCTCGCCGCGGGGCGGATCTCGGCCTACGGCACCACCTTCGACGTGCTCGGCGATCCGCAACCCGACGGCCCGGTGCTCGCCTACGTGCGCCCCGAGGATGTCGTGCTCGCCCCGGCGGGGAGCGGGATCCCGGCGACGGTCGTCGCGTCGAGCTTCCTCGGGTCTCTGCGCCGCACGGCGGTGCGGCTCGACGACGGCACGCTCCTCAGCGTGCAGCACGACGTCGGGGTGCAGCCGTCAGCCGGGGACTCCGTGCGGGTGATGTTCCGCGGCAGCCCCGTGAGCGCGACGCCCTTCGCCTGAGGTACCGGGTCTGCGCGCCTAGACTGTCGGCGTGGCCCGAGCCGAGCAGTCCGACGAGCGCCCCGCGCCCCGTCGCCGCACGCGGAAGGCCGAGCCTGCACCCGTCGTCGTGAGTCCCGACGAGAAGGTCGCCTACGGGATGCGCGTCGCCGCGGCCTGGTCGTGGCGGGCGCTCGTCGTGCTCGCGCTCGTCGCGGCGGTCGGCTTCCTCGTCGTGCAGCTGCGGTACGTCGCCATCCCGTTCTTCATCGGTGTGCTGCTCGCCGCGCTGCTCGTGCCGTTCAGCAACTGGCTGCAGCGCAAGGGCTGGCCCAAGTGGCTCGCCGTCACCCTCAACGAGATCGCCGTCATCGCCGTCGTCGGCGGGCTCGTCACGCTCATCGTGTTCCAAGTGCGTGGCGGCTGGCCCGACCTGCAGCAGCAGACGCTGGCCCGCTGGGAAGACCTCAAGGTGCTGCTGCTGGAGTCGCCGCTGCACCTCACCGAAGACGACATCAACGCCTACGCCGAGGGGGCCCTCGACGCGTTCAGCACCGACGCGAGCGCGCTGCTCACCGGCGCCCTCTCGCTCGGCTCCGACGTGGGTCACATCCTCGCGGGCCTCCTGCTGGCGCTCTTCACGACCCTCTTCATCCTCATCGACGGCCGTCGCATCTGGAGCTTCGTCGTGCGGCTCTTCCCGAACTCGGCGCGGGCCGCGATCGTCGGCGCGGGCGAGGCCGGGTGGCTCACCCTGACGACGTTCGTGAAGGTGCAGATCTCGGTCGCCGCGATCGACGCGGTCGGCATCGGCGTCGGCGCCTGGATCCTCGGGCTCGTCGACGGGCGGGGCTTCCCGCTCGTCATCCCGATCGCGATCCTCGTGTTCCTCGCCTCGTTCATCCCGGTCGTCGGTGCGGTGCTCTCGGGCGCGTTCGCGGTGTTCGTCGCCCTCGTCTACCTCGGTCCGGTGCAGGCGCTCGTCATGCTCGGCATCGTCATCCTCGTGCAACAGGTCGAGGGGCACATCCTGCAGCCGCTGCTCGTCGGCGCCGTCGTGAAAGTGCACCCGCTCGCCGTCGTGCTCGCCGTCGCGACGGGCGGGTTCGCGGCCGGCATCCCCGGCGCGCTCTTCGCCGTCCCGCTCGTCGCGGTGCTCAACGTCGTCATCGGCTACATCGCCCGCGGCGAGTGGCGCACCAACCCGCATCCCACGGTCGCCGACGTGACGACACCCCTACCTCTCCCGAGGCGGCGTCGTGCGAGCTGAACTGGACCGGTCGACCCTGCCGGGGCCGACGTTGGAGGAGTTCCGGGCGGCGCGGGATCGCGTCGCCGCGGTCGCGAAGGTCACCCCCATGGAGACCTCGAGTTTCCTCTCCCAGATCGCCGGGCATCCGGTGCACCTGAAGACCGAGAACCTGCAACGCACCGGGTCGTACAAGATCCGCGGGGCCTACAACCGGTTGTCGCAGTTGAGCGCCGAGGAGCGCGCGCTCGGCGTCGTCGCGTCATCCGCCGGCAATCATGCGCAGGGCGTCGCGCTCGCCGCGCGCGAACTCGGCATCCGAGCCACGATCTTCATGCCCAACGGCGTCGCCCTGCCGAAGCTGCAGGCCACGCGCGACTACGGCGCCGAGGTCGTGCTCATCGGCGACGTGTTCGACGAGACCAACGCCGCCGCCCAGGAGTTCTGCGCGCGCACCGGGGCGGTGTTCATCCCCCCGTTCGACCACCACGACACGGTCGCCGGCCAGGGCACCGTCGCGTTGGAGATCCTCGACCAGGTGCCCGACGTGGCGACCGTCATCGTGCCGATCGGCGGCGGCGGGCTCATCTCGGGCATCGCCTCGGCCCTCGCGCTCGCGGCACCCGAGCGCGACATCCGCGTCATCGGCGTGCAGG